>CAZEFX010000045.1:0-21646 GCA_964511525.1 uncultured Jutongia sp.
CCTCAATGGTTCTTCCATTGAACTTTTTTCTTTTTTACGCATATTCAAATTTGTGTTTTTTGAAACCTTTTTATTGAAATCATAGAATTAATATTTACAGATCTGTTGGCTTTTATGACTTCGATGAGTTTATTCTATCGAGTTTCATTTTTCTTTACACTACGCTTTTTTGAAATCGTTTTCACTTGCATTTTTTCCAGAAAAAGCGTATTTTATAGTTAAAACACAAAAAAGTTGTTTTTTATTCTCTTTAACAAATGAAATCGTTTTCATTTATTTTTGTGTTTGTTTTTAATAAAAACCTATTTCATATATTATTTAGGATAACTATCTTGTTTTTTTCAAAAGAAGGAAAGGAAGTAGATTATTATGTCAATTAAGAAAATTGCAGAGCTGGCAGGTACATCGGCATCCACTGTTTCCCGGGTATTAAATGACCCACAGCATCGCTGTCACAACAAAGAACTAGCAGAGAAAATATGGCAGATTGCATCAGAGCTGCAATATACTCCAAACACCTTTGCAAGAGATTTACGTAAAGGAACTGTCAAAAATCAAACCACCTTTACTGTAGATATTTACCTGACTCGTTTTGATTCTATGGATAAGGATACCTTCTTTAAAGAACTATTTCAGTGTATTCAGGAAGAGCTTATGGAAAATAACTGCGCTTTAGGAGAAATACTAAATGCGGCAGACCTTATGACTCTGGGACAGGATAAGGAACCAGAGGTACATGTTCCCTATAAATCCAGCACGGTAGTCCAGACAGAGCAGAAAAGTCATTCTCTGGCATTAATTAAAGAAAAGAAAAATACCGGACTTATTATATTGGGTAAATGTCCGGCAAATCTGATTCCTACCATTAAGAAAAGATACCGTTGTATCGCCGGTATCGACCGTAATCCAACAGATTACGAATATGACGAGGTGGTTTGTAATGGGGCAACTGCTGCGGAAATCGCCATGGAATATCTACTTTCATTAGGGCACAAAAACATTGCCTATATCGGCGACTGCACCTACGAAAGCCGTTATATCGGCTATTACCAGACTCTGTTGAAGCATCGATTTCCATTGAACCATACTAATGTTCATCCTACAAACCAAACACTGGAGGAAGGCTTTGCTGCAATGAATGCCATCCTGCAAAGCCAAGACCGGCCTAGTGCTATCTTTTGTGCCAATGACACCACCGCTTTGGGTGTGTTAAAAGCACTGAAAGCCAGCCAGAAACGAAACTATCTTCCATCGGTGATTTCTATTGATAATATTATGGAATCCCAGCATACCGACCCCATGCTTACTACCATTAATATTCCCAAGCGGGAAATGGGACATCTGGCATTATCCCTTTTATTGGACAGAAGAAAAGGAAAACATAAGGAGACCGTACGAATTGAACTGCCATGTAGATTAGTGAAAAGAGAAAGCTGTTATATATATGTGTAAAATATGAACATAGTTTACACATATACCCCACTCAATATATTTTGCATAATTTTCAAATTTCTACAAACACTATTATGGCAAAAAAGAATTTTAAAATTATGGAGAATGATATGAATACAGATAATAAAGACTTTGGTGCAAAACTTGCTTATGCTGCCTTGGATGAAATACCTACTCCAAAGGCAGATGCAAAAGAAATCGTTGGTTTGGTGAAATCCAGCGGTCGTGTCACAGGCTACCAGCTTTCAGACGGTTCCACTGTCTCCAAGGAAGAAGGGGTCACCATGGCAAAATCAGGCGACATTCAAGGCGTAGGAATTGCTCACCGCAAAGGCTCACCCTATTTAAAATCCCTGCCGGATGGTACGGAATCAAATAATCTGAGTAATCTACCATCTAAAAGTGAGTAAGTGACGCCACAAAAGGTTATTGGTGTTTCTTCTTCGCGGACGAGTTCAAACACCGCACAGACAGAAAACCAATAACCTTTTGTGTCTGTGCACTGGCTAATTATAAAATGATGTTCTGAAAAGTTAATCTCATTTTGCACGTGGGAAGTTTTGGGGCGTGATTTAAAAATCATAAATGTATTTATTAATATCTTTTTGAAATCTCGCTTCTATCTGGGGACACGAAAAATGGAAGGCTTTCCCACACCACTCCATAGATGCTGCAATAAGACCTTCCTCTTGGAAATGGCATAGATTAAACTCCAGCCTTGTTATCACAATCAATGTTTTCTTAAAATCAGCATTTGCCTTAATTTGTTGAGAGACATTTTTCATTCCTTCTATCACATAGGGATAATCATCGGGATTCATTTCATTATAGGCATCATTAGGACCTATATTTTCATTTTTTTCTGGATCAAAATATACACTAACCCCCTCACAAATATCTGAAACATTTTCATTCTGAAAATTACAATTGTTTTTCACATAAACATCATAATCATAAACAGCTCCGTAAATATTAATTGCAATTCCCCAAGTCCCTTTTAACATTCGATATTTGTGTACTACCAAACCTCTCTCCCTCCTATCTAATTCCAATTTTAAATTATAAATATTCTTCTATGTACACTTTTTCAATATACGCTTTCACAGACTCTATTCCATCAAATCTTTTATATTTCAAATTTTCTTCACCATGACCGGAATAGGTTAAATGAAAAATATAATAATCATCTTTTTTCTCATTATCACCAGTTACCAAAAACAAAACATCATCGTTAGAATCGCACTTTGCCACAGCCTGTATTTGCTGATGATAAAAAAAATGATTTTTTCCAATTTCTCTTTTTAATTCCCCCACAAAAGTACTATCGGTTTGGGATACTATACTCCAGTTAAAATCTTCATATTTTTTATATAAATCGTCAAAAACTTTTTCTACCATCATACAATGTTCCTCCTGCCAAAACATTTTAACAATAACACTAGTTTTCCTTGCTGATTTTCTTTTCAATTAAGACATTTATCGGAATCAGTAATACAAAAAACACTACCATAATAATAACATGGCTAGAAAGCGTTCCATGAAAACACTTGTCACTAATAATACCTGCTAATATTACTACTATTACCCCTTCAAAAATGTTGAATAATTTTTTAAATAGATTTTTATTTCTTACTTCATTGTCATACATAATTATTGTCTCCTATTATTTTTTCTCCATCAACCTTTCCCGATGGGACTGGAAGCACATTCCCAAATTTCGCTATATTGCAGCTGAGGTTCCAGTTCATAGGCAATTCCCTCTTTTTCAAGATGTTGAAGGATGGGTAAAATTTTTCTAAGAGAAAAAGCTTGCTTGATTCTTTTCCCTTTACACAGTATTTCTTTCATTTCCAATGCACGAATCCCCAGCAACTTGCTTAATTGAATCACTTCTGCTTTATCCAATTCCTGTTTTCCTATAATAAGTGAGTACTCCTTATCATCCTCTATACAGGTAGGCAAAAAGTAGCACCAACTATGGAACCTCCACAATTGGTGCAATTTCCAATTATTAAACAATCCTTCCATTCCATTTCCATTGTTTCACAACCACACTGATAGCACTGGGTTGTTGCAATGGGGGTATGTTTTATACAATCCTTGCATACATCCAACAGCTCCATCCCCCTTTCTATCTAGTTAAATTATGCCCTTTTTTCAAATGCAGTCTCATCTAGTCCCTGCACTCCAATATGAACCTGCATATCATCACACCGGATAATATGGTTTTTTTCTTCCATATCATCCCTAATTTGTATTTCAAAAAGACTATCCTGATTATCTGTTTCAAACTTCACTTTAAAAGGATCTTTTGTTAAATCCCATAGTGAAAACCATGTATCCATTGATATGTAACTCACTTCTTCAAAAAGTATTTCCATCTCACTATAGTAACATAAATCATAGCTCCCAATTAAATACAAGTCACTTCCATCATACTGCTTAATCATAAAATCCGAACAGTTACTGTGTGCAATAAAGTCATTAATACGAGCTATACCAGCCACTACTTTATCTCTTCTTTTATTAATATCTTCTTTTGAAATCCACTCTTCCGACAAAGTTATCACCCCACTATATTTCATGCTTGATTCCTTGTTATACTTATTCTATTATCCTTTTTTTCATTTTACGCTTTAAACAAAAAATTCCTCTGGCAAATGATGAAGAATCATTCGCTCTAACTCTTCTAACATAATCGGCTTTGCAAGAAAATCATCGAATCCTTCACTCAAATACTTTTCCTTATCGCCAACGATTGCATTGGCGGTAAGCATAATAATCGGAACACCTTCACATAAATTATTATTTCGTATTTCATGAAGTGTTTCTATTCCGTCCATCTCCGGCATCATATGATCCAAGAAAATAAGGTCAAAGGCTTCCTGCTTCACCAACTCCAGGCACTCTTTTCCACTGATTGCTTCAGATATTTGCATTTGTGTTTTCTTCAAAAGAGCTTTAAATACCTTGATATTCATTTTATTGTCATCTACAATTAATACTTTGGCAGAAGGAGCAATAATACCATTTTCTTCTCCCTGTTCCTTGTTATTGGTAAGATTTCTCTTACGGAAATCACCTAATGGTTTTGTATCAATCACTTTCTGAAGCAATTCAAAGGAAAATTCACTTCCCTTTTCATATTCACTTTCTATTTGTAGTTCACTTCCCATGAGCTTCAAAAGCTGACTGGTAATATTCATGCCAAGACCTGTACCTTCCACATTTTTATTTCTAGATACATCAAAACGCTGAAAGGCATCATAAATCTTTTCCATATCTTCTGGACGAATTCCAATTCCAGTATCTTTCACTGCATAACGAATAATTGCATTTTCACCTTCCATTCTACAACTAACCTTCACAGTTACGGTACCCTTTTCTGTGTACTTTACAGCATTTGTCAATAGGTTTAACATAACCTGACGGATTCGCTTATCATCTCCATAATATTCTCTTGGAATAGAAGAATCCACATCAAATACCAGTTCCAATCCTTTCTCTTTTGCCTTAATGCTTATCATATTATATAAATCATTTATAATCGTACCCAGCTCATAGTTTCCTTCTACAATTTCCATCATTCCCGATTCAATTTTAGAAGAATCCAGAATTTCATTAATTATATTCAAAAGAACCAAGGAAGAATCTTTTACATCATTGGCATATTTTTTTATACTATCCTCTTTGCTTTCTCTAAGAATCATTTCATTCATACCCAGCACTGCATTAATTGGCGTCCGGATTTCATGAGACATACTGGCCAAAAATCGGGACTTTGCCTGATTTGCAGTCTCCGCCTCTACCTTGGCTTTCTCTAATTCTGCATTGAGTCGTGCCTTTTCCAAGCTGCCACTAACAATAGAGAAAATGCTACTACAGACTGACATAAATGCAATATAAATCAAACAACGAGGAAGCACAAAAAACAACATAAGAGTAAAGTATGGATTATTATTTACTTTTGTTAAGGTAAAGCTTCCATTCGATAAATAGCTTTGCAGACTATCCGTGGTAAGTAACGTCATATTGGCATCACAGAGACCAAAATAATAACCACCATATACCACAACAATGGTACTGATTACCGAAAGAATATAAACATACCACATTACCTTTTTTGAAGAATACATAGTAGCATATAAGGTTGGTAACAAAGAGCCTAATACAACATGGTAAGTAATCGTAACCCCCATGATTGTAAGAACTAATGATACGCTAAACAATATAAAAAATTTCACCTTTTGACTGGATAAGGATATTCTCTTTGTAATGGCATATACGATTAAATAAATGCATACCGAAGGAATATAGCCCGCCGCCATAATTCTTTTATTCACCACAAAGATGTCTAACAAATCCAAAATAAAGGCAATAGAGTATATTAACATCGTTACAGTAAAACATTTCATTACATATTTATTTGCTATATATTCTTGATTTTCAATATAAAAAGATATATCAGTATTTTTTCGCTTTGTATTTCCCATACTTCCTCCTTTTCTTCGGAGTCAGAGAAGAATCAAAAATTTCTCTGCACTCTTCAGGCTTCCTTTCCTACTGATTTTTCATTTTGCCATTTTAGTAGGATAGTATTGTTTTGATATTCACTACTATTTTCTTACTTTTCTCTCATTGGTTGGGCAGCATTCTTTTGACTTATCCCACTAAATCGTTATTTTGTCTTTTTAGTTGGACAATATCCTTTTTACACGCCCTACTAAATTATTATTTCTCCATGCTAGTAGGGCAACTGTCATTTTGATACCCCTACTAATTTCTTGTTTTCACTTACTAGTAGGGCAATGTTATCTTCTAGCGCTAAATTCCATTTTTCCAACCTACTACTTATGCGAATTATACCATAAGATTTTTCATTATGCATTATGATTTCCAACGCAGGCATTACCTCTTTACAAAATCTTAGTCTTCTTCTCCGTTATAACGTATTGTAGCCATGCCTTCGTGTTCGGGACTTCGGCTATATGATGTGACATAATATTGGATATGCCCTTGCAAGCTATCTGCTAAATAATAATTTTCTAGTTTTTTCTGATTCCGCTCTAAGTAGCCATAATGTTCCCTCTGCAATTACGCCTTCAGCCCAATTCCACGCAAAACCTCAGTTGTTGTGAATTATCTCTTAAACAAACAGCACAGCTTCTCTAAATACCAACGTAGAATTTTTTTCCCAAATAGAAGGATACTCCCATATAGGTCCTGGACAAGATATTTTCCCGATTTCTATAGTTATACTCGCTACTTTCTTTTTGTACATAACGTATTCCCTAAAACTGCCTCCACTTCCCGGTACAGAAGAATGATAACCTGCGGCACTTATATACCCAGTAATCTGTCTGGCAAGGCGGTACATTCTTGTAGTAGCTTTCTTAACAATACTTCCTGATTTGCAACTGCCAAAAATAATTGAACCCATTGCATGATAATTAATCACACCCTTTAATTTCTTATTTTTTCTTAAATACTCAACCAGTCGGACAATGGACTTAGTTTCACTTTCACTTCCTGCATACGCGCCACTATATCCTTCTCTCCCCGCTTTTCCATGCACATTAAATTGAAACGGAAAATTTCGGTTTAAGTCTACACCTCGTGCATTTGCTTTCCATCTCTTAGAGCTTCCCCACATTTTACGAAGTTTCTCTCGAAGCCTTTTGTCACGAATTGCATCAAATCCAAACTGAGAGATTGCAACACCGTCTGGATTTGCCATAACAACATAATGAATCGATATTTTGTCTAATACATGGTTCACCTTTTTCCCTTGAATGGATTTCCAATAATGACTAAGATAAAACTCTATCTGATTCATGCACAATAAAGAAGCCATGTATTCCCGGGCATGAAGGGTAGAAACCACCAGCATCGTTTTTTTCGCTTCCGGATTTCCTACTATAATATCGTAAATATTTCTTCCATCTGCACTTTTCCCTATGATTTCATAGGTGACAATTCCATGATATTTATCATTTAACTGCGGAATATCTCTAGACATTTCTCCATAGGAATATTTCTTGTGATTTGTTGACACAATCTGCTTATTAATATATACAATCTTTTTCTCTGTCCCCAGTTGCATTTGTTCTTCCTGATAATTAACCGGAATCACTTTATAATAATATTTTTTTCCATAGCTGATATTTCTATCTATATACCGAAGCAAACTCGTAGTTTCCAGAAAAGCATACTTTGTCTCCCCTTGCTTTTTTCGATATAGCATATATTGGGTAGCATATAGGGATTCTGTCCAACTAATTTTCACCTTATTTTTTCCCATGCCACAAGTATATATATTCTGAATTTCTTCCGGTAGCAATACAGGCAGTAACGTTTCCGATGGAGCAGACGTTTCTGTCACCTGAGGAGCAGGTGAAGGTGGTATAAGGGGTGTTTCAATTCCAGAGCCTGTCACCACTCCTACTCTCTTCTTCGCCTTTACTATTTGCACATCTGTATATATACTGGTGCAAAATAGCATTGTAAGTGCTACTACTAGAATTGTCCAAACTAATATCTTGTATTTTAAAGCATATTTATCCTGATTCATTTCATTTCTCCTGTTTGATTTTGAGCCTGTTTAATTTGGCATTTGTTCATTTAATTCATTTAATAAATAGATTGTCTTAAATACTTTATCGCACTGTTTACATTGCCAATCACAAACACTCTTTTTCGCTTTTTTATGTAGAAACTCCAGTTCACTGCCACAGATAGGGCACTGTGTTTTCTCTTGATTCCATAGCTTTTTTAAGAACCTTATAACCTCATTCCTTGACTCCATTTTCAGTTCCTTTAACTTAACTCTTTCCATATGGTTCACCTATAAATTTATATTAATATTGCATCCCATAAGTATATAAGCTACATTACTCCTTCCTCTATAATTATAGCATACTTCTTATATTTTTTATTTAAACAGAGTTCTCATACCATTATTTACAATCATCCCTTTCGCAGGCACCTGCTTTGCAATCAATATAACATTAAAAATATCAACACAGGCACCACCAGCATTGATAACACAAAGCAATAGCAAATACCAGTGATAAAAATGAAACACCCTGCACACCAAAGCCACAACAAAGGTCAACACTAATAATGGCATGATTGATACCAAAATAAATCTTCCCTTTTTTATCTTTTCTTCGGAATACACAAAACCGAAGCAACCATTTATCCCCCAAAATGTCTTATTTGAACGTATTACATTTGGAATCGTTAATGCATGTATCATCTCATGCAAAAAGGTATAAAGCAAAATCCCAGCCACATAAAATATACATTTCAAATTAATGCTAAAGGTAATACGAAACCTGTCCGTATTTAAAAAATTCATACTTTCTGGAAATAGTAATCTAAAATAGAATATCGTTATGAACATTAGTATAATGCTAATGGGCATGGAAACTGCGATTGTAACGCCCAAGGAGGAAGGTTCCTTTAATAATTTCCATTGATTTTGTGTCAGCTCTTTTGTAACTTCTTCATTCTCTTGCGGTATGGATTTAATATATTTCATATTCAACTCCTCCAAAACGCCTTACGCCTTCAGCCCAATTCCACGCAAAACCTCAGTTGTTGTAATTCCATTGTATTCATATTTCATCTCATCAAGTTCAAATGGAATTTCATTCATTCCTTCAAGCTTAATTAATCTTCGATTAAGCAACAAACGCTCTCTATTTCTTATAATGGATTCTCTTACAAATTTCTTTTCTATTGACTCTGCATTTTCAATAATTTTGTCAAGCGTTCCATACTCTCCCAGTAATGTACTTGCTGTTTTTGGTCCTACTCTTTCTGCTCCCGGAATATTATCTGCTTTATCTCCCGTCAAAGACTTAAAATCAGCATACTGGCAAGGGTGAATTCCATACTTTTCCTGTAAATACTCCGGTGTCCATATCATCGTTTTATCTCCTCGATAACGCAGAATGGAAACGTTTTCACTCATCAATTGAAAAAAATCACTATCCAAAGAAGAAATAATAATTTGGTTATCATTACCGTAACGTTTGATATAACTTGCAATCCAATCATCTGCTTCGCAACATGTTGTCTCAGCGTGAACAATTCCTAAATAGTCCAAAGCCTGATAAATATATGGTAACTGCGAGAATGGATTTTCTTCGTCTGCTACATTGTTGTAATCAATTCGGTTTGCTTTGTAATCTTCATCAATGGTAACTCGCTGGTTTTCAATCTCGCCATCAAAAAGAACTGCAAGATGCCTAGGATTAGTTTGACGAATAATCTTAAGGAGAGCACCTACAAATCCCAGCACACCCCAGATTCCAACTCCTTGTTCATTATATATGCGTGATGGCAGTCCAAAGAACATTTGAAATAAAAGGTTACTGCCATCAATTATTAAAATCTTTTTCAAGATGCTCACCTCCGCATAAATTATAACATATATTATTAACTACATAAATGGATTATTGCTTTTGAAACTCTTTGAAAAATTAGAAAATTTCACTTCTTAGATATTGAGACATACTATTTTTATCCGCACCTAATACAAAAATATATCACACCCTAAAATACAAGTCTAGTAATTTTTTTCATACGTGCTAGTATTAATTTGCCGGCAACAAAATAACTCACGGGCGCGCTGGGATGAAGTAAATAAATTTCCAACAAATTTATTTGTCCTTACTTTGCCTTCGCGAAAATAAAAGAAAGGAGCTGATAGAATGATAAGAAAAAAAGATACTTGGTATAAAGAAGGTTGGACTTTAGATATTAAGAAGCAATCCTGGACGGAAGAAACCAAAAAACAGGTTGATTTTTTAATACAAACATTAAAACTTACAGGAAATGAAAGGATTCTAGATTTAGCTTGCGGTTTTGGCAGACATAGTCTGGAGTTTGCCAGAAGAGGATTTAAAGTGGTAGGCGTGGATATTACAAAAGCATATGTGGAAGATGCTGCAAAGCAGGCAAAGTCTGAAAATCTTCCTGCCAAATTCTTTCATATGGATATCCGGGATGTGAATTTTAAGGAAGAATTTGATGTTGTTCTTAACATGGCAGATGGAGCTGTAGGATATTTAGAGAACGAAGAAGAAAACTTAAAAATCTTTACTGTGGTTGCAAAGTCTTTGCGTCCCGGTGGAAAGCATGTAATGGATATTATGAGTGCAGATTATGCCGATACGCATTTCCCATGTAATTTGTGGGATGCCGGAGAAAACGGCATTACCTTATCAAGGTTTGAATGGAACCGGGAAAGCCAAATTATGTTGTATGGTCAAAATGATTTTGCTTTTGGAGATGTTCTCTCCATTCCCAACTTTGAACAGGGTGATCCTATCCGTTTGTATCACAGAAAAGAAATTGAAGAAATCATGAAACAAAATAATATGAGTGTCAAACAGGTTTTCAGTAATTTTGATGGAATTTCTGAAAGCAACAACGACATCCAAATGATAGTATTTTCTGAAAAAATGTAAAATTTCCTTCATTGTTTTTTCGATTTTTTCTCTCCTTCGCTGTTTTCCATTTCTAAAATACTATGAAAAGCCTTGAAACACACATCAAGGCTTTTCATACTATATATTCAATTATTGCTGCAAAAATTATTGTTATTACTCAAGATACCAATTGTATTCTTCATCCATACAAATCTTAATTGGAGTTTTAGCCCCTTCCATTCCATACAGATACTCCGTCTTTTCTTCTTCGTTATTCCGCGTATTAATGCCAAGACAAACATATCCTTTTTTCTCTACCCTGTTACACTGGATAAACTTAATAAAAAAAGCTTCTGATTCTGATTCATAGCTAAACTCTGGCGTTCCTAACCAGATATAATCATATTCTGTTTCATAGGTATATGGAATCATAACGTACAGGAACGCTTCTTCCTCACTTACCATTTGAAAATAATTATTTGCATCCATGCAATCAGAAAAACCACTAGAAGAATTTTCTTTATATTCCTCTATCACATCCTCGCATTCGACATAGAATACTTCTCCATATTCTGAGTAAGTATTATCATCCCGCAGGAAAGAACATGCTGTAACCGTATTTTCACCTCCAGAAACGGTAATATGCCAGATAGCAGAAACTCCAGATGTTGTCTGGATTACAATATCACAGTTTCCACTTCCTGCTACACCAATTCTTAGAGTTCCGGCATTTACAAAAAATCTGGAATCATCACTGTCCGCATAGTAATAATATTGTGTTTTCATCGGAAAAGCAACATTTGGGTTAGAACTGACTGCTGTAACAGCTTCTGTAGCTCTTCCGTCTGCTTTAATCCAATATTTCAAATCGTAATACCCTTTTGCAGATGTTTCACTATATATAGCTTCATAATACTCCTTACTTCTCTCCTTGCCTTCAACAGATGGAATACTTAATTCCGGTGACATTGTCAAATCATCCCACCCAATCTCCTGACTCATCTCTGACGGACTATCTGAACGTTCCCCCAATGCAAATCCTTTTATTGGATTAACAATGGTAACATTAATAGTTACTGACGCAGTACAATATTCTGTATACTCACTTGTTATAGTTACCGTAGCTGTTCCAACTGATACCGCTCTCAGATATGGACCTTTTGAACTAATTTTAAATGTTTCTGTTCCATCTCCTTCATAATCTTCTACCTTTGATGTTGATGGGTCTATTGGATAACCGATTTCGAGTGCTTGGGAAGCTGTGGTCATTGAAATCTCCGTAGCAGCAGTTTCCGGAAGCACTGTGTAATTTACCTGATAAATATCTCCCACTTTTAATGTAATGTTACTCTCTGGCACAGTGATGCTAGTTGGATAACCTACTATTACAACTTTAAATTTACGTACCACTCCAGATTCTTTAATTTTTGCTTTTAAAGTAGTAGTCCCTGTTGCAGCACCCGCTTTCAACTCATATTTTTTATTTTTATTGATTTCTTCAATATTCAGAATACTATCATCTCCAATGGACCACTTTACAGTTCCCTTGGCTGTACTTTTCCAAACAAGATTTAGCTTTAGGGATTGATTTGCATTAATATGGATAGTGTCCCCATTTCGATATACATTTGAATTATCATCCTTTACCTTATTGAAAGCTGCATTCATCATTTTCCGATAATAACTTATCCTATTCCTGCACTTACTTATTTTACTTTTTATTCTTTCAATTTTAGCATACGCGCGTAACTCTCTTCCTGCCGCATTTTGTCGCTTCGTTTTTAATTCTACGGCAACCTTACACTTGATTCCGTCATAATTATAGGTTCCACCTGTGATTCGAATGGTACCATTATAGCTGCTTGAAACATAACTAGTATTATTTTTAATATAAAAATATCCTTTCCCTTCCGATAAAACATTGTTTGAGTGAATAATAAGCGGCGAAGCATTAATTACATCCGCATTAAAAATACCTGTCCCCTCATCTGGTGCAGACTTCCAGTCTGATTTAGCTTTTTTATATTCTCTTTTCGCCTTCTTTAATTGCTTTTTGAACTTTTTAATCTCCTTTTTTTCTTTTGCAATCTTCTTCTCATAGGACACCTTGGCAGCTGCTCTCTCTGTAATAACACAGGAAGAAATAATCCCACCTGCAAATAACGCACTGCACAATATCAACATAATTTGTCCTATTATGTTTTTTCTTTTTTTCATATCCATATAAGCCTCCTTTTCCTAATTCACAATAATTGAATATTTTTATATTGTACTTTTGGGTTGTCCAAAAAAATTTCAACTTTTTTACTTTCTCTGTATAATCTTCTCACTAACATCGAAAAAAAAGGCTCTAGGACATTCGCCCTAAAGCCTTTTTTCTATGCGGATGACAGGAATCGAACCTGCACGGGGGTTGCCCACTAGAACCTAAATTCATAGAAGGGATTCCATGTGATATTATGGAATCCCAGTTTTACGCGTTTTTACGGTATTTTGTTTAATGGGTTTTATTGATTTTGATTGGGGTTGATGTCAGCGTTGATGTCAAAAACGATAAATATTGTCAGGAAGACTTATACGGAGATGTATTGGAATTTGGAATACGCCCCGTTTTCCTTAATATGTATTATACTAATTACATTTGCAATTTTGTTCTTAATTATAATAATACTTGTCTTTTTCCTTTTGAAAAATGCATGTCTATATTAAACTTAAGCTCTGTACTCTAATACTTAAAAAAATCAAATCAGATAACATATCCTTTTACCATGTATATTTGCATTTCTTACATTCAAAACTTTTACCTATTTTGTTGCTTCCCAACCCAAACAAACCAATACTAATCCCCCTATCAATAACATCTAATTTTTTTATTTCTACCGCATTACAATGCGGGCACTTTGGAATATCCTCCCTGATTTCCTTTTTTCCGTTATCTTTTCTTTTTTCTAAGAAATTTACATATATTTTTTCTGAAGTAAAACAGGGGCCCAAAGATTTCATTTTAGTTTTAACACCTTCATCGCCATGTTTAATCAGTTGGTTGATGATATAGCTATATACTATATTTTCGTTAGCTCCACTGATGGAATATAACTTATCTGCCATATAATTCAACTCATATGAGCCCAGAAAACTAAAATCAATTTTTTCCATAAGATATCTTACAGTTGTCCATGCCATATAAAAATGAGTTTTAATCGTAATTCTAAAAATTATTAATGCCATTTTTTTATACATTTTTTCTTGACGCTCATAAGGAGCTTCCTGACACCACATATTATATACTCTAATATGTGACTCTACATCAGATATAATATCCTCTTGTTCTTTATATCTATAATTATCTACTTCTTTTTCATAACTAAATATAAAACCTACATTAGTATTATTTCCATTATCACCCGGAATTGACAGTGCCAGATGACCTATGGAATCATTTTTTTTCTGCATCGGATAGCCACAATGAATACAATTTATAGCTTTATCTGATATTTGCTTTTTACATTCCGGACAATTTACAAGTGCCATAATTTTATCCTCCTCCGTATCAAAGGTAGTACTTCTTACATACGTATATTGTATTATACCAACTCTAAGTAGTATTTTATCATATTTTATCCTACTTTACAATATAACTTCACACAAAATGGTATATTCTATAAAAAGGTAGGTGATTGAATGAAACCACTAAAATGCAAAGTGAGTATAACTCTTGACGAAAATGTGATACAACAAATCAAGGAATTGGCTGAAAAAGATGATAGATCATTCAGTCAGTATATAAATATGATATTAAAAGAACACACTAACAAAATTAATGAATCTTCTAAATAGCAGCTTCGCTATCACTTTAATAAAAGATTGATACCATTACTTTCATTCTTAACTTATGTACAAATAATAAAAAAGCCTCAATTTATAGGCTTTTTTATTCATATTATATTACCATTCGCTTTTCAATTAACAAATACAAAAATCTCTAATTTCAAAATCATCCATCAAAATATTGAATCAATCTACAATAACACTAATTCTAACAAGACAGTTACATATTTTCGCATAAAATACCGTCATATAATTTTGTCCAATTTATCTTATCATCCCGTCTTTCAAATATTTCATCCGTTCCTATTAGATTAGCCAAATTCTTTATATCAATCCCTGTGATATATATAATATCCTCCAATGAATACCCAGTAGCAAATAGTGTTTTAATAAGACACCCCCTTACATATTTGTGAGAATAATTCTTCCATTTTACATCATTTGTTATCTTTGTAAAATTATCAAAAACATCATTTATATTCCATTCCTTCATAGGTTTAAACCTTTTATTATAATATAGCTGTAGAATATATGGCGATTTTACCCTTTGTTGCTTTTTCTCATCATATAGTTGAGATAAAGATTTTTGAAGTAATACACATAGTTCTATCTTTCTTCCACCTACAATAATATGCCTAAAATTTTCATCAAAATTATCCCATGTCAATTCCAAAAGTTGTGACCTCTCTAAACCTAAAGTGACAGTCAAAAGAAACAAAACAATATTCCTAGTAGAATTCTTTCTTCTCTTCAAAAAAACTATAATCTCCTGTATATCATCTGTTTGTAATTTATCATATACCTTTCTTTGTTCTGTTTCTTCGTACTCCACAAGATTCTGCTTACGGCTATCATTTAAACTGATATAGCTGATTTTTCCATGCTTTTTCAGCTCATATAGCATATTATATATATGGGTATAATTATTATTTACAGTATCTCTTGAAACATTATCCGAATTTCTTTTTCTTTCCTTGATAAACTCCTTAATCTCGTCCATTTTCAATGTTTCATATGCCTTCTTCCCTTCTGGTTCAAAACGTTCTTTATATAACACCTTTTGCGCATAGAAGTCAAAAAACTGATACAACGTACATCTATATGCTGTCCACGAAACCTCCTTCATCCCCTGCTCAGACTTCCATTCTCTATATTGAGCAATGTCAGCATAGAAAAATGTGGATTGTCTTTTACACAAATTATCAAAATTGAGATACTTAAAATACTTTAATTCTGTCAGCCCTTTCCCTCTTGCCTTAAATATATTAAACCAAAATACTACATGGGATTTCCAAACATTTCCTTCCAAGGAAGGAGATGGAGTGATCGAAAAATCCAATAATACATATTCGTATCCATTAGTTAACATTCCAAATCTAAGCCCCTTATTTCCTGCATATTTCCCCACCTGTTCAATATCTAACACTTCTAATGGTTTCTTTCCCGTTTTAACTTCTACCACTATTGCATCTCCTGCAATAGTAGGAACGAGAATATCACAAAAACCTTTACCAGTTGGCGGTTCAAAAATACATTTGCTTATATCATATCCGTAGTAGTTCAAAAAAGTATTTACAACAACATGAAAGCGTAAATTATCCTCCTGTAAATTATCCTTTCTTTCATTGAACTCTCTTCTGAGCTCCTTAATTATTTCTTCCATCTGTCAGCCTCCTTATATTTTATATATACTATCTTTCCCTTTTCTATCATTGCTATACGGAGAATTTTATTATTTATATACTTTTGCTCAATGAAATAATAATCTTAGACATTGTAAAAATATAATTTATACCGGCTTCACCTATTATACCTTTCATCAAAATACTATTTTCTTTTTCTCACTAGTCGAAACGTGGCTGTCGAACCGACAGCCACACATTTCCTTTGATTCTCTTATGCCCCAAGCTTCGCCTGCTCCACCACAAAAACATTCAAAATCTCTTCAATACCTTTCCATGTTCCTACATGAAGATACTCATGCTTCAAATAAATTTCATACAATTCCGCTAAGGGATAGACACTGTTCTCACTGGAATTAACAAATGCTCTGCTGATACTTTCCTTGTATTGGAAGTATTCCATCATACATTCATAGAAACGAATCTTGTTGCAGGAGTCATACACTGTCCGAACTGGATTTGACAGCATCTGATATTTGAACAAAGCATGCTCATTCCGAATCTTTCGGTGCAGACTCTGCTCCTTCTCCGAATACTCATATCTCCTCATCAACGAAATCACCCTCCCCATCTACAATCTCCTGACCGTTGATTTCTGTCATATCCACTGCAATCTCCGTCTTAATAGTTTCATCTGTAGCAATGGCTCTTGCAAAGTCAGCTTTCATCGGAGCAAATTTCAATACTCTTTTAATCGCCGTCTTTTTCGCCATTTCTTCGAAGTTAGATTTCCAAGGAGAATAATTACTGTTAATTCCCTGAGAATATCGTTCTGCATGAGCAATCACTTCCTGACAGTTCATGACCTCAAATCCAAAGCCGCCATTCTGCAACTTAAAAAAAGCGTAGATATATTTAATCTCGCCACGCTCTTCCAGTGCAGGTTTATGTATCAGCTTTGCATCCAGTCCAAGTTCATATTCAAAATAATCTTTTTCATATACCACCTGTGCCTGAATGGTCTGCATCTGTTCATTACGGTAGACCAAGTCAATCATTCCCTTATAACCTATCTGAAACTGACACTCCAGCTTTCCTTTGTTCTTATAAGGAATCAAATATGCCTGTCCTAGTGGTGTATTGGGTTCCAGTCCCAACTGTGCAGCGTTCATCAAAGCTGCTAAGAATGACATTTGGCTACACTCTTGTAGCTTTGGTGTATTACTGATAGCTGACAATGCCATTCTTGTGAAACGCTCTGGAGTAATCACAGACGGCAAAGCTTTCTTTATCTCCGGCTCCATTGCCTTGATTAAGTCAGCGATACTCATACTGGTGGTTAATTTGGGTTTTGTATTCTTGTTTTCTGCCTTCTTTGCTAATTCTTCTTTAAAGTCCATAATTTCATCCTTTCTTTGCACAAAAATAAGGCACTGTCTGGTTACGCTCCAAACAATGCCTTGTTACAATAACTATATTCTTACTGATTCAAAATTTGCAAAAGCGAATCTGGCTCGATTGCTTTTATTTCTGATTCCCTGTAATCTGCAATATTCCTTGTGACAATATAATCAGCTTTCACCTGTTCAGCACATTTCTCCTGCAGACAATCTTCAAAATCAGAAAAACTATCATTCTCTATGGCTTCAATCACTTTTTTGTGTTCTGCGCAAGCCACTTCCAACACCTGACATACCTTCCAAAGAACTTCCCTTCTTTTCTGCTCTGTATATTGCTTCCGCATGATATAGAAAATATTGGGTAGAGAGTGAAATGCCACATAGCCTTTCACCTTTTCCTCTGCACATAACTGCATTACCTTCTTGGCACTTTCAAAATATGGTTCTCTCTTTACCAAGAAATCCAATATAACATTCGTATCAACCAATATTACCATACTTTTCCTCCCGCGCCTGCGCTAACTCTCTCTGATAATCAATCTCCTCATCAGAAGCAGTTATCATTGATTCCAAATCTAAAAAAGCCTGCATTTTGGGTGTCACTTTCTTTTTAGATACTGGGAGTTCTAATTGCTGGATATATTGTATTACATACTGTACCTTTTCTTCTGGTAACTTATCAATCATTTGTACTGCTGCTTGTTTTAACTCTGACATACACACACCCCCATTCAATTTATGTGCTTTATGGTATCATATCACAGTTTCACACAAATTACACCAACAAATTCATCTACTCAGCCAAAGAAAAGTAATCCATTTTTTTTGCAATCACCCACTATTATACAGTCTTCACCAAGAATCTTCGGCTCTGACTCTGCTTACAAAACTGCTTATAAATATCCGGCATTTCTGCTTTCAGTCTAGCACTGTCTAAACGGTTGCTGATACTATTTTTCCAAGATACAAAGAAATTATCGTTTTCTGCCATTTCTGCATCCTGCATATATGCTTTCACCTCCTGCTCGATTTTCTTTTTCTCCGTCTCCAGTTTTCCCATAAGTTCTGAAATTTCCTGTCTCCGGCGAAGCTTTTCGTCAAATCCCAAAAGCGGAACTGCCAGTTCTTCCCGGCTCTCTTTAAAGTAACGGTTGATAAATTCATCTGCTGCATCGCTTCCATCCGGTTCAGGCAGTATTCCCGGTACGACATGATGTGTCCAGAACTTTTCTTCAATTTGAATCAGGTTCTGAATCACTTCCTCGTCACGTTCTATCTTTACAAACTTAAATTCCCTGCCATAAATTACCACAGCAATATACCAAGCCTCTGCTCCAAGCACCGCCATGTAGTGATAGCACTGAGCCAGATAATGCGCCGGAACTTTGCCATCCTTCCACTTCTCAGCGGTATAGGGGCTGGCAGTTTTACACTCCAGACCAATGAGTCCGTCCTTCTTGGAACCCACCACCAGACGGTCAACATCCGCTATCATAAATGGGTACTTCTCATTGACATACATGGCATTGGAACGTCTTACCTTTAATCCTGTAGCATCCATAAATCTTTGTGCTACATAATCTTCCAAATCCCTTCCCTGCTTCATGGCTTCATTATCAAAGCTATCGTCAGATACCAATTCCTGTGTTTTATCTACATACACATCCATGGCAGATACATAGGGATTTAGTCCGCAGACAGCTCCTGCATCCGAACCGCCAATCCCCTGCTTACGAAGTTGCAACCATTCTTCCCGTGTCATATCTTTTGTTTTAGCCAATATTCTACACATGATGCAAGCCTCCTTCCTTTGCAATAGAAATCATTTCTCTTTCTGCGTCGTAATAATACACCTCATCCGATAAATAATCTTCCGGCTCTACACAAGACTCGTTCACTTCCATAACCATATCTTTTAACTGTTTTGGATTGCCTATGTCAGCATTAGCAGGAACAATCAGCGCTTCATGCTCACTTGATGGAAGAATATAAAAACTCTGTTCCATCTGTTCACTCAGATTTTTTAAGCAGTCCTTGTAAAGAATCGCTGAAAACCCATTGATTCCGTTTTTATTGGTTAATACCAAAGGTTCTCCTATTTCTGCACTCATTTTAATAATATCCGCCTGTCTGCTTTCACTCATCTCCCTTTCCTCTCTGCCAAGCATTTCACCAAGAACCATCTGCAGACAGGTTATTTTTTTCGGAAAGAGCTTTTCTGTATTTTTCACTGCCAGTTCATGCAATTTCTTTGGAGATACATCCCATCGGTTCATCAGCTCATTGGAAATGCGGATAGAGCCAATTCCTTCCTTTTCATTGCTTACCAGAAGATAAAACACCATCGCCAGATTCAGAAATGAGATATACGGAACCTCTTCTAAAAGCTCCCTGTTCTTTTCCGCATTAATCAGACGAAAGTATATCTTTTTCTTAATCTTTTTGAAATTGTTAATCACAGCAATGTCGCTGTTTTCTTCGTTAATATCAAAGCCGTGCTTCTCATAATTTTCAATTACTTCCTCCACAATGCTGCTTATTGTGTTTCCCTGCTGATATTTCTTAAAAAGCTCCTGTACGTAAAAATTCGGACAGGTAGACTTACCTTTCCGCGCCAGCATTATGCATTCCTGTTCTCCGATATTATGCTTACGTACTTTTCCCATCTTAAGAATAACATCTGCTCCTAAACCTTTCTGTAGCTGCTCTTTAAATTCTTCCAAAAATTCCTCGTAATTTAATCTCATTACACATCCTCCATTTCTTTTTAACTCTCTTATACATACACCTGAACAAAATAAGACTCCCCGCCAAAGCAGAGAGCCATCTTTTCCATTCTTTTATGCTGTTATTAACTGGTAAGCCTTATCCGTCATAGGATTTCCTTCCATAGTCTTCAAGAATAAATTCTCCTGATAAGACTTAGTTTCCCGAAGCGGCTTTGCGTGGGTGGCAAAGTCTGAAACTGCATTGATAAAGCGGTATCCGTTCTTTCCTACATCCTTTAAGTCCGGTGCAAAGAAATACCGAATACGCAAATCTTCCCGAAGCTTCTTTACATTCCGTTCCGTAGTTTCACTGGCATCTGTTGCAATCGGCAGAAGTAGTTTGATATACTCCTCCACCTCTGCATCACTAACCATTCTTTTGCCCAGCTTGTCTACTTCCTTTGCAAGTTCATTCATGTAGCTTTCTGCCATAAACAGAGTCATTCTGGCATCCTCCAGTTTACTCTCCATATTTCCGGTATGGTTCGCCGACCAGATGCGGTCTGCTCTCTGTAATGCCAGATTCAACGTATTATTGCACACCACCCGAATCGGTGTCATAGCAACCTTGATTGCTCCACTGCCATCATGACTGTTACTGAATACTAGATATGGCATCACTTTATCCTCAGCTAAACGATATGGTTTTGGAAGTCTGGCAAGAATCCACGTCTTTCTTCCATCCTTCAAAGAGCCTGCTGTTTCATACTGTACACCTTTCCCAAGCAACTCATCTGTGAACGCAAATGCTTCCCTATTCTGCACAATCTGGTATCGGCTGGTCACTACTCCCAGAACCTTCTGGTCTTTGTCCCTGACATTCGCATAGTACCCCTCCACAGGAAATCCATCCTGTGTGAAAATCTTTCGCTGTACCACGTTCCAGTTAAGCCCTGCTGCAATCAGGGCTTCTCTAGAGTTTAAGGCTCCTTCCACTCTAGTTCCAAGACCATGCCAAGGTGCCTTTCTTACATAAAACATACTTTCAACTTCTGCTGGCATCAAATGCCTCCTTTCTTTTTGGAAATTGAAAAGACACGTCCGAAGACGTGTCTCTGTATCGTTGTTATGAATGGGCTATTTTCTGCGTTCCTCTATGTTCCGGTACGCAAGACCGTGCTGTCCCATTCAATGAT
>CAZEFX010000046.1:0-21060 GCA_964511525.1 uncultured Jutongia sp.
GAAAGCATACCGATAGAACCGGTTACCATACTTGCCTCATCGGATAAAATATCACCAAACATATTCTCTGTTAAAATAACATCAAACTGCTTTGGATCCCTTACCAGCTGCATTGCACAGTTATCAACTAACATATCTGTCAACTCAACCTCCGGATAATCCGCTGCAACTTCCTTTACAACCTTTCTCCAAAGTCTGGAAGAATCCAGCACGTTTGCCTTGTCTACACTGCAAACCTTTTTATTTCTCTTCATTGCCACGTCAAATCCCCACTTAGCAATGCGACGAATTTCGTTCTCGTCATATGTAAGGGTATCAATTGCCTTCTGCACCCCATTCTCTTCTATGGTCTTGCGCTCTCCAAAGTAAAGACCACCGGTAAGTTCACGCATAACCACAAAATCAAAACCACCCTGGGTAATTTCTTCCTTTAATGGACATGCTCCAGACAATTCCTCAAACAATATAGCCGGACGGATATTAGCATAAAGCTCCAATCCCTTACGAATCTTTAATAAACCTGCTTCCGGACGCTTGGATGGCTCAATCTGATACCAGTTAGACTGTCCTACATTGCCACCAACAGCACCAAGTAGTACCGAATCACACTGTTTTGCCTTTTCCAAAGTCTCATCTGTCAGAGACTCTCCATATACATCAATGGAACAGCCACCCATAAGTAAATCCTCATATTCAAAGGTGTGTCCATACTTTTCACTAATCTTTGTTAATACTTTTCGCGCTTCTCTGACGATTTCCGGACCAATTCCATCTCCAGGAATCGCTGCAATCTTGTAATTCATAGATCCGCTTCCTTTCTCTTGGCTTTTTTGTATCTGTATTTTTTCCGTTGTCAGACAACAACAGCTTCCGATACTACCGCCTATTATAAATAAATACACAACCTATAGTGTACCTATAAATCTTTTTAGTGTCAAGTGCAAAAAAGGTGTATCATCTTATTACTTAAATAAGACTCTACACCTTTACCATCTCTTTCACTTATTGTCTACTAAAACTTTAATTTCTCATTAATTTTATCAATCTTTTTTTGTGCAAATTCAGCAATTGTCTTATTGCCTTCATTTTCTGCCAATTTTTGAACCTCTTCCCAATCTTCCCGTTCATCCACCAGCATTCCTTTGTATTGATTATCTGTCATCCCCATATCTTCAACCATCCTTTCAACCCCTTTCTATAAGCTGATACTTATATTATAAGGGTGTTCTTTGGTAGTGTAAAGCCTTATTAAATTGTCAAGCTACTATTGCTTATATATTTATTATACTGAAATTAAAGCAGAAGATTCTTTCTTGATAAAATGATTGTTAGATTAGTTCTTATATTATAGAAATCTGCTTTGTTGACAAATTATATCATGCTCCTCTTATTCCTTCAATGCACAAAACTTACAAAAAAATAAACACTTTCTACTGTAAATTTCTGTTATTTTGTATTTTAAGGAAACCAGTACACAGCAGAAACAGGTCTATGGTTTTCTTTTAAAGCGGCGTTTGGGCTAGCTGGTGCTTAAACGGTATCAAGCACAGTGTGCGAAGATAGCGTTTTATGCATCCATTGCCAAGCCCAACCCGAGCCGAGAGGCTTCCGCGTAAAAGAAACACCATAGACCTGTTTCTGCGTCACTATTTCATAATTTTTTTCTTACTTATCCCATATCATAATGGTTTTACCCATATTCTTATGAATATCCAATTCAAAAGCACGATTCATATCCTGAATGGTACGAACCGGCACCTCTGCTCCTACAATATTACTCAGGTAATTTACCACCTCTGGATTACTCTTGTACAACTCTACAGTCCGTACAAAGTCCTCTCGTCCACTTCGACTGCTACCAAACATACGAAGCCCCTTTTCCAGAATCATACGGGTGTTAATTGGAACTGGATACTCGGAAACACCGAGAATCGCCATAGTTCCTTCCGGCTGGATATAATCAATCATCTGATTAATCGCCATCTGGGATGGCTCTCCGCCGACACACTCAATAGCGTGGTCTACCAATAAATCCTTTGGAATATTGCGCACATTCACTGTGGCATCTGCAAAGGTAAAGGATGCCATTTTTTCTTCGTCCACACCGAAAATATAAAGCTTTACATCCGGGAATGTAGCCTTAAATAAAATAGACGTAATATATGCCAGATTGCCATCTCCCCAGATACCCACAATATTTCTTCTCTTGTGAGCAATCCGGTCAAAACGAAGAATGGCATGCATACTTACAGAAACCAATTCTGTAAAAGACGCTACTACCTTGTCAATGGATGAATCTAAAGGAACCACTCTGTCATGAGGCAGAGCCACATGCTCCTGCATAAATCCATCAAAGCCACTGGCGCGGAATTTGCTGCTACGCAAGTAATTTTCTGCAATAATTTCATCCTCTTCTACCGGTGTATTAGGAATCATAATAACAGAATCCCCCGGTTTGAAGATTCCCTTCGGATCATAAACTACATCACCAACCGCTTCATGAATCAACGCCATTGGAAGCTTCTGCGCCAGCACCTCTGCCGGACGAAGTCCCTGATAATACCGCTGATCTGCATGGCAAATAGATAGGTGGGTAGGTCTGACAATCAAATTTTCTCCCTGTAAATCAATATCCTGAAATGCCATTTCAAAACGTCTTGGTGCTACTAAACGATATACTGTATTTAACATATTAACCTCCATTTACCGGATAACATCTATTTTTACAAACTTCATTCATCAATTAGAGTCCCGGCTATCATTCAGGTTGCCTGTTGATTATTTATCCATTGAAGAAGGATCGCTCAGTAACGATTCTGCTACACGCAAATCATATGGATAGGTAATTTTAATATTGTACACTTCACCTTCTACTAAGTGAACCTTTTCTCCTTTCATTACAAAAATCTTAGCTGCATCTGTCAGGATTTCCTTTTCTTCCTCAGAAAGAGAATAATACATCTCCTTTAACTTCTTTGCACCAAAGGTCTGCGGTGTCTGTCCCTGATACATCTTCGCTCTGTCTGGAATACTTGTTACATAATCTCCATCTTCGCTGTTTACGATGGTATCTGTTGCTGCGATAACGGTATCACATGCACCATACTTCTGGGCATATTTAATATTTTCCTCAATAATACGATAAGTCAGGAATGGACGTACCGAATCGTGGGTTACGATAATCGTATCATCATCCAGTCCAAATTCAGACTCAATGTAATTAATGGAATTCATAATGGTTTCATTTCTGGTAGAACCACCTTCCAGAACCTTTACCTGCTCTGCCTGCTCACCAAGATATTTCTTCAGCAGATTTTTTGTATGTTCCATCCACTGCTTTGGACAAAGTACGATTACCTTTTCAAAAGCATCATGTACAATAAACTTTTCCACTGTATGAATCAGAATCGGTTTATTTCCTACCTTCAAAAACTGCTTTGGCTTTTCTACATTTCCCATGCGGCTTCCAATACCGCCTGCAAGAATCACTCCAAATACCATGTTCATTCTCCTTTTCTCAATATTTTTCTTATGCGTTCTTTTCGTTAATGTAATTAATCAAACCTTCTGCTTTAATGATTTTCTGCATGAAAGGCGGGAACGCCTGTCCCTGATACTGGGTTCCCTTCGTCTTATCATAAATCATTCCACTGTCGAAGTCGATTTCTACTTCGTCTCCTGCTTCAATTTCCTTTGCAGCTTCCGGACACTCAATAATTGGAAGTCCGATGTTAATCGCATTACGATAGAAAATACGCGCAAAGGTTTCTGCAATAACACAGCTGATTCCAGCTGCTTTAATGGCAATTGGCGCATGCTCTCTGGAAGAACCACAGCCAAAGTTCTTATTTGCCACCATAATATCACCCTTCTGTACCCGGTTTACGAAATCCGGGTCGATATCCTCCATACAACTCTTTGCCAGCTCTGCCGGGTCAGATGAATTTAAATATCTTGCTGGAATAATTACGTCTGTATCTACATTATCTCCATATTTGTGAACAGTACCACATGCTTTCATATATTACCTCCATTTCCGCTTTTTCATTCCATTTTTCCTTTCCAATTGTTGGAATGTGCGTTCTCTATTCATTCTTTTTTTAATCTTACAGTCCCAAGTCAGATGGCTGGGAAATCTTACCAGTTACTGCACTTGCCGCAGCTACAGCAGGACTTGCCAGATATACCTCAGACTCTACATGTCCCATACGTCCTACGAAATTACGGTTTGTAGTAGAAACTGCACGCTCTCCCGCAGCCAGACAACCCATATGTCCGCCAAGACAAGGTCCACAGGTTGGGGTGCTGACAATAGCACCTGCATTGATAAATGTCTGCACCAAGCCTTCTTCAATGGCCTGCATATAAATCTTCTGGGTTGCAGGAATAATAATGGTACGAATACCATCCGCTACCTTGCGTCCCTCTAATACCTTTGCAGCTTCACGCAAATCAGAAATACGTCCGTTAGTACAAGAACCGATAACTACCTGATCAATCTTCACTTCACCGGACTCTGCTACTGTTTTGGTATTTTCTGGAAGATGAGGGAATGCAACGGTTGGCTCAAGCTTACTTAAATCAATGGTATAAACCTCATCATAAACTGCATCCTCATCTGCTTCATAAACGGTATATTTCTTTGTAGAATGCTCATCCATATAAGCAATGGTCTTTTCATCTACTGGGAAGATACCATTCTTAGCACCTGCTTCAATCGCCATATTTGCAATAGCAAAACGGTCATCCATAGAAAGGCTTGCAACACCCTCTCCAGTAAATTCCATTGACTTATATAATGCACCATCTACACCAATCATACCAATGATATGAAGAATAACATCCTTACCGCTTACCCATTTTGGAAGTTCTCCTGTTAATTCAAACTTAATGGCAGATGGAACCTTAAACCATGCCTGGCCGGTAATCATACCACAACCCATATCCGTACTTCCTACACCTGTAGAGAACGCACCTAATGCACCATATGTACATGTGTGGGAATCTGCACCGATACAGACATCACCAGCTACAATCAATCCCTTTTCCGGAAGAAGTGCATGCTCAATACCCATCTGTCCTACTTCAAAATAGTTAGTAATATCATGCTCTTTCGCATATTCTCTTACACATTTGCAATGCTCGGCAGACTTAATATCCTTATTTGGAGTAAAGTGATCTGGTACTAATGCAACCTTATCCTTATCAAATACGGTCTTTTTATTCAGCTTCTCCACCTCGTGAATAGCTACCGGACCCGTAATATCATTTGCTAATACCAAATCCAGATTTGCTTCAATCAGCTGTCCAGCCTGTACAGACTCTAAACCAGCATGTGCAGCTAAAATCTTCTGTGTCATTGTCATTCCCATGTTCTATTCCTCCATTCCAAATGTAAAATTCATATCATTATTACATTTTTAATAATTTATTATCAAAATTTTCACTCGACGCTTATTGTAACACAAAAAAATCATTATGTCACATTTTCACATAACTTCGATCAATCTTTACTACTAAAAAGGTATTTGGATACTCCATCCTTACCGTTTCTTCCAATTGACTAATAATATCATTATCCTGTATTTTACATTCAAAAGGTACCAGAATATCAAAAATCAAATTGGTGTGGGTAGGTCCTTTCACCACCCGAAAATCATGCAGCGAAAGCAATTCATTAATCTGCACCAGTTTTGTTTCTGTCAATGCTTTTAATTCCATAGTTTCTTTATCTGTAGTACAAATTGGATCCATATGAATCACTGCTTCACACCCCAGTTCCTGTGCTAAACGCTGTTCTGCAGTATCTATGGTATCATGCAATGTAAGAATGTCTCCTTCTGCCGGCACCTCTGCATGAAGGGAAATCATCACTCTTCCCGGTCCGTAATTATGTACCACCAAATCATGAATCCCTTGAATGTCCTCATAGGACAACACGATATTCTCTATCTTCTTTACAAATTCCACCTCTGCCGGCTGTCCCAGCAAAGGGTTAATAGTATCCTTTGCCGCAGTAAATCCTGCATAGAAAATAAATAATCCCACCAGCAGACCGCAAAAACCATCAATCTGAACTCCAGTAAAATGCGAAACAAAAGTAGCTATCAGAACCACCAAGGTAGAGCAGCTATCACTAATACTGTCTGTAGCTGTAGCTGCCATAGCCGTACTATCTATTTTCTTTGCAATATTCCGATTATAAAGATACATATACAGTTTCACCAGAATCGATATGATTAAGATAATGATAACCTTTATATCAAACTCGATTGCGGATGGATGCAAAATCTTATCAAAAGATGTACGAATTAATTCTATTGCCATGAATAAAATAGCAATTGCCACAAACAACCCTGATAAATATTCAATTCTTCCATGCCCAAAGGGATGATCGGTATCTGGTTTTTGTCCTGCCATTTTAAACCCAATCAGCATAATCAATGAGGAACCTGCATCAGATAAATTATTGAAGGCGTCCGCAGTAATAGCAATGGATTTACTAAGAAGTCCTGCCAGAAACTTTCCCAAAAACAAGATAATATTTAATCCGATTCCTACACTTCCGCATAAAATTCCATAGGCCTGCCGTACTTGGGCAGACTGATAATCTTTTGAATCCTTAATAAAAAGATTTGCTAAAATTGTAACCATATTTCCCCACTCCTCTTTCGTTTATTTTACAACATAACAGTTACCGCCAGACTGCTTCGCTTCCTTCATAGCCGCTACAGCCCGGTCATATAATTCTTGAAAGGTATCTGTATTTTTCTCAGCCATAGTCATACCAGCAGAGGCACTAATCTTTCCATCATCAGAAAGGGGTATTAGTTGGATTCGCTGTAATAAAAGCTTTACCTTTCTCTCCAGCTTTTCAATTTCTTTTACATCCAAAAAGAATACTAAAAACTCGTCACCACTCATTCTTCCGATAATATCCGTTTTACGACAGCCTTCTTTTAAAACGATTGCAACTTCTTTTAAGACGGCATCTCCCTTTTCATTTCCAAAGCTTTGATTTATCTTATGAAATTGATCCAGATTCCAAACACAAAGTGCTACATTTGCCCTGCTTTCCCGACGATCCTGAAGTAATTCCTCTGTCATTTGCTCAAAAGCATGTCTGTCATATACTCCCGTAAGGGAATCTATTTCTGCCTTAGAACGAAGTGCCATCTCCTGCTCCATTTCTAAAGTAACATCCGTAGCAAAGCCAATGGCCTCCAAAGCTCGTCCCCTATCGTCAAAACGATTGATATAGGTAACCTTTTCCCAACGCCACGGAGAATCTACTGAATTTCGTAATCGTAAAACACACTCGGTCTTTTTTACTCCTGCACTAATTCTTCCAAACAGTTTCAAAAAATCACTCCGGCTATCCGGATGCACCATCTGATGTTCCAAAAAATATTCTGGCACATTGTCCAGATATTCATTTGGCATATAACGTTCTGGCATTACATCATTTTTTAGTGCCTGTACTCTCTTTTTTTCGATATCATATTTCCAGCACATAGTACCCGCCTGCTGCACTACAGCCTGTAATTGCTCATTCAGTCTTCTGATTTGCTTCACTAGTTGTTTTTCTCTTTTTCTTATGCGATAGTGTATTACCACATTTAATATAATGATAACAGATAAACAAATCAAAACTCCAAATATCATCAAAAATACCAACCACGGATTGGAACGCATCAATTCACAAATAGTAATTTCCCCCGAACCATATGACACTTTCATCTCCATCATTCCTTCCTACAGTGCGAGCCTTAAACTACGAGCATGACATTTCCTGGCACTACTCGAACCTTGTAAACAGAAAAGGGCTGTTTACATAGTTCAAACAACCCCATCCTTTCTAACTATTATTTATAATCTTCCACCTTTTCATTGATTGCATCAAATAATTTCTGTTTTAAATTCAAAACAGCTTCAAAGGCTTCTTCCACTGGAATCATATCCTTTACAGATTTGTCTCTAGTAGTTAATTCCACACAGGACTCTTTCAGATTTCTTGGGCTGACAACTACACGAATTGGTGCACCAATTAAATCTGCATCTGAGAACATAGCGCCAGGGCGCACATCTCTGTCATCATAAATCACATCTACACCAGCATTTAACAGCTTCTGATACAATTCATCTGCCACCTTCTTGGTTTCCTCATCATCTGCACGGAGACAGCAAACCTGAACCTCCCATGGAGCAATAGAAATCGGCCAGATTGGACCATATTCATCGTGGTACGCTTCACAAATAGAAGCCGCCAGACGACCAACACCGATTCCATAGCAGCCCATAATTGGATAATGAAGCTCACCATTTTCATCTGCATACTGCATATTCATAGCTTCTGTATACTTAGTACCCAGCTGGAAAATATTTCCTACCTCAATACCACGCTGAATGGTAATCGCAGGCTTACCACAGCATGGACAGATTCCGCCTTCCTGAATCTTTGCAATATCTATAAAGGAAACATTCCCTAAATCTCTCTCCAGATTGAGACCGGTGTAATGATACCCTTCTTTATTTGCTCCAGCTACAACAGAAGAAAGTCCTTTCAAGGAAACATCAAGAAATACCTGCACACTGGATGCAATACCATATGGTCCGATATAGCCTGCAACTAAATCACAATCCTCTGTAATCTCGGCTGGATGAATTTCCTCTCCCACTGCATTACGAAGCTTTGTTTCATTTACCTCATAGTCTCCTCTTACAAAAGCTACCACATAAGAATCATCAGAATTCTTCTGGTAAACTACTGCCTTACAAGAATTCTTTACATCACTCTTTAAGAACGCACAAACATCTTCAATGGTCTTGCAGTCAGGTGTTTCTACACAAACAAGTTCCTCTGCCTGTCCTTCCTGATTGTTTACAATATTTTCAGCCGCCTCCATATTAGCACGGTAGTCACATTCATTACACAACACAATAGAATCTTCTCCTACTGGTGTCAGAAGCATATACTCATGAGATAGACTTCCACCCATCATGCCGGAATCAGAAGCTACTGTTACCACCTCTGGAATACCTGCTTTCTGAAAAATACGGTTGTATGCCTGATAGCATACATCATAATACTTTTCTAAATCCTCCTGAGAGGTATGGAAGGAATAGGCATCCTTCATAGTAAACTCACGAACACGAATCATTCCTGCTCTAGGTCTTGCTTCATCTCTAAATTTTCTCTGAAGCTGATAAATCATAAATGGGTATTTGGTATAAGTCTGAGCATACTCTCTTACCAAATGTACTGCCGCCTCTTCATGAGTCATACCAAGCACCATTTTGGAACGGTTTCTATCCTGAAAACGTAACAATTCACTTCCTACGCTTTCATATCTGCCAGACTCTTCCCATAAATCTGCTGGCAGAGTCACAGGAAACAATACCTCCTGTCCATCAATGGCATCCATTTCCTGACGAATAATTGCCTCTATTTTTGCTGTCACTTTACGTAAGGTAGGAAACTCCGAATAAATACCATTTCCTACATACTTCATATAACCACCCCGGACCATTAATGCATGACTGTCAATAACACAATCTGCTGGTCTTTCTTTAAATCTGGAACCTACTAATTTTGAAACCTTCATTTGTTTTACCTCTTTTCTAAAAAAATAAGCCCTAAACCACATGGGTTTAGGGCGAATCTACATCCGTGTTACCACCTAAATTCAGGAAACTCCTGCACTCAAAGTATCTTAACTGATACCAGCCCTTTAACGGTGGCTCTCCGATAGGATTTCCCTCACACATTGGTAAAGTCATCCTATAGCTCCCGGATAGGTTCAGCATTTTCCACTAAAGTCTTTCACCAACCGACTTCTCTCTACAAGCTTCCAACACTTACTATTTCCATTCACAGCCTTTGACTATAATAGAAAAACATATCTTTTCGGGAAAGTCAAGCCCTATCTTAAATATGACGAGGCTTTTCCTTAACAGTTTCTGCACACCTTACAATAATAGCAAGCAGTTTTGTCCGATTATCTCTAGAAACACTATTTACCTTTGTCAATACTTCACCTACGTCTGTATTTACATACTTTGGCTCTACCTGATTTAAAGTAAGACTTAACAAGTCCCTTTTACACAATGGACAAGTGCAAATCCCTAAACTGTCTACAATCTCTTCGATTTCAATCCGCATAACATCTTCCATGACATTACGAACACCACGCATTTCTGACATTTCCAACATATTATTAACCCGAAGCCGCAAAATATCACAATCTAACGGCTTCAAAATAATATCTTTTGCGCCCAAATCAAAGGTACGTTTTACGTCTTCTAATTCCTCTACCCCTGTCACAACCAGAATTGGGATAATTCGGTTAATTGGTCTGCTTTGGATACACTCTAACATCTCATATCCATCCATTACCGGCATAACCAAATCCGTAATAATCAAATCCACTGCTCCCGGATTCTTTTCGATATAAGACAAACCTTCTACACCATTCTCTTTTATAATGCAGTCGTACTTATCTCCTAAAAAATCTACTAACATATCCTGAGTCATTTTGTCATCATCAACAATCATAATCTTCTTCTTCCGCATATGCATTCCTTCCCGTGCCCCTTCAATTTGTATGAATACATCCCAGGAACATCTTCTAAATCACGTACTTTTTTCACAGACAAAAGGAAAGTTCTCCTTTCACCACCTGTGAACTCTCCTTTTAGTATAGTACAATTTGCCAATAATGTCAAAAGAATCCAGTCATACTATTCCCTGTTAAATCCTTATAAAATCTGCGTATTTTTGCTTTTTCTTCCTAGTCCTTATCAATAGAAACCCCCGGAAACAGAGTTCCAATATCCTTCAAATAATCGTCATCCATATCTTCTTCGTCATCCTCCTCATCATCGTAATCAAACCCTTCAATTGCACCACTTTCCACTAACTGACGAAAGGCTTCTGTTACAATTTCATACTCTTCTTCGTCTTCGATTGCATTGATTTCAGGATCTCCATCCTCATCTTCTGAATACCGTAAAATAATTACTTCCCCATTCTCCACTTCATGTTCTTCGTTTAACTGAAGTACTGCCACATATTCCGTAGAGAGCTCTTCTATCTCAAACACTGCCAGCATCTGGGTATCAATATCGTTGCCATCCTCATCCGTTAATGTTAAAATCACATCTTCCTCATCACCAAAAAATAATTCTGTATTCTTACTATTCATAATAATCCCCTTTCTTTCATAAAAAATAATTTCATTCAAAGCTGCTTTGTATTGTAGCATATTTCCATTCCTTCGTCACTATGATTTTCCCCAATCTTTTCTAGTTCTTATCCAGCTTAAAAACAGATTAAAATCCTCCTCACTGATTTCTCTATTGGAAAACCCTGCCTGTTCTACTATCTGAATACATTTTTCTTCTTCCTGTCTTGTAAGCTTCAGACACTTCTTTTGGCATAACCACTGAATCTGCCTTGCATAATTTGGTAACTCTTCTACTTCCCTATGCTTTGCCAACATCTTATGAAGATATTTCTGGTATTGAAGAACTAATTTTTCATTTCTGTCTGACTTATGGTATTTCCACCAGTAAATACCTTTCCTTACCATCCACTGTCCCAAAACAAGGATAATAATTACAGCCGATACGATGAAAGCTGTATTTCTAGAAACTTCTCTTGTCCCATCATCAAAAACTGCCGTTGATTCCTTTCCTTCTCCATTAGAGTCTATATCTTCCTCGCCTTCCGCAAACAACCGCATAAACATGCTCCATAAATTATTTTCCTCTTCTGCCTCTTCGCCAGAGTATGGTGTCACCTCCACCGGAGTCCAGCCCCTTCCCTCCACGTAGATTTCCACCCAGGCATGGGCATCGGCATCTGTTACATTCTGAGAAACCACACCGGTTTCTCCTAGTTCTGAATAACCATCATAATAATCTGCATATTTCTTATCGGTCAAAACCTTTCCATCTTCTGAGATTTCATCTGCATCAATGGCATATCCCTCCACATATCTTGCAGGAATTCCATAATATCTGAAAATCAAGGTTGCTGCACTGGCAAAATGAGCACAATACCCCTTTTTATTTTTCTCCAAAAAATAATTTACAAAATCCTGCCGCCAGGGTGTCGCTCCCGGACGATAGGTATAGGGGATTTCTGCCTGATAATATGCTATTACCTGCTGGATAATATCTCCCTCTATTGGAGAAAAACCTGCTCCTTCACAAAACCTTTTAATGGTCTCCTGATTCTCCGCAGGAACCTCCATCCACATCTCCAGATTCTTTTCACCCTCATAAGAAAATATCTCTTCTGCCAAATAGGGATAATAGGTATATTCTTTGGTTTCTCCCGGATAAATGCGCAATTCCTCCTTAGAGTAATATGGCAGATAACCACCAACCGCAGCTGCCACATTGGTAATTTTCATCTTTCCTCTGGCAGACTTTTCTCCATTATTCTTATATGCTTTTTTTAATTCCTTGACCGTATTGATTCCTTTTTCCTCTTTCTGTTCCTCTTCTTCTAACCGGCTCCATCGATTGGTATAAGGAAGATACTTGGCTCCTGTAAAGGTTTTCAAATATACTCTGTCATAACTGTAGGGCGTAAACTCCACTGTTAAGTCTGTATTATAATCCAGACGGATTGCACTTACTCCACCTAAAGTACCATTGGTAAGACCACCTGTATTCGGATAGAAATTAAACAACCCCATAACACCTAATAAAGAAAGATTCTCTACCGTATCCAAGGACTGGGCTTTTATTTTACTCATAGAATGATTTTTTTGAAAATGTTTCTTGGGATAAATGACCCCCACCAACTGCAAAAGCAAGAAGCAAACAAGAAATACAGATATTAAAACCTGAGCTAACATCTTACCAGCGTAAATATATCGAATCTGCTGTTTCTTTCGGTCAAATTCATAGCAACGGTTATTTCGTGTCAATTGATAATGTCCATTTCCACGAATCATATATGCCACAAGAATTCCCGAAAGAAGCATAGAAACATATCCTAAGGATGGTTCCAGTTCTAGATATAAAGGAAACAAAAGACTTCCTATACTGAATGGAATCGCAAGAAGATACTGCATTCTTCTGGAAATCAGAATATTCATAAAAATACAGCAAACACTTCCGATATAACACATAGAAATGGTAACAGCCAACTGACGGTTTTCCATCTGTTCTCCAAAGCTGCGCATAGCATTACTTTCAAAAAAGGAGGATGCTGCTTCTGCTAAATCATTGGCAACTGCATAGAAACCACTATTAATATATTTCCGAAGTCCGATTCCTGTAGCAAACATAACCCCCAAAAGAAGAATATATCCTATATTTTCCCATCTCTTACTATAATATAAAAAAGCGCAGAAAATCCCTGCAAAAAACAGCACCACATGCACCACAATAGAATGGTATTGCACATTTACAGCAGACAGCAGACAGCCCATGGCTCCCATTACAATAAGATAGACCAGAATTCCTTTAATGAATAAGGTCACCCCCCGGGACTCCTGATGCACAAGCTTTTCTGTCTCTAAAACAATTCCAGCGGAAAAACTATTATTTTCTGATTTTTTATTATTCTTTGTCTTTCTTTTAATCATTTTCCTGTATCTCCAACTGCACTTCCCCATCCTGACTCCACACAGTCAGATAGCGGCATACATACGGGTAACAATTTTTCATATACACTTCCTGATTTTCACTTTCACGAAATGAAACCGGACAACGAAACATTTCACAAAATGCCTCCATTACTTCTAACATCTTACTACAATGATATTCCTCAAAGGAAAATTTTGTCTGATTCCAGCAAAGAATCCGAAAGGGTATTTTTTCGTTCAAAAAGCCCTGGCAAAGATTATATGCTTTCTTTAATACCGCTTCTGTTTCCTGCTCTCTGGATGCTATTTTTAACAGAATTACCATTTCACTTCCTGCCATGGCAATTCGCTCTTTTACCATGAGTTTTTCCTGTTTCGCAGAAAGCTTCCAATGAATATCACGAATTCGGTCTCCCGGAACATACTCTCTGATTTCACTTACCTCTGCAAAATCACTACCTTTTTCCTTACTCTCCTCTACCTCTGTCATTCCAGAACCATATTCTGTAGTTTCTTCTAAAATCTCTTCCTGCTCTTTTGGCAAAATGAATAACTCCTGTACCGCTTCTGCTTTTCCTTCCCATCGCACCAGCCCCAGCATATCCAGCAAAACTATTTTCTTGCACTGGAAGCAAATCCGCCCCAGCTTCTCTCCTCGAAGGGGCAGCCGCAATATACTTTTTCCTTTTCGTTCCACCGGCATAGATATAGAAAGGTCCGAGGAATCACCATAAAAGCTGTTGGTTATCTCCCAAACTGTCCCGCATTCCAAGGCAATTCCATACCATAGAGAGTTTTCCAGAACAATATCTAAAAAACAAGTTTCTCCCTGTCTGATTCTTTCCTCTTCACTTACAACGGAAAGTTGAATTTTTCTTGCGAAAGAACAAGCAGCTGCAATTGAAAATATTGGAGCCACAGTAAGAACAATGGCAGTCAGCCATAAAAAATAACTACGCAAAATAAAGTACAGACCCAGATTTAGTCCATATAAAACCAAATATCCAATAATTCGCAAAGGACGCAATTTTATTTTTTTCCCGCTCATAAAATTCCCTCGCCTTTCCATATTCTGTAGCCAGTTCCTATCACTTAACCCTCTGCCATCTTCTTAACACCTTGGACTTTTTACTTCTTTTACCAATTGCCCGATGCAATCTTTTCCACTCTTCCCTTCTGCTCTGGCTCTGGCACTTATTTTCACACGATGTCCTAATACATCATAGAGAACCTCCTGTACATCCTGAGCAATAACAAAATCCCGACCTCCCAGCACTGCCATAGCTCTTGCCATACGAAGTAATGCAATGGATGCACGGGGGCTGGCACCTGCGGAAAACAATTCATGTTTTCTAGTAACCTCCACCAGCGTAACGATATAATCATAAATTGCATCATGAACAAACACCTTCTCCACCGCCTGCTGGATTTGGGTTAATTCTTCTAAAGAAATTACTGTTTCTATCCCCTCTAACTGATTCCATACTTCTCCCTTTAAGATAGACACCGCATCCTCATGATTGGGATATCCCATAGACAAACAAACCATAAAACGGTCTAGCTGAGATTCTGGAAGCATCTGGGTGCCTGAGGAACCACTGGGATTCTGAGTAGCAATTACTACAAAGGGCTCCGGTAATTTTCTAGTTTCTCCCTCCACACTAGCCTGCCGCTCTTCCATAACCTCTAAAAGTGCAGACTGGGTCTTGGGTGAGGTACGGTTAATTTCATCCGCCAGAAACAAATTACAAAACACGGACCCTTTTCGGAATTCAAATTCTCTGGTTTGATTGTTGTACATAGAAAATCCTAAAATATCACTAGGCAAAACATCTGGCGTAAACTGTACACGTTTGTAATCTAAGGAAAGTGCTCTTGCAAAGGTAGTTGCCAGCGTAGTTTTTCCCACTCCCGGAATATCCTCCATCAAAATATGCCCACCACCAATCATAGATGCCAAAACCCTCTTTACTACCTCTTCCTTTCCCTTGATAATCCGGTTTACTTGATCCTGAACCTGTTGCAATTTCTCCTGATACATAAGCAGCTGCTCCTTTCTCCCCTATGAACCTGCTGGCATCTTGCCAATTTCTTATTTACTAATTAGTCTTTCCTTATTTCCGATTATCATATTCTTCCAGAAAATGATGTTGTACTCCATCCTTTTTGTAAGCAATTATTGTACTTAAATTGACATTTTCTACACTACGAAAAATATTTCCCTCAATGTATGGATTGACCCTTTTTAACTCTGCTATTAGTTCTTTGATTTCCTGACGCTTAGAAATAGCCACTCCATTCTCATCACAATTCCCACAAATTTCCGTAAATCGGCAGGCACACTGTAAAAACTGTAATCCGTTATAATCCCGCCAATGCTTCACATCTTCCTCTCGAATTAGATACATAGGACGTATTAACTCCATTCCTTCAAAATTGGTACTATGAAGCTTTGGCATCATGGTTTGTATCTGGGCACCATACATCATTCCCATAAGAATCGTTTCAATAACGTCATCATAATGGTGTCCCAGCGCGATTTTATTACATCCTAGCTCTTTTGCATTCCGGTATAAATACCCCCGTCTCATTCTGGCACAAAGGTAGCAGGGAGATTTTTCAATTTCATATACCGCATCAAAAATATTACTTTCAAACACATGCAAAGGCACTCCTAAATGCCTTGCATTATCTTCAATCAACTGACGGTTTACCGGCTTATATCCCGGATCCATCACAAGAAAAACCAGTTCAAAATGAAATTTATTATGGCGCTTTAATTCCTGAAATAATTTTGCCATAAGCATAGAATCCTTACCACCAGAAATACAAACCGCAATCCGGTCATTTTCCTGAATCAGTTCATATTCGTTAATCGCCTTTGCAAAACGGCTAAACAAGCTTTTATGAAACTTCTTCCGAATGCTTTTTTCAATTTCTTCCTGGGATTTTCTATCCTTCATAGAGGCTTCTAACTCCTCCCAGGTTAACTCTTTTCTCTTTTCTGACATATTCTCATGCCTTTCTATCATACCAGCTTAAAATGGTTTATTTTAAGCTGGGTTATTTATAATTCTACGCAATACTAAAATAATAAGGTCTGCTGCTCCACATGGAAATGGGCCGCCACCATAGTTTCCTGTTCCTCTCCCCGAAGATGTTCTCCTTGAAGATACTGGGTTCCTGCCCGCAAACTGGCAGCTACCAGACTCAGCACATAAATATTATCAAACCGGTTATAAATGGAATCTCCACCTAAACCAGATAAACAAATAAGCTGGGTATTGGTCTTTTTCGCCATATCCATTAATGGTTTCAAAAGATGAGCAGCATTAGTCTGGGCAAATGGGTTATCCATTACCAATACCTTTCCTTCATTACGGTCCGCAAAAATATCTGCGTCATCCTTACGCATATAGTACAACAAGCTGCTTAATACAATAAATGCAGACAAGAAGCCTTCTCCACCGGAGTTTTTTGCCACATCGGACCAGCTAATCGGATATTCCTTTTGCTCCTCAATCTTATACAGTTGAATGGCAATATTTCCATTTCCCACCACAGTATCATAGAGATTAGATGTATTAATATATACTCCTGTCATCTCTTCCAGATTAGCATTTTGCTCCAGTAATTCCAATCCTCTTCTCGTAACATCTTCCAAAAGGTCCTGTACCCGTAAAGCGTATGTTTCTTGATTTTCCTCCCACTCCGGCATACGGATTTTCAACATCTTAATGGCTCTGTTTCTTACCTGAATCGTAGAATTCCGGTCAATCTTTCCAAGATTTTCGTGAATCTCTTTCACATAATCCGTCAACAAATCCAAAATACGAAGCTTTTCTTTTTCAATCATAGAAATATCTACTTCCAGCTTTTCTATCATGCTGCCATAGGATTCACTAATAATCTCTAATTGTTTCATTAAATCCTTTGCACTTGCCACAAGACCCAGCATAATTTCCAAAGGTTTTGCAAAAAACTCCTCAGAGAAAGCCTCTGTTCGAGCCATTTCATTCAATTTGTTCAGAATATTTTCTCTAGCTTCCATTTCCTGTCGCTGGCTCTCTCGGTAATCCCGCAGAAGAGTTCCTTTAAACCGATCTAATTCCTCCTCCGACAACTGACCCAGATTTTGTCCTAATGCCACTGCTGTATTCATTTCCAATTGGTCAAATTCTGAGGTAGAGGTCAGATTTGTTTCAAAGTTCTGGATTCTATGCTGCCAATAAATGGCTTCTTTTTCCAGCCGTTCTTTTTGTGAAAGAACAAACCCCTTTCGCTTAGAAAATTCCAGATTAGAAATTGTTTCTCTTCCAACAGGTTCTCTCTGTCCACAATCCTGAAGCATTTTATTTCTATTGTCCTGTATCTTGGACTCTTCTAACTGAATTTTTGTATCCAGTTCATGTATCTTCTGGATTTTAACAGACATTTTCTGTTCTCTCTTTTGTAACTGCTCCTCCAGTTCAAATAACTGGTCACGACTATAACTTACTTTCTCAATTTCTGTCTCCTGGAACTGATAACGCTTTAACAAGCTTTCCAATTCACTGCTTTGTCTTTGATATCTTCTCTGCTCCTTAATAAGCTGGTCTTCCAAAAGCTGGATTTCCTGAGAAAATCCCTGAGTCAAAGCTTCATATTGTGCTTCCATTTCCATTAATTCTTCCTTGGAAACAACAAGATTTTTTATTCCATTTTCCAAATCAGAAATCCCTTTGGAATCTGTGGCAAACTGTTGGTAAACTGCCTGTTTTTCCTTGCGGAATTTAAGCTCACTTTTAGTTTCCATCAATTTTCTCTCTGCCTGAATGAAGGAAACCTGTAATTGTTCCAGTTTTTCCTTAGCCTGTTGCAGCAGTGTCTTTAGATTATCTACATCCTCCAGCCACTGTTCCAGTTTTTTCTTATCCTTCTGATAATTATGATAGCGTTCTACCAAGGCATTAAAGTCTTCAATCTGCATCAATAGCATCTGCTTTCTCTGATTTGCTTCTGAAATATCCCCCTCTAAATCATGCACCTGTTTCTCCAGCTGACGTTTCTGGCTGTCTAATTCCTCCAGCCGTTTCTGACATTCCTCTAATTTATTTTCTGCCTTTTCCAGCTGGTTCATACATTCCTGCCGGTTCTCTTTGGTGACAGTCTGGGCTTTAATCAACTCCTGCTTGGCAAAATAGGAGGAATATTCTTCTTTTTTTATCTGGATGGCACTCTGCTTCTTTTCCATCTCTGCCTGCTGAATCACAACTAAACGCTCTCTGCCTTTTTCATCCAGCATTTCCTCCTGAAAATGCATATAAAAGTGAACATTTTCCAAGGTAAAGACACAAGACTCGGAATCCTTTTCAAACTCTTCAATTTCTTCCCTGACCAGCATTGGTATCGGTGAAGTAGTATAGATTTCCGGTTCCGCCTGCATGAGTTTTTCCATATCCTTTTGAGTTAAAATAATAGAATATGGTAAAAATGGCTGTTTTTTTACAAGTTCTTTATTTTCTTCTAAGCTACGTCCATTTTTTCCAAGCCACTCCATGCCATAAATCGCTGTGATTTCCTGCTGAATCAGATATTCTTTTAATCTCCCGGGAAGTTCCATAATTCTTCCCTTCTGCAGCTGGTTACACACCTGATTCATCTGCTGATATTCCATTTCCAGACTGGTTCGGACTCTGTCAATTTCTTCCAGCTTTTTCCCAATTTCCTGAAGGATTTTTTCTTTCCGGAAAAGGTCACTTTCCCCCATAGACACATATTTCAGAACTACCCGCCGCTGCTCTAACTGCTCCTCGTATTGAGATAAAAGAGATTCCTGCTGATGAATCTTCAACTGTAATTCCCGAATATCCTCTCTCATACACTCGCCATCTCTCTGAGCTTTTCGAATAGCCTCGGAACATTCTTCTTTCTCATTCAAAGAAACTCGAATCCCATTTTCTATATCCTGAAGAATCCCATTTTGCATTTGTTCTTTTACTTCCAAAACACCGGATTCATATTCTCCCAAAATATTTCGTTCCAAAACCACATTATATTTTTTCTTAAAGGAATCCTCTGCGCCATCATAGGATGTGATTTTTTCCCGAAGTCCGCCAATACCTGTACTTTTTTCCGTAAGCTCATGTTGGTACTTCTCCTGACGCTGTTTCCATTCATTTTCTTCCTGCTGCAAATCCTGAATCTGAGTCTGCGCCTTAGCAACTGCAGCTTCCCCTTCTGTCACCTTTATTCCATAGCATTGGAACAGCTGACTTCCCAGCTGCTGACGCTGCGGCTCCTTTTCTCTTTCATCCTGTCTGGATACCTTTAAACGGCTTTCCAATCCTTTACACTCCATTAAGGATTCTCTTTTTTCTTCCAGAGTTCTTGCGCATTCCTGCTGATTTTTTTCTCTTTGCAAGTCCTGTATTTCATTCTGGATTTCCTGCTTCTCTAATACATATAACTCCCTATCTCTTGCCAAATTCTGCTTTCGGTCTTCTCTAACATAAATATCATAAGAGATTTTCTCATACTCAATCTGCTTTAATTCCTGCTCCAATTCCTGAATCTGCTGGCGGATTTCCTGAGTGGTCTCCCCAGCTTCTTCACACATCCTCTGAAGTTCCCCACGAAAACAGGCAATCTGGTTTTCATAGGACAACCTCTGGTTTGTAGCATCCAGATAGCCCTCTCCCTGCTGTTTTAACTGACCTGCCTGTTCCTGAAACTCCTTAATCGTAGCAAGTCTTGTAATCTTGGTCTGATTCTCACGATACTGTTTCACATATTTCATCACAATATTCTGAAACTCTTTGACCCGGTTCGTTTCCCTGTTCAGCTTGCTCTCCACCGCATCTAAAAACCATTTTTCTACCAAGCCTTTTTCATCTCGACAATCAGAAAAAAGCTCCGAGAGACCAGACTCTTTCAAATTTACTTTTTTTATAATACTTTCCCATTCCTTGTGGTTAATCTGATATTCCTTTAACCGCTCAAAATACATTCTAGACTGGGCAGACTGATTCATAGCAAAAAGCTGGAACTTATTTCCCTGTTCTTTTTTGATTTCTTCCAATAATTTCTTACAATTCCCCCAGCTTTTTAATTTCATTCCTGTGTCCGTTTTTTCTACCACTGGCAGATTGAAAATATCTCTGTCACATCGTTCCTGATATTCGCTGATAAAATTATAAATCTCCAGCTCTTCCTGCACTTCTCCTTCGGCAATCTCTTGATTTTTCCGAACCATCATGCCTGTCAGCACATAACCAGCTCCACCATCCAGAATCCACTCCACCAAAATAAACGTAGGTTTATTGGTAGTAAAGTAACTTTCAAAGGGACGATCCTTGGTGTCCCTATAACGCTTATGCACAAAAGGAGCAGTCATCATTTGTACCAATACCGTTTTTCCGCCACCATTCCGTAGGGATAGCAACGTACTTTCCCCATTCATATGAAAGGCTTCATC
>CAZEFX010000047.1:0-20700 GCA_964511525.1 uncultured Jutongia sp.
CATGATTTTAACGGAAGGGCTTGTGCTTCAGGATGAGAAAATTTGGAGGGGGTTTCTGGGAAAAGATATTATTCCGGAAAATAATTCCTGTGAATTGTATTTTGAAGAAAAAGATATTGAAGCATTTGCTGAAAAATTGGACGCTCTATACCCTTCCATCAAATATGTTAACAGGCTTATGGAGCATAGCTGGGGGCAAAAGGTAATTCGTTTTTATGATTTAGATGGTAATTTGATTGAGGTGGGAACACCGGTGTGACGCTTTGGAGGAGAGGAAAAGATGATTATTGGATTCGTGATATGGAGTATTGTTGCCATTATCTTTTTATGTATAGGAATTAACTGTCGTAAATCAAATGAAGCAGTTGGATTTTTTTCTTTTGTTGAACCGCCAACTGTAAAGGATATAGCAGGTTATAATAACAGAGTAGCCATATTGTGGTTTGTTGCAGCGGGTGTGTTAGAATTGATGGGCATCCCGATTTTATTCCTGAAACAAAATTCACCATTATTTATTCTGATTATTATTGCAGTAGTAATTTTGGTTATTATAATGATGGTAATCTATTTGAAAATTGAAGCCAAATATAAGAAATAGATGAACTTAAAAATAATTTTAATCAAATTCGAGATTGAAACTCTTTTTGTGTATATGCTATTATTGTAAAAAATAAAATTAGAAAGGTTCAAAGAGTGATTTTTGAAGAAGTATAAGTCTATTGTGCGATAGCGATGGCTATTGCAAATAAAAAAAGAACATGTGATAGCCATTGCATCCTAAGATATTGTTAGGAGGGCGCATATGAGCTACGTAAATGCAGATGATGTTTTGCCAAAGTTTCTTGTTGAAGAAATTCAAAAGTATGTTGATGGTCAGTTGATTTATATTCCCAGAAAAAATGAAAATTCGTTGTCTTGGGGTGAAAAGAATGGAACAAAGGAAAAATTGGCGGAACGTAATCGAATGATAGTAAAAGGCTACTATTCCGGTCAGACGATTGCAGAGTTAAGCAAAGTGTATTATCTCTCTGAAAAAAGAATTCAGGGAATCATACACGAATATGAATCCTCTAAAAAAGAGAATAAAGGAGGATTCAAAGGTGAATAGAGAAAACAAGAAAAAGAAATACGAAAAAGGTTATTATAAAACCCATGCTTGCGATGAGAGCTTTACCTGTAAGAATTGTGGGAGAATGGTAGTACCGGAAGGTGCAGGAAGTAATCATAGGAATCATTGTCCAAATTGTCTTTATAGTCTTCACGTCGATATTGAGCCGGGAGATAGGGAATCTGATTGTGGTGGACATATGGAACCTGTATCCGTATGGGTTAGAAAGAATGGAGAATGGGCAATTATTCATAGATGTAAGATGTGTGGAATGTTTAGTTCTAATCGGGTTGCAGCGGATGATAATCCGATGAAGCTGATGTCTATTGCCATGAAACCAATTAGCCAACCACCATTTCCTATCGAAAGAATAGAAGAAATGACTAGGATGATGGGAGGCGAAGGGAGTCTGGGGTAAGACTTTCTATATTGTTAGCAATGTGAAAGAGCATTGGTCCTTTGGGACGAATGCTCTTTCGTTATAGGATTTTCGCGTTGTAAATTACTTGCACCATTCCTTTAGCATTGCAATCTCTTCTGCATAACCGGCATCGTCGTTAGGAGTTTCTAAGATAAAAGGTTTCCCTGCCAGAAGTGGATGGGTGGCGATGCGTTCCATAGCAGCCAGTCCCAATTGACCATTGCCAATTTTCTCATGTCTGTCTTTGTGAGAACCAAGGGGATTCATGCTGTCATTAAAATGGATTGCTTTCAGACGGGACAATCCAATAACTTGGTCAAATTCTTCCAGCACCTGATCCAGCTGGTTTACAATATCGTATCCGCCATCCCAGATATGGCAGGTGTCCAGACAGACTCCTAATTTGTCCTGAAGTGTTACACCATCAATAATCTGTCGTAATTCTTCAAAGGTTCCTCCGATTTCACTGCCCTTTCCTGCCATAGTTTCCAGTAATACCGTAGTGGTTTGCTCTTCAAATAGACTCTCATTTAAGGCTTCTATAATATGGGCAATACCTACGTCTGTCCCTTGTCCTACATGGGAACCGGGATGGAAATTATAATAATTGTGGGGTGTGTATTCCATGCGTTTTAAATCGTCCTGCAACATTTCTTTAGAAAAATTCCGTACCTCTTCTTTACCGGAACATAGATTCATAGTATAAGGAGCATGTGCTACCAGCTTTCCAAAATTTTGTTCTTTGGCATATGCGAGAAATTTCTCCACATCCTTTTCATCTATTTCTTTTGCTTTTCCACCTCGAGGATTTCTAGTAAAAAAGGCAAAGGTATTGCCCCCTAATTTGGATGCCTGTTTACCCATGGCAAGATAGCCTTTAGAGGCTGATAAATGGTTTCCAATATAGCAAATATTTTTCTTAGTCATGTTGATATTCTCCTTGTTTTGAATGTGGTTTTAAAGTAATAAAATGTATTTTTTTGTACTGCAAAAGTGATTTTGTAGTATTGTAAAAGAGATTTTATAGTAATGTAAATTCGTTTCTGTTAAATTCCAATAGTCCTTCATCCCGCATTTTGCATAATTCATTTGACATTGCGCTACGGTCAACGGAAAGAAAATCAGCTAGCTGCTGGCGATTAAAGGGAATGGTGAAATGATTGCTATTATGCCGTTTCGCTTCCTCTGATAAATAGGATAATAGTTTTGCCCGTGTGGAGCGCTTGGAAATGTGTCCTATTTTCTGGACTAGCTTTCGGTTTTTTTCAGAGATAGCAAAGAATAGATTTTTTACTACCATGGAATGAAATTTGCAAGCGGAAGGGCAGACAGTAAGAATTCTGTTAATATCGAAGAGAATTACAACACTATCTTCCTCTGCTATCACATCATTTAATATGGCTCCGCTTTCCGGTGCGACATAAGCTTCTCCAAGCATTTCTCCAACCTGTATTACATTAATAATACTTCTATTCCCCCAAAAATCATCTCTTTGAATCAGAAGCTTCCCTTTTACCAATACTGAGATGTGGTGTAGGTGTTCTCCTGCTCTAAACACATACTCTCCCTTTTTATATGTGAGAAGCATTGCCTGTAAACAGTTTAGCATGGAAGATATTTCAGAGTCACCCACCCCTGCAAAAAGCTGCGTCTGCTTTAAGGTTTTCATATATGTTTCCATAAAACCCCTCCGTTTCTTGTTGGAAAAACAACGAAATTGCTTAATATAGTATTATAATTTTGACAGAATGTCAAAGAAAGATGGATGGAAAATATTAGATTCTAAAATTCTCCATAATATAATTATGGGAAGTTAATTTCGTTTTGTAGCTGTGATGTTTTAGGTGGCTTGTTATTTGATAAAGAAAGGGTTTATTGTGGAGTAAAAAATGTGATGGTATAATAGAGGACATAGAAATAAAACTATGGAAATTTGTTAAAAAAATTTAGTTGAGAAGCGTTAGCTGATTTGAACATTAAAATGGGATATAAGGAGAAATACGAATGACAGTTGATATAAACAAATTATTTGAAGAAATAGGAAGTCTTTCACAGGTAGAAGCTATTGCTCTTGGGGGCTCAAGAGCTACCAGTAGAAATGATGAAAAATCAGACTATGATGTGTATGTATATATAACAGATAGTATTGAAGAAAAAGAAAGAGAAAGTATTTTGGAAAAATATTGTAAATATATGGAAATCGGTAATTCTTTTTGGGAGCTTGAGGATGACGTTACACTAAAAGATGGGATTGATATGGATATCATATATAGAAACAGGAATGAATTTGAAAATATGGTATCATCTGTTGTAATGGAATGCAGTCCGTATAATGGATATACTACATGTATGTGGCATAATCTTATAACCTCTAGGATAGTGTTGGATAAGAAAGGGAAACTTAAAGCATTACAAGAGAAATATAGAATTCCATATCCAATGCTGTTAAAAGAAAATATTATAACAAATAATTTAAAACTTCTTAATGGAATGTTACCATCCTTTGATATGCAAATAAAAAAGGCAGAAAACAGAGGGGATTTTGTTAGTGTTAATCACAGGATTACTGAATTTCTTGCAAGCTATTTTGATATTATCTTTGCTTTAAATGAGATGACACATCCGGGAGAAAAAAGAATGCAGAGCATTTGTTCTAAGGAATGTAAGATTTTGCCCGATAATTTTGATGCAAATCTTAATAGATTATTTAGTGGGATGTATAGAGAGAATATATCCCCTATTATCAGTGATATGGTTGATGAGATTAAAAAAATTGTAAGTGAGCAAATGAAAATGTTGTAAAAGCACAGGAGCTTTTGGCAGATGAATAAAAAACAGGTATCTAGATTTTGGGATACCTGCTTTTTCATTCATCCCATTGGGGGAGAAAATTGTTATAAAAACAGGATAGTGTTATAATGTGAAAGGCATAAGAAGTATACAATCAGATACAAACCTTAAGGAGAGAATAGATTATGCGTAAGAAGAAACTCGTTTTCACAATGACATTAATGCTTAGCCTATTACTGACAGGCTGTAGCTCTGCGGAATCTTCCAAGACACAGGATTCTAATAAAAATAGTGAGGTAGAGCAGGAAGTATCTTCCGAAAAAGGAAAGGAGGAGACACGAGAAGCCAAATTTGAAAATCCCATTTCTATTGAAAAGGTAGAGGGTCTTAGTGAAGATTTTCTCTTTGGATGCGATGTGTCTACCTTGATTGCACAGGAAAATAGTGGTGTTATTTATTACAATGAATTTAATGAGGAGCAGGATCCGCTTTTGACCTTGGCACAGAATGATGTAAATATGATACGAGTTCGTGTATGGAACGACCCTTATGATGAGAAGGGAAATGGTTATGGTGGAGGAAACTGCGATACAGAGAATGCCATTGCTATTGGAAAGCGTGCCACGGAATATAATATGAGCTGCTTCATTGATTATCATTATTCTGATTTCTGGGCAGACCCGGCGAAGCAGATGTGTCCAAAGGCATGGGAAGGAATGGATATTGATGAAAAATCAGAGGCTTTGTATGAGTATACAAAGGATTCGCTAGGGCAAATTCTAGGAGCTGGCGTTGATGTCCAGATGGTTCAGCTAGGAAATGAAACTACTACAGGGATGGCAGGAGAAAAGGATTGGAAAAATATTACAGCATTAATGAATAGTGGAAGTAAGGCTGTTCGGGAACTGGCTTTGGAGTACGGGAAGGATATTTCTGTGGTCATTCAGTTTACCAATCCAGAATACACAGGAAGCTATGAAAGATATGCAAAGAATTTAGCTGATAATAATGTGGATTATGATATTTTTGCATCCTCCTATTATCCATTTTGGCATGGGACTTTGGAAAACTTGAAAGAGGTACTGAGTCATGTAGTGAAAAAATATGGAAAAAAGGTTATGGTGGCAGAAATCTCCTATTCCTATACCTATGAGGACGGTGATGGGCATGAAAATTCCATCTATGATGGTGCATGGGGAACCTTCGATTATGAGGTGTCAGAACAGGGACAGGCGGAGGCTGTCCGTGATTGCGTAGAGGTTTTGGCTTCTCTGGGAGAGGATGCAGTGGGGGTATGTTATTGGGAACCAGCATGGGTTCCTGTTCCAGGGAATTCAAAAAAAGAACGGTCTAAGCTGTGGGAAAACTATGGTTCTGGCTGGGCGTCCAGCTATGCGGCAGGATATGATCCAAATGACGCAGGAAATTATTATGGAGGCTCTGCTTGGGATAATCAGGCGTTGTTTGATTTTGAGGGTCATCCGCTGGCATCCATTCAGATGTTTAAGGAAATGAAGGAATAATAAGCGAAAATATTATTCTAAGTTGATAAAATTGGAGAGGTTGTATATGAGAAAAAAATTAATTTCATCTATAGTATGTGTTGCCTGCTGCATGTCTCTGATAAGCTGCAATAGTAAAAATACCCAGACAGATACCAGTTCGGATGTTAGCAGTGCTTCGGAAAGTCCTAGTCCTTCGTCTATTCCAAATGAGGTGCAGCAGATTTTAGACCAGGAGGAAATTCGGGTATGTCTCATTGGAAACAGTTTAATTGATTACGGATGCCAGCCAGGATATTTGGATGATATAGCATTGAGCTATGGTAGAAATCTTTTTGTGGATCAGATTACCTGGGGCGGTGCATGGCTGGAAGATTATCTGGATGGCACATATATGAAGAAAAAGGATGTGAAGGAAAGATTATCTGCGGCAGATATAGTTGTTTTTCAGGATTATGGCGGATGGCAGGATGAAATTACATTTCATGCCATAAAGAAATTGCAAAAGTGGTGTAAAGAGGATGCCAGCTTTTATTATTACATGTATGAGGATGATAATCGGGAAATGAAAGCTTCCGACTATAAGAAATTGAAAAAGCAGGGGCTGGAAATGATACCCAAGGGACAGTTAATGGATGCGCTATATGAAATGGGCTATTCCTATGAAGAATTGCATTTAGAAGGAGATTTTCATCCAAATTATTTTAATGGCTATGTATCTGCATTGCTGATGCATAGTGTTATGTTTGAGGAAAAGTGTGCAGAATTTCCAAGGGAATGGCTTTTAGGAGAATATACAGCTTATTTATCAAAAGCATTAGATGTAGCTATGGAAGGCTTTCATAGTAAGACAGAGGACGAAATATGGGAAGAGTTTGGGGCAATTTGTAAAAAAGCAGATGAGTTAATAGACCAGACAGCAGCAGATAAGAATGTCTATGAGAAATTAGGAGTGCGTATTGAGCTTCCAGAGTCTGAAAAATGGATTCAGAATGTGAAAGTTTCAGAATATGCAGATAAGGAACAGGTGGGAGGTATTTCTTATCATGACGGGATTGTGAACACAGATGTAACACTTTTATTTTGGCAGGACAGAGAGAAGGATATTTCCTATGTTCCAGAGTTTAAAGCAGATTCCACTCAGGAAAACGGCTGGTCTGTGGTTCTGGGGGCAGAAGAAATACCCATTACAATTCAACGTGCTAGGGCTACGGATTCTAATAAAGAGATGGTAGTTTTAGACTGGGAATATAATGGAATTGTATTTTATATGTATGCTTCATTATCCTATGAAGAAGATTATGCTTCTATAGCCAAAGTAGCGGCTCATTTAACAGAACAGTGGTATGAGCTTTTAGAAAAATAGATTTTATATATGCACAAAGCAAAACTCCCCTTGATTCGGAAAGGTTCAAGGGGAGTTTTTGAGGAAAATGCTTTCGCAAAAGTGCGAAGCGATGTTGTTATGTTTTATTCTTCTCTTTGGAGCAATTGGTTGATTTCATCTACCATACCATTAATAGAAGCTGTTTGTGTAGTCATTTCAGAAATGTCATTTACATTAGTTTCTACCATGGCATTAATAGTTGTGAACTGCTCATTTTCCGTGCGGATACTTTCTACAATGTCATTATTAATAAGTACTGTATTTTTAATAACATCAGACTGTTTCGTTTGAGCTTCGCCCATGGTATTAATGGCAGCTACGGATTCATTAAGAAGCTGGGTCATATCCTGCATTCCTGCAAATACATTATTATAATATTCGTTTTGCTTATTGAGCTTCTGGGCATTTTCTTCTACGTGAGCAGTAATCTCATTTACATTGTTCTGAACTCTTGCAATTACGGCGGTTACTTCATCCAAAGACTCTTTGGTGCTATTAGCCAAGTTACCTACTTCCTGAGCAACTACTGCAAAGCCTCTGCCAGCTTCACCGGCTCTGGCAGCCTCGATAGAGGCATTTAAAGCGAGAAGGTTGGTGGAAGAAGAAATGTCGTTAATGAGACTTAATGTAACACCGATTTCCTGTACTGCTTCCGAAAGCTTAGCAGCCACATCTACTGTAGCAAGCATGGAATGGGAAACTTCGCTGTTAATGGAATGCAGTTCATTTAATACTTGCTCGTTTTCTTTTGATTTTTCTATTAAATTTTTAGAGGTCGCCTCGACTTTTTCTACATTATTAGCAACAACAGCCTCCCATTCCTTTAACTCATTTAAGTTTGTCATACTTTCTTCTGTCTTAGATTCTAGAAGATTACTGCTTTCTAAAAGCTGTTCCGTAGTGGCAGCCAACTCTTCAGCGGAAGCGCTTTCCGTATCAGAAATATCAGAAAGTGCAGTTCCGGCTGCATATAATCTGTCAGATAAAGTTTGCACAGAGGATAAAACGCTCATAACCTGTTCGTTATTCTTTTCTAATTCGTCCTTTTTGGCATTTACCAGAAAATGTGCCACAAAGAAAACGAAAATAAGTAATCCAGTCAAGGATAATACCAGTGCTACCAGACACATAAGGACATCTGCAAGGAAAATTTCATCCTTTACCGGCATTAGGTCGCTGCCTTTAACAGCCCATCCAATAAAAAGAGAAATCATACAAGCCAGTCCACTGACTAATACTAATTTAATATCCAGAAAGAAGGCAAGGAGAATTAAAAAGAAAAATAAAAATCCCCAAAATGTTCTGGATGGAAGCATATATAAAAGATAGTTCCATTGGATAATTAAGACCGTTGCGGAAAAGATTTTTCCAATTTTTAATTTACCTTCTTTTAAAAAACCATCGGAATCAAAGGATGTTTTAATGATAATTATAGCGGCAATAAAAAAAGTGACATCCATGAGTGCAAACAATATTAATGCAATCCAAGGAACATTTGGATAAAATCCAAACAACTTCTCCGTATTAAACATGACGGTGGCACACATACATGCAGAAACTAAAATGATTAGTCCCCATTTGAATACCGTAGACAAGTACACTTCAACTGCAGTTTTTTTGTTTTTGCTATTATTCATAAAATTCACGCTCCAATCTAGTCAAATTTGTTATAATTATACAATGGATTGAAGGACTCAAGGAAAAGAAAACATTATCTGGTCAAAAATAACCATTAACTGGTCGTTGCATTTATTTCGTAAGAAGGTAAAATGGAAAATGGCGTGTTTCTGGTGGAATTAGGAGAATACAATGAATGTAATAAAAAAGTATTGGGATTATGTTTATATTTATGTTCTATTGTTAGTACCATTTCTTTGTATGTGTGCTGGCGCATTATGGACAACATGGAAGATTATAGGCTGGAATACTGCGCCGACCTGGACGCAAATTATTTTATTTGATAGTACCCAGTTGATTTATATGGCAATAGGTATTTTCTTTATTTGTAGAAATTGGAAGGATAATTCCTTTATTCCCAGACATTTGAATTGGGTAAAAGCCTATGTAACACTCTCGCTTTTTTTACAATATAATTTTATTTTATATGCTTTTTCAGCGGAATATGACTGGGAGTGTGTTTTCATTTTTTTATCATGTATTGCTTTTCTGTTTGATAGTAAATTAATGGCAATAAATATAATTTGTTATTTTATAACTACAGTTATTTTTCATTTTATAAGACCGGAGAAATTTCTTCCGATTACCAGTGAAGATTTAAATACCATAATTTGCTGGAGACTGGTTATCTATTGGTTGACATCAATATGTATAATGCTGATTGTGTATTATGTGGAACGGTTTATGATGCAGGCATGGGAGAATCAGGAAGAAAATGTTCATATGGTGGAGAAACAGCTAAAGTACTATGAGGATATGGAGCTGTTAGATATAGAGATTCGCAAATTCCGGCATGATATTCAAAATCATTTTATCTGTATGGAATATCTTTTTGAGAATGAAAAAACAGAAGAATTGCAGCAATATTTTCAAGATTTACAACAGAGTATGAATTTTCAACAAAGAGTACATTTTTCTGGAAATGAAATTGTAGATGCCATTCTTCATTATGAGCTGCCTCATAACTGTAGAGAAGAAGTGGAAGTAACTGTTTATGGAAATCTGCCAAAGATAGAAAGGGTTTCTTCTATTGACTTATGTACCATATTTTCCAACCTTCTTTCCAATGCCATTGAGAGTGCCAACCGATGCGTAGAGAAGGGGGATTCCAGACTTACGATTCGCTTTTCTGGTGGAAATAAATATTTTTCTATCGTTATGTCTAATAGTATTTTAGAACATAGAAACGAGAATACGCAAAAGAAGAAGGATAGGAATCATGGACATGGGGTTCATAAGATAAAAAATGTATTGGAAAAGTATGATGGTAGAATTGAGTTGAATATGGAGCAGCAGATGTTGACTGTAACCATATATCTTCCAATCTAAAGGAGTAACTGAGGATGAGAATAGTTTTATGTGATGATCAGGAATTGATTTCAAAGGAGCTGGGGGTTTTACTTAAGAAGTTTGACCAAGAGAATAAGCAGGAAAATGAATTTCTCTATTTTTCAAAACCATCCAGTCTATTTGAATATATGCAGAAGGAATCAGTAGATATTATTTTTATGGATTTGGAATTTCATGATGCGTCAGAGGATGGAATTGCTTGGTTGAAAAAAATCAAAAAGTGCTTTCCAAGAACCGTTGTTATTATTTTGACTGCGTATGAGAACCGATATAAAGAGGGATATGAGGCAAGAGCATTTCGTTTTATGACAAAGCCAATCGAAGAGAAAGAATTGTTTGATTACTTGCAGGTCAGTATGGAGGAGCTTCAGTTGACAGAAAGTATTTCTATTGTACGACGGGGGATTCCTTATCATATTTTGATTCGGGATATTTGTTATTTTTCTGCACAGTCTGGTGGCAGTGAGCTGTGGACCAGCAAGGATATGTATTTATGCGAAGAAAGTCTGTTGCAGTGGGAGCAGAGACTTCCTTCGAGTATCTTTTTCCGCTGTCATAGCAAGTATCTGGTAAATTTAGCTCATGTGACACAGTTTGAAAATCAGGTACTGACTCTGGCAGACGGAGAAAAGATTCCGGTTTCCCGGAGAAGATGGAAGGCATTTCAGCTGGCGTATATGAAGTTTGATACGAAGGATTATAAGATGTAAATAGGAGAAATCATTACGATTTCTCCTATTTTATGGCATAGTTTTCTGGATAATCATATTTTACATAAGACTATTTGCTTTTGTTGCTCCATTTTTAAACGAATATTCCATTCAACGGATTCAAAGTAGCTTTTTGAGTTTCTCTTTTCCACGATGATAAAGTACCTTTGCAGAATTAGGTGAAATCTTCATAATTTCTCCAATTTCCTGAAAGGATAGCTCAAAATAAGTCCGGTAGATGATTACATTCCGGTATTTCTTTTTCAGACTTTTAATTGCCTTTCTAAGTCGCATTAAATCTTCCTGATGGATGATGCTTTCCTCTATGGAAGGAGTGATGAGGGCTTCGTTGTTGGGAGATAATGTTCCTTGTAATGAAGTTCCATTGCTCATCAGCAATTCTTCCAGATTCACATTTTGAGGATTCTTCTCAAAATATTTATAGGATACATTTTTTGCAATTTGGCAAATCCAAGTTTTCATTTTGCAGTCGCCCCGGTATCTATGCAGGGATAGAAACACCTGAAAAAAGGTTTCCTGAGTAAGCTCTTCTGCCAATAGCTCATTGCCATTTGTCCATTTCAATAAGAAACGGAATATATCCAGATAATGGGTTTCGTATAATTGTTGAAATTCATTTTCGTAGTTTTTCATAAATCAATTTCCTATCTGAATGCTTTTTTGTCTATTTATCAGATGATGTAGTAGCAGTAGTGGTGTTGGTTTGTGTCAGTGGATTTGAAATGGATAAGTGTTTAATACATTTTCCGTAAATATCACTTTTATCAATACAGCCTACTTTATCGTAACGGCTGTCATAAGATACCTCAAAATTATCCCCTAAGATAAAGTATTGGTTCTCTGGAACTGTCATGGAAAATCCAGTATTACTTTCAGAGTCAGCGCTGTCAAATGAAGCAGGAGCGATTCCGTTATAGCGTTCGTTGACGATGCCATTTACATAAAAGTGTCCGTCTTTGATTTCAATATAATCACCGGGAGTGCCAGCAATACGATAGATTTTGAGGAATTCTTCTTCCATATAATCCTCTTTAAATTTCAGCAAAATAATATCATCTATCTTTGGGTCCGTAAATGCATAGGAAAAGCGGGAAATAATACAGGTTTCTCCATTTTTTATGGTTGGATACATTGCCATTCCATCAAAGATACAGTAAAGGAAACTGATTTGGTAGCCAAAGAAGAGAATACATATGGCTGCCACCACAATAATGGCATTTCTTATTTTTCTTTTTTTTAGCCTCTGGGAAAGCTTTGTAAAATTTTGCTTCTCTGTGATTTCATTGACAGAAAGGTTTTTTGCAATATCTGCGTTCTTTACAGACCTGCTTTCTGTTTTTAATTCTGTTAATTTCTCATGGCAAAGTTCACAGTTTTGCAGGTGTTCTTCTATGATTTTTTTGCTGTCTGCTGACACGCAATTATCTTGATATACAGGAAGAAGTTCCTGAGTCAGGATACATATATTTGTTTTTTTATTCTCCATTCTTAATTCCTCCATTTTAGTAAAATATTTATCAAATCATATGTGCCCTTGTCAGAGGCATTGAAATTGTGATCACATTTATTAGTACCATGAATTTCCAAAAGGTTACAATTTAATTTATTTTTTTAGAAAAGTTTTGTAAAGAGCAAGAAAGAAATCCCGTCACATCAATCATTTGGATTGTATAACGGGATTTGCTAATTTTAATATTATTTCCTGTGGTTAAACACTTTTTGGTTCACAGGTAACATCGCATTGAAGCTGCTTAAAGGTTTTTACATCAACGGAAGACAGCATTACGCTGGAGTGTACCTGACAGCCCTTTAATTTTGGAAGCTGTTTTAAGGCAAGCCGTGCCGATTCGTTATTGTCAGCTGTTGCAGAAAGAGCAATTAACACTTCGTCGGTATGAAGTCTTGGGTTTTTGCTTCCCAGATACTGGGTTTTCAGTGTCTGGATTGGTGCGATGGACTGTGGAGAAAGAATCATCTCTTTATGTGGAATACCGGCAAGTTCCTTCAAGGCATTCAGTAATGCAGCGGAACAACAACCTAATAAATCACCAGTTTTTCCTGTAATAATCTTACCGTCAGCAAGCTCAATGGCAGCAGCCGGACAGCCTGTCTGCTCTGCGCGCTTTAAAGCTGGGGCTACCGTTGGACGGTCATTGGTAGTAAGAGATTCCTGATTCAAAAGTAACTCTAATTTACCACGTTCTTCCTCGGAATGGGTACCATCCACAATGCCGGTCAACGCCTGGAAGTATCTGCGGATAATTTCCTGTCGGGATGCTTCACAGCAAGCCTCATCATCAAAAATGCAGTTTCCTGCCATGTTAACACCCATATCAGTAGGGGATGCATATGGGCTTTCGCCATAAATCTTCATGAAAATCGCATTCAACACAGGGAAAACCTCTACATCACGGTTGTAATTAACCGTGGTGACACCATAGGCTTTCAAATGAAATGGGTCAATCATGTTAATATCATTTAAATCGGCAGTTGCTGCTTCATACGCCAGATTCACCGGATGATCCAGAGGAATATTCCAGATTGGGAAGGTTTCGTACTTTGCATAACCAGCACGAACTCCACGCTGGTGCTCGTGATATAGCTGGGAGAGGCAGGTACTCATCTTTCCACTTCCAGGACCAGGAGCAGTAACTACTACCAATGGTCTTGTGGTTTCGATATAATCGTTCTTTCCATATCCTTCTTCACTGACAATGTGAGGGATGTTGGTTGGATATCCGGAAATTAAATAGTGGTGATAAACCTTGATACCAGCGTTTTCCAAACGTTTCTGGAATACATTGGCACCATGCTGGTTGGCATATTTGGTTAAAACTACGCTGCCAACATAAAGGCCTCTGGACTGGAACTCGTCAATCAGACGGAATACATCGTTATCGTAGGTGATACCCAGATCACCACGCATTTTATTCTTTTCAATGTCTTCAGAACTTACCACCATAACGATTTCTGCCTGGTCTGCAAGCTGCATCAGCATTTGAAGCTTACTGTCAACTGCAAAGCCCGGAAGAACACGGGAAGCATGGAAATCATCGAAAAGCTTTCCTCCAAATTCCAGATATAACTTATTGTCAAATTTCTGGATACGTTCCTTGATATGCTCAGATTGCATTTTCAGATATTTGTCATTATCAAAACCAATTCGCATTTATATTACCTCGATTTTCTAGATGTTTGATTTACGCATACATCGTATAGTCTATCACATTCTTGGCGATTAAACAAATACAATTTGTGAGAAATAATTTGATTGGCTTTGTGCAAATCCATTTCCGAAATAAGAAAACTAAAAAGGTGATACTGCTTTAAAATCTTATAAAAGCATTTCTTCAACCAGCACCTCTCTTTTGATATAAACAGGATATATAGGCGGATACTTCCCATAAATTGTATGGAAGTATCTTTTGAGAGCTTTTTAAATATATGGGTTACGATAAATGGCAGATAGAAATAAATATAAAGTAATTTATCTCCTGTATTGGGAAATAGTCTTGTGAAAAACTGAAACCATTGGCAATACAGATGGCACATGGAAAGTGCAATACGTCGCACTATTTTTCGGAAGAAAGAATAGTTTCTGTCGCTTTCATGAAAGGTAAAGTAAACGGTAAGACCGCTGATTTTATAGGTGGTATTAGGCATGGTTTTTCTACTTTCCTGTCTTTAGGTTATCTTATGCAGGAAGGCTGCTTTTGTCGCTAAATTAATTTTCATTAATTCTGAAGAAGAATTTTATGGCGGATTTGTTGATTTTCTCTTCTTGTATGATAAAATACTATATAGAGTTTTTGTTCGGAAAATACAAAAGGAGATGGTGAATTATGAGTCAAAGGAAAACAGAAGTGAAAACACCAATTTCTCATGAGAAAATTTATAGAATGATGCAATGGCTTCCTATTGTGGTGACAGGATTGTTTTTTGTGAAAAATGTGGCAGCAGGAAATCAAACCGGAATGTTGACCATTGGCGTTTGTTTAGTTGCATTTATCGCTATGCTAGTGATTATGAATGTTATGAAAGTAGCTGTGGAAAAGAAAGAGTTTGTATTATCTGTTTCTTTACTTTTTTTGATATTTCTTGTGTCATTAAATAGTGGAGAATCCTATAGTGATGATTTTTCTTTGTTTCTCACAGTAATTGGAATGTCTGGTATGTATTTGAATCCCCAAATTACAAGAGTGCAATATGTAATATCAGATATTCTTTTGATTGCTATGTATGTTATTCATCCTGAAAAAGCGGAAAGTCAGTCTCAATATATTTTATGTATGGCAGTCTTTACCTTGGCGGCAGTGATGTTTACCTTGGTAATTAAGAGAGGGCAGGCATTTATCGAAATCAGTAAGGTGCGGGCAGAGGAAGCGGAGCAGCTATTGGAATCTATACGTACTATGGGAATTCAGCTTCAAAAGGATTTTAATGCTTCTTCCAATCAGATTGCAGAGGGGACCAGAGGACTGCAGGATGGTTCTCAAACCATTACTCAGGGAAGTATTGAGGTATCAGACAGTTGTAATCATGTTCGGGATAAGATTAAGGAAACGGAGTCTCAGATAGAGGAGTTGAACAAAGAAGTAAAAGAGTTTGAAATTGCATTAATGGAGAATCAGAGTAATGTAGAGAATATGAGTGTACAGATGAAGGAAGTTAGTGAAATAATTGGCGAATCAGAAAGCATATTCCAGAAAATGGAAGAGAAGATGGAGCAGATTGGGAATATTGCACGTCAAATCAATGATATTTCATTTAATTTAACAATATTAGCCTTAAATGCAGCGGTAGAATCTGCAAGAGCAGGTGAGGCTGGCGCTGGTTTTTCGGTGGTTGCATCCAGCATGCGGGAGCTTTCCCAGAATAGTGATATGTTTTCGGAACAGGTATCAGAGGTTGTAACAGAACTATTGCAACAGGTAGATGATACGGCAAAGAGAGTTTCAGGCAGTCAGGAGGCATTGGAAAACTCAGAGAGAAAAATGGAAGAGTTACAGGAGAGCTTTGGGCAGCTAAAGAATCAATTTGAGACACTGTATGGAAATATTGAAGAACAAAACCGCAATATCAATCAGATAGATAGTATTTTTAACAATCTGAATGGACAGGTTTATGATATGAGAAACAGTTCGGAAGAAAATCAAAAAGCGGTAGAAACTATTGTTCAGGCAATGGAAGTATATCGGGAAAATATCGGAAGAGTGGTTGAGAATACTCAGAGTATATAAATTGTGAAAATGAATGCTGCATCATCAAATGTTGTGAAGACAGCCTTTGATGATGCAGTGTTATATTTAGAGGTGCACTTGTATGTATTATGTGTCAATATATTTTGATGAAAAAACCAATTATAGGATTCAGCAGTATATAAATGCGGTGGCAAAGAAGACAGGGAATGATTTTATGATTCAGGAAAAGGTACCACCACATATTACTATCACTGCTTTTGAAACAAAACAGGAGAATAGTGTGCTGGCTGTGTTGGAAAATTGTTTTGGTCAGTTAAAAAAGGGGGAGGTTCAATGGGCGTCAGTTGGCGCTTTTTTACCCCATGTAATTTATATAGCACCAATACTAAATAAATATTTACACAGAATGTCCAAAGAAATATGCGCAGACTTGGAATCGCTGGAAGAGGTTTCCATAAGCTCGTATTATCGCCCATTGCAGTGGCTGCCTCATACCACTATTGGGAAGAAGCTGTCGAAAGAGGAAATGGGAATTTCCTTTGAAGTTTTACAGAACCAGTTTGGGATGTTTCAGGGAGAGGTGAGAAAAATCGGATTAGCAAAAACAAATCCCTATGAGGATATTCTTCTTTGGGAGTTAGAGGTGGGACAGTGTGTTTGCTTATAGGACAAGGTGGAATTTTGGATTGCAAATAACAAACTTGCAAAACTTAAAAGAAATCTCTTGACAGAATATCAAAAGAATGATATTATAATATTCGTTGCGTGAGTTCACGTGAACATGCGGAAGTGCTGGAATTGGCAGACAGGCTAGACTAAGGATCTAGTGATGGCAACGTCGTGAGGGTTCAAGTCCCTTCTTCCGCATTACTGAGAAAGTCCGATTTTATCGGACTTTTTTGCTTTTTAGCTATGAGCCGTACCTGATTAGGTGCGGCTTTTTTTCTTGGTTTGACATCAACGCTGACATCAACGGAGTCAAAAAGAGATGTTGAGAGTGTAGGGAGAATGTCAAAAAAACTGGATTAGTCATCTGAAAATTTTTGGATTTTGGATTTTGCCCCTCTTTCATATAAAAAATATGGAAGATATGATAAAATGGGATAAACAGGTACTTTGAACGTGATTTGCAAAAAATTGGATTTTGGATTTTTCTATATAATACAGAAATCCAAGGAAGGAAAGGATGATAAGAATGGATAGATTTATTTCAGATGAAATAGGGGGCGATTTCCAAAAATGGACTTCGGGAGACAATATATATATAACAGCACCAACAGGTAGTGGGAAAACATATTTCATCCTTCATGTCCTCTTAAAAGAGGCAATAAGAAGAAAGAGTAAGCTCCTCTATATGGTCAATAGAAAGATTTTAAAGGAACAATTGGAGAAAGAGATTCAGCTAATAGAGAGGGATGATGATTTATTTGATGTATTGTGTATGGAACAGAAGAGCATTTCTGCCTATATAGAGATTTGGACATACCAGCAGATTGAAGAAAGTTTATCTTCGTATAGAGAAGATGGACATAGAAGTTTGGATTATCATTTAATTCAATTTGATTATATTGTTTATGATGAGTGTCACTATTTCTCTAATGATGCTGACTTTAATACATATACGGAGCTTTCATTTGACTATTTAAGTAATGTGTTTAGTCGAAAGGTTCAAATATATTTATCAGCAACCATGAAGAATATCAGTGAGTTGATTAAGAGACGAAAAGCAATGGTGGTACCTTCTAGTGTGGTTCCAGACTATGTTACACAGGTACATCAAGCATCTTTTAAGGTAGGAACAGAGAAAACTGAGTATGTGGTGGATGCTGATTATAGTCATGTGCATGTAAGACTATTTGAAGACCTCATTATGCTTAAGCAAATGATAGCAAAAAATATTGCAAGTAAAAATCAGAAGTGGTTGATTTTCACGGATAATATAGAAAGAGGGAAGGCGTTGAAGAAAAGTCTTTGTTCTGGTTATCAGGAAAAGGATTTAGAGGAGTATCAGATAAACGCAAACGATGTAGAGTTTATAGATGCTCGTTATGACAAGGATGAAGATGCATATGATACAGTGAATCATATTGTGGAGAAAGAGTTGAGTCCTAAAAAGGTATTAATAGCCACCTCGGTTATAGATAATGGTGTATCCATCCATGATAAAGAATTGCGAAATGTTGTTATTATGGCAGATACAGAGGAATCGTTCATTCAGATGCTAGGACGAAAACGAGAAGATGGTCATCCGCTTACGATTTATATTATGAAACGAGATAATGCTCATTTTTCTGGAAGATTGAATCAGGTCAACAAGATATTGGATTTTTACTGGAAACATGAGAAAAAGGTTAAAAAGTTATATTTAACGGATTTGTTTTTTTATTGTGAAAAGATTTTTCCAATTGAGGAAACAGAATATACGACAAATGTAATTCCTCACATGTCATTTCCGTTAAAGGAATATTCTCCATTAATGCTAAGTTTATGTGGCTATGTGCCAAATTCTATGTTGCAACAGGAACTACTGAAAGATGCATTAAAGAATAACCTTAGCAGTAAGGTCTTATATTCTTATAATGGTATATTGGCGTTTAATTCATTTGCAGTGAATCGTTATAGATGTTTGCAGAAATTTTACAGGGAAATGCTTGACGAATTAAAGGAGGATGACTTTGCTTTTGCTAAAAAGCAGTTGTCATGGTTGGGGAAGTCGGCGGATGATTATAAAATGGTTGATGAATTGTTTAAAGATTTAGATGAGTACCATAAACGTAAAATAGTAGATGAGATTGAAAGTATCATAGAGGTTTCGCTTTCTAAGAACCAAAATAAAGAATTGAAACATAAGATTCGCTATGATATAGAATATTTTCTGGGGAAAAAGAAGAAATGTCCGGAGATTGAGACTCTAAAGAGAAGTGTGAAGCGGACAGATGGTACTCTATCTGAAGAGGTGTTTAATAAGTGTATGGAGGTGCTGGAAATGGATTATATAATGGAAAAGCCATCCGGTTCGGAATTTCTGATTCGTCACAAGTCATAAAGTAAAAAATAATATGCCCTGAACAATAAAATAATCCATTAGATTTAGTGGAAATAAAGAAAAGGAGCGTATTCTATGGAAAAATTAACCTATAGTGTAGCAGAAGCAGCTGCTGTGCTTGGAATTAGCAAGAGCTATGCCTATCAGATGGTAAAGGAACAAAGATTACCGGTTTTGGCAATCGGAAGCAGACGAGTGATTCCTATTCGTCAGTTGGAACAGTGGTTAGAAGAAAATACAGAGTATAACGAAAAGTCGTCATGAAATGTGGCGGCTTTTTTGATTGGAGGAAAAAATCATGAAAAGAAGTAATGGCGAAGGAACTATTTTTAAACGAAAAGATGGTCGTTGGTGCGGGGCGTATTATGATGAACAACCTATTCCAAAGCGACATTTTGTTTATGGAAAGACACAGAAAGAAGTAAGACAGAAGTTAAAGGAGAAAAGTAGTACAACTCATAATGTACCCAAGAAAGATATCCGTGTATTAGAAGAATGGGTGTTGCACTATATTGAAAATTACAAGAAAAATGAAATCAAAAAGACGACATTAGATACCTATATGGTGTTCTGGAGGAAACATATTCATGAATCCAGTATTGGAAAAATCAAACTGGATAGGTTATCCAGCGATATATTGCAGAAGTACTACAATGAAAAAATAGCAGACGGATATAACGTAAAGACAGTAAAGCATGTTAAAGTGCTTATCAATTCAGCTTTGGAGCAGGCAGTTAAATTACATCTGATAAAGGAAAATGTAAATCGCTATACTACATTGCCTAAGAAAACGGTATATGAGGGTCGTGTGTTGAATGTTCAGGAAGTACAGACAATACTAACTCAGGCACGGCAGGAAGAATTATTCCCAATTATTGTTCTGACGATGTATACAGGTTTGCGAAAAGGTGAAGTTATGGCGTTGAAGTGGGAAAATGTGGATTTTGAGAAAAAAGAGCTGCATGTTGAAGGAAATCTCTGTCGTGTAGAAATTGGTGCGGATTCTAATGGAAAAATCAAGCATGGATATGAAATTATGGAGCCGAAAACCAAAAGAAGCAGACGTACTATTCCGTTGTTAGATACTGCGATAGATGTACTGCGTTTACAAAAGAAACGTCAGGATGAATTGAAGAAAAAGTATGAGATTATCTATCAGGATGAGGGATTTGTATTTGCCCGATATGATGGTTGCTATATGCCTCAAAGACAATTTATGAATGCGTACCATGATTTTTTGAAGAAATACAATCTCCCGAATATCCGTTTTCATGATCTTCGTCATACCTTTGCCAGTTTATTGTTGGAAGCTGGAGAATCACCAAAGGTTATACAGGAATTGTTAGGTCATACGAATATTAGCACTACGATGGATATTTATGCCCATGTCAGTACTCAGGCAAAAAAGAAGTCTATTAGTACGCTGGATGTATTGTTGGAGCAGGAAACGGAAAGGAGTGAATAGTGCTGGTTGTTATATAAGGGTA
>CAZEFX010000048.1:0-19932 GCA_964511525.1 uncultured Jutongia sp.
CGATTTAAGTATGTCAGAAATTGCCTTTGTATGTTCTATTCCAAATAGACCAACCTTATATGATCCTTTTGAACATTTTGAGAATACGCAAAAGAGAAAAGGACGTATTTTGGAGCAGCTTCTGGAAGAGGGCTATATTTCTGCAGCAGAGTATAGTGATGCTTATTATGTAGATATTGTGCTTAATCCAGCGGAGGAATTACAGCAACAGGATTATATGACTTCTTATGCCATCAGTTGTGCCACTAAGGCGTTGATGCTGAAACAGGGATTTTTGTTCCGTTATACTTTTAGTAGTGATGCAGACCGTGCAGCATATGATGAGGAATACAGTGAGATATATGATGAGTGTAATAAGTCCTTATATAATTCGGGCTATCATATTTATACTTCATTAAATAAGAAAAAACAGAAGAAACTGCAAAAAGCAGTGAACGAACAGCTGGCAGGATTTACGGAAAAGAAAAAGGGAGTGTATGCCCTGCAGGGAGCAGCTACCTGTATTAACAATAAGACTGGGAAGGTAGTAGCTATCGTTGGTGGACGTTCACAGAAAAAGGACAAGGCATCTACCTTAAATCGTGCGTATCTCAGCTTCCGTCAGCCGGGTAGTTCCTTTAAGCCAATTGCAGTATATGCTCCACAGTTGGAAAGAGAATATACACCAAATTCTATTGTGGACGATACCTTTTTTGAAGATGGACCAAAGAATTCAGATGGACGTTATTCCGGAAAGATTCCATTGCGAACAGCGGTGGAGAAGTCAAAGAATGTTATTGCATGGAAGCTGTTTGAAGAATTAACTCCAGCAGTAGGCTTGAGTTATGTACAGAACATGAACTTTTCTAAAATTGTGGATGATGACTTTGTACCAGCGGCAGCGCTGGGGGGTCTTACTAAGGGTGTCAGCACAGTAGAAATGGCATCTGCATATGCGACATTGGCAAATTCAGGAAGCTTTCGGAATCCAACCTGCGTCATAAGAATTACGGATTCAGAAGGAAATGTTATTGTGGGAAATAAACTTCTTTCCAGTACAAAGCAGGTGTATCAGAAAGAGGCAGCAGATACCATGACAAATATTCTGGAAGGTGTAATGATACGTGGTACAGCAGCAGGAAAAGGGCTTACTAATATGGCATCTGCCGGTAAGACAGGAACTACCAGTGATAAAAAGGATGGATGGTTCTGTGGATATACACCATATTATTCTACTGCTGTCTGGGTAGGCTATGATACACCACGTACCTTGTATAATCTTTATGGTAACACATATCCTTTATATATCTGGAGACAGTTTATGGAAGAAATTCACAGTGGATTGGAAAAGGAATCCTTTGCCCAGCCAAAGTGGAAGGATAAGGATAAAGAGAAAAACTGGGAAGAAACTGTGGAAAATGTAGAAGAGACGCAGGAACCAGAAGAAACCATTGACCCAGATGCAATCGATCCAACAATGCCAACGGAAGTACCTACAGAGATTCCGACAGAGCCAACGCAGGAGCCGGTACCAGAAGAAGCGGTGCCAACAGAAGCACCAGCCCCTCCGGTAGATGATGGTGGTTATGAGGATGTAGGTGATGATGTTATCACAGAAGATGTAGGGAACGTGACGCAATAAAAGAACTGGACGCCTATTTCCTAAATATAGGAATAGATACTGTGCAGAAATAATGCAGGGAATATCTTTGGTTTTCATTAAGATATTCCCTGTTATTTACTTTAGAAACATCATTATATCTTATAAAACAAAAAATATAAAGGAGAGGACGGATTGAAATGTTAGTATGGTCAGTTGTATTTTTCCTGTCTATTGTATTTATTATAACAGGAGTTTTGAGTATAGGATATTTCGTTATGTATGCCTGTATGGTAGACTTAAATAATACATTTACTTATTTTTGGCTGGTGCTGGGACTGGCAGCAATTGTTGGCGGAGGGCTGCTTTTATGGCATTATAAGATGCAAAAATCACTGCCGGTATGGGTTTACCGGGATGGTGTTGTGGTTTTAGTAGTGGCTTTGTTTAGCTTTTTGTTGATTGAAGGTTTTTTGATTAAGGATGGGAAAGCTAAGCCATCCAATGATGCGGATTATGTTATTGTTCTTGGAGCCCGGGTAAATGGAGAAAAGGTTACAGCCAATCTGGCAAGACGTCTGAAGGCGGCAGCAGAATATCTGGAAAAGAATCCAGATACAAAGGTTATTTTATCTGGTGGACAGGGAAAGGGCGAGGATATTTCTGAAGCAGAAGCTATGAAACGGTATTTATGTCAGCAGGGGATAGAGCAGTCCCGGATGATTCTGGAGGATCAGTCTAGGAATACAGATGAGAATCTGGAATTTAGCCAGAAGAAAATAGAAAATCCAGATGCCAAGGTGGTAGTGGTTAGTAATGATTTTCATATTTATCGCGCTACCCGCATCGCAAAGAGGAAGGGGATAAAGAACGTAGAAGGCTTAGGTTCTCCTACCGTATGGTATACCGCGCCTAATATGTATGTCCGGGAGGCCTTTGCAGTGGTGAAATATACCCTTTTCGACCAGATATAAAGCGTTATGGAGAAAAAGGTATTTTCCCTTCCATATTATACAGAACAAAGAAAAACAGTAGAAGAATATAGAAGAAAATACGAGAAAAAAGTAGGATAAAAACATGAAGGATTTTAAACAAGGGATACAAGATGGTATCCCCATTGCACTAGGGTATGTATCCGTCAGCTTTACCTTTGGATTAATGGCGGTAGCTGCTGGCATGAGCTGGTGGCAGGCAATATTAATCTCTATGACAAACCTCACCTCTGCCGGACAGTTTGCCGGTTTAGAAATTATGGTGGCGGGAGGAACATTCATTGAAATGGCATTAACCCAGCTGGTGATTAATTTGCGCTATGCATTAATGTCCCTGTCGCTATCCCAGAAAGTAGATAAGACCATGGATACCCTAAATAGACTAATTACTAGCTTTGGGGTGACGGATGAGATTTTTGCAGTTTCCATGAGCCGGAAAAAAGCCGTTAGTAAATATTATATGTATGGCTTGATTGTCATTCCCTATATAGGCTGGGCTGGGGGAACTGCTATGGGTGCGCTTCTGGGAGGAGTGCTTCCGGAAATCGTAAGTAATGCCATGGGAATTGCGATATATGGAATGTTTCTGGCAATTATTATTCCACAGGCAAAAGAGGATATTCCTTGCCTGAAGGTGATATTGATTGCAGTAGCCATGAGCTGTTGTTTCCATTGGATACCAGGACTAAAGCAATTGTCTTCTGGATTTGTAATAATTATTTGTGCAGTGACAGCATCGGCTATAGGTGCGTGGTTATATCCTATAGAAGAGAATGAAATAGAAGAAGTCTAGTAATAAAGAAGGGAATGTGATTATGGAACTAGGAATTTTTTTCGGCTATCTGGCAGTAATGGCTGGAGTTACATACTTGATTCGTATGATTCCATTGGTTTTGTGCCGGGGGAAATTAGAAAATAAATATGTAAGATCCTTTCTTGCCTATGTACCCTATGCCGTGTTAGGAGCTATGACTTTTCCTGCTATCTTTTTTTCTACAGGAGGTTTCGTCTCAGGGCTGGCAGGAACCATTGTGGCACTGGTGCTGGCGTTTCGTAAGCAGAGTCTTTTGAAGGTGGCAGTAGGCGCCTGTGTTACAGCGCTTTTGGTGGAAGGAATCATGCTTTTTCTATAGAAAATAGAGGACTGGACGAAGGAGGGCGTTTTTCGTCTGGCAGAAAGGAGGAGATTATGGTAACAGTAAGTCTTTGCATGATTGTAAAAAATGAAGAGAAGGTTTTGGGACGCTGTCTGGATTCTATTGGAGATTTAATGGATGAAATCATTATTGTGGATACGGGCTCTACAGATAAAACCAAGGAAATTGCGGCTAAATATACAGATAAAATCTATGATTTTCAATGGATTGATGATTTTTCTGCAGCAAGGAATTTTGCAGCATCCAAGGCAGGTATGGAGTATATTTACACTGCAGATGCGGATGAAGTGCTGGACGAAGAGAACCGGCAGAGGTTCCGGGATTTGAAGCAGGTGCTTTTACCGGAGGTGGAAATGGTGCAGATGTATTATTGCACTCCTCAGGAGAATAACACCGTTTATAACTTTGAGAAGGAATATCGTCCAAAGCTCTATCGGAGGTTAAGGGAATTTGTATGGATTGATGCCATACATGAAACACTTCGTCTGGACCCGGTGGTATTTGACAGTGATATTGAAATACTCCATTTGCCAGAGGGAAATCACAAATCCAGAGATTTGTCTGCGTTAAATCGAGTTTACCAGAAGGGAACCCGTCTTTCTAAGAAACTGCATCATATGTATGCCATGGAGCTGTTTATTTCCGGGGAAAAGGAAGATTTTCTGAAGGCAGAGGAGGTATTTCTTGCTACCATGTCTCAGGAAGAAAGAAGCATGGATGAAGTAAAGGAAGCGGTTTGTGTGCTGGCGCGAGCCTATCATTTCAAAGGAGACATCCCCCACTTTCTTACCTATGCCCTAAAGGATGCGGTGACTGGTTCCTGTGCAGAGCTTTGCTGCGAATTGGGCGCCTACTATGAGGAATGTGGTGAATTGCAGGAAGCAGTTACCTGGTACCTCAATGCCGCTACAGAAACAGAAAGCATTTTGGACATACGCAGCTCTACTACTCTGCCCCGGGAAGGCTTGGTGCGCTGCTATGAGAAAGCAGGACTTCCAGAGGAGGCAGCTTTTTGGGTGGAAGAACTTACTAAATGCCAGAAAAAATAAGAAAAACGGTAAAGAAAGCGTTAAAAATGACGATTTTTGTCGGAGAATGCGAAAATCTATTGACTTCTATGAAATAGGGCATATATAATCGTATTGGTAAAGTGAGTTAATGGCGAATTATGCATAGATTGAAAAGAGGGTTATGATGAATGGGAAGAAGGAAGTAAGACAGTTTTATTCTGTCGTAGTGTTAGCTGTGATGGTATTAGCCATATCTGTCTGGGCGTTTGTACAGGGTGTTACTGCACCAGAGCAGAAAGGTGTCCTACAAAGTGGCGTATCTGGAGAAAAGGCGGAGCCAGCCGCAGAAAAAAATAATGGTAAGAAGCTAGACACACAGGTACTGGCGCAGGAAGCACTGGAAAAAATTGCCTTTGATACCGAATTAACCCTGATGGAGCCTTCAGTAGCAGAGAGTATGGTTACCACTGCCAATGAAAGCACACAGGTACAGCTTTACATGGGGGAAGGAACCTGTGCAGATGAGTTGTTGATTATAACAGCTGAAAACGAAGAAAACATAAATGATGAAATAGAAAGTGTACAGCAGCATTTAAGTGATATGCAGCAGTCTTTTCAGGATTACTTGCCAAAGGAAGCAAAAAAGATTGACGATGCTGTGATTTTACAGACGAAAAATTATATTGTGGCATGTGTAACTTCTGATGCAGATAATGCCAAAAAGGTCATTGAGGACCAGTTAAAATAACAAGAGAGAAGGCAATAAAATGAGAAAAAAAATAGCACTTTGCGCTGTGCTTGCCAGTTGTATGCTTTGTGTAGCGTGTGGAGATAAAAATAAATCAGAAGAAGAGGCTTCCCCAGGGGGAGTCAATGAGATTGTATTTGCAACAGAAACAACAGAAGCTCCTTCTTTAGAGCCAGATGCTACCAAGGGCTCTAAAGAAACAGATGATTCAGAGGAAACTCAGGAGGATGATGAAAAAACATCGAAAGCGGAAAAGTCTTCCTATGAAAAGATTACATCAAAAGCAAAAATAAAAAGCTTTGGTGGAACCATACAGATTGGAGAAGCTGGTTATGAGCTTTATAGCTATGTGGAGAGTCTTGGAAAAAAATACACCAATGTAATAAATCGTACAGCCAATTCACTTAAGGGTAAGGCAGATGTGTATGACATCATTGTTCCTACCAGTGTGGGGATTACTCTTCCTGATAATAAAGTGAAGAAGGTGAATTCTAGTAATCAAAATAAAGCCATCAAAGATATGTATAAAAATTTAAATAAAAATGTAACCAGTGTTTCTTTATACGATACTTTGATGCAGCATCGTACCGAATATATTTATTTCCGAACGGATCATCATTGGACTAGTAAGGGGGCTTACTATGCTTATGAGGAGTTTTGTGAGGCAAAGGGAATGGAGGCAAATGCGCTTTCGGATTATAAGGTGAAGAATTTTGGTGGATATTTAGGAAGCTTTTATAATGATACCAATAAAAGTAAGGTTTTGAAAAAAGATAAGGTAAAAGCCTTTTATCCAATGAATAATAAGAATATCAGTATGACCTATCATCATGAAAATGGTGGCAAATATAAAGCATCCGTTATTTGTGATGGAACAAATTACAGCACCCAGTTGAAATATTGTGCCTTTTTGGCAGGGGATAACCCTTATACGATAGTGCGAAATAAAAAGATAAAGGAGAGTTCCTCTTGCCTGGTGGTAAAAGAATCCTATGGAAATGCTTTCGTGCCTTATCTGGCAGATCATTATCAGAAGGTATATGTAGTAGACTACCGGTATTGGAAGGGAAGTATTAAGGACTTTGTAAAGAAGAACAAAGTAGAAGATGTGGTTTTTCTAAACAATATATCTATGACAAGAAATGCGTATTTAATCGGAAAGCTGGCGCAGATTCAATAGACTGTGCCGGTGGACTTTTCAAATAAGTCATAGCATGGAGGCTGAATATGGTTTTTAGCAGTATGGTTTTTCTTTGCGGATTTCTTCCTCTGGTATTGATAATTTATTATCTGTGCCCGGGTCGATTCCGCAATTTCTTTTTGCTCATTGTAAGCTTATTTTTCTACGCATGGGGTGAGCCAAAGTACATTAGCATTATGATTTTTTCCACCGTTTTTGATTACTGTAATGGACGGATGATGGAATATTTGGAAAAGAAAGGGTCCATGAAGGGCAGAAAAGCTGTTCTTGTGTTATCCGTGGTGATTAATCTGGGAATTATGTGTTTTTTTAAGTACACAGATTTTATTTTGGAAAGCATCAACCAGTTTACTGGTAGTGGGCTGGAATTATTGGAGCTTGCTCTGCCTATAGGAATCTCTTTCTATACCTTCCAGACTCTGTCCTATACTATTGACGTATATCGCCATGAGGTACCAGTACAGAAAAATATTATTAATTTCGGAATGTATGTCTCCCTGTTTCCACAGTTGATTGCAGGTCCTATTGTGCGGTACTGTGATGTGGAAAAACAGATTAAAGACCGAAAGGTACGGGGACAGGAATGCGCTTTGGGCATGCAGCGTTTCTTAATTGGATTGGGAAAGAAGGTTATTCTTGCCAATCAGATTGGTTTGCTTTGGAGTGAGATTTCCAGCTTGCAGCCGGAGGAGTTGACGGTATCCGCTGCATGGCTTGGAGCAATAGCATATACCTTCCAGATTTATTTTGACTTTTCCGGATATTCAGATATGGCAATTGGCTTAGGAAAGATGTTTGGCTTTCATTTTCCAGAAAATTTCCAATACCCATATCAATCCCAGAGTATTACGGAATTTTGGAGACGTTGGCATATCACCTTAGGAACCTGGTTCCGGGAGTATCTTTATATTCCATTGGGAGGGAACCGTAAAGGAATTATCCGTCATATATTTAATATGCTGGTGGTATGGTTTTTGACAGGACTCTGGCACGGAGCCGGCTGGAACTTTATTTTATGGGGGTTGTATTTCTTTGTTATTTTATTGATAGAGAAGCTTTTCTTATTAAAGGAAATGGAAAACTGGCATAAAATATGGAAACATCTGTATTCCGGGGTTCTTATTGTAATTGGCTGGGCAATCTTTGCCTGTGATAATATGGAACTGTTGATGCGGTACATGAAAACCATGTTTGGCGTGGGAGCAGAGTGGAGCAATGATATTGCGGTGTACTACTGGTGTGGTTATGGTCTGTTTCTGGTGGTGTTGTCACTGGCGAGTCTGGAATTGCCAAAGAAGGCTGCCACCCAGCTTTGTCGAAAGCTGGCGGTAAAGAGTAAAAAGGCAGAACCAGCTATAATAGAAGAAAAGCTAACCTTTGGTTTGCTGGCAGTTTACACATTTATTATATTATTGCTTTGTGTAGCATTTTTAGTTAGTGGCAGCTACAATCCATTTTTATATTTCCGTTTCTAGAGAATACATAAGTACTTCTTTATTATAGGAAGAGATGGGAGAAAGGAGAAAGCCTTGAAGAAAATATATCTTGGGTTTTTTGCAGGAATGGTTGCCCTGCTGGCTCTGGGAGGAGTGTTAGCAGTGGCTTTAGGAGACCGGGAATTTTCTGCCAATGAAAACAGGTATTTAACACAATTTCCAAGCTTTGAGTGGAAAGAATTTATTTCTGGAGAATGGCAGGAGGATATGACCAATGCCTTTAATGACCAGTTTATACAGAGAGACTTGTGGACGCAGACTTCTACAAGTGTAAAGAAAACATTGGGTTATAAGGATATTGGCGGAGTGTATCTTGGAAAAGAAAACTACTATTTTGAAAAGATTATGAATCAGGATATTTCCCAGACCAACTATTTTCAGAATCTTCGTTTTGTTAATTATTTGGCCCGGAGTCAGGAGGATGCCACTGTTTCTTTGATGCTGGTACCTTCTCCGGGAACCGTTCTGGAAGAATATCTTCCTGCCCATGCTACTTTGTATGATTCAGAAGGGTTGAATCAGCAGGCACAGGATTTGTTACAAAATGTTAATTTTGTGGATTTGCGGGATGATTTTCAGGAAATAAGCCAAAAGAGACAGATTTATTACAAAACGGATCATCATTGGAGTCTCTATGGAGCTTACACAGGAGCAATGAATTATTATGAGAGCATAGGTGCTGCAGGGAAAAGCTATGAAGAATACGGTATTAAGGCAGTAAGTAATTCCTTTTATGGAACCTTATATTCTAAGGCGCTGGATAGGAAGGCAATACCGGATGAGATAGACGCTCCAATGGAGCTTCCGCCAGTTAAGGTTTACTGTGACGGAGTACAAAAAGAAGGCATTTATGATAAATCCAAGCTGGAAGAGAAGGATCAGTACGCATACTTTTTTGGGGGAAACTATGGCGAAGTGGATATTATTAATGAAAGTGCTGCGTCAGAGAAGAAGCTGTTAATGATTAAGGATTCCTTTGCTAATAGTATGGTTCCATTTCTGATGGAAGAATATACCCAGATAAAGATGGTGGACATGCGATATTTTAAGGGGTCCCTGCAGGAACTGGCAGAGGAATATCAGGCAGAGGAAATACTGGTATTATATGAGATGAGTAATTTTGCCCAGGATGAAAATTTAGACGGAGTAATCCGTTAGCATAGAAGGAAACTACAGGAAAATTAAGGAAATATGGGGATGGACAAAAGAAAGGTCTACCAAAGTAGAAAAAGACAAAAGGTGCATGAAAATGCACCTTTTTTGGCATAATGACGGAAAATGCAAATAAAACCTAAAGAAATTAACACAATTTGTCAATGGGATTTCTATTGACAAATTGGAAATACCTCTCTATAATTGTTAATTGGATGTAACAATTATGTAATATTTATAGATAAGAACATTTTCTAGAAAGGAATTGGATATGTTAAAGAGATTTTTAAACAAGAAAACAATCTGTCTGAGCATGAGTGCAGTTTTAGTTGCAGGCTTTGCTGTAACCTTTGTTGCACCTACAGCAACTACGATTTGCCGGGAATTAAATCTTGCAGGTATTTCCCTTTCTTTAGATAAATATGCCTCAGAAAATGAGGACGCTATTATTGATTCTGTTGTTTCTGTAGATACAACAAATTCTACTACTTCTTCTGCTGTAAAGGAGATTGAAGTAAAGGATACCAATACAGAAGACGACAGTGATAGTAAGAAAGAAGAAATTACAGAGAAAGTGGAAGAAAAAGAGGATAAAGAGCCAAAGCGTGTAGATAAAGGCTTAGTTACTGATTTTGAGAACAAAGCTCTTTCTATTGCAGGTGATTATGTAAATGTACGTAAGAAACCAAACACTACCAGTAAGATTAAGGGTAAGCTTTATAGAGGCTGTGTAGCAGAGGTATTAAAGATAGACAATGGCTGGGCTAAGATTTCTTCTGGTAATGTAACAGGTTATATTAAGAAGAGTTATTTAGCAATGGGCGATGATGCCAAGAAGCTGGTTGGAAAGTTCGGACAGCAGTACATCCGTGTAAAGAAGGGTGTTGTTACTATGAATGTCCGTGAAGAAAAGGATTTGAATGGTCCAATTCTTACTCAGATTCCAGAGGATGAGAATTACGATGTATTAAATGAAACAGATAACTGGTATAAGATTGAGATTGATGGAGATACCAAGGGATTTGTTAAGAAAGAATATGTAAGCCTTCATGTACGCTTTAAGAAAGCTGTTTCTATTGCAGAGGAGAAGGCAGAAAGAGCAAGAAAGAGAAGAGCAAGAGAGGCAGAGCAGGAGCGTTTACGTCAGTTGGCAGCAGAGAGAGCAGCAAGTAGTTCAAGCTCAAGCAGCAGCTCAAGTTCCAGTAGCTCAAGTTCCAGTAGTTCTTCCAGCAGCAGTTCAAGCTCAAGCAGTTCCTCTAGAGGAAATTCTGCAAGACCAAGCGGATCTACTGGTGCTGACATTGCAAAATATGCATTAAACTTTGTAGGAAATCCATATAGATGGGGCGGTACAAGCCTTACAAATGGTGCAGACTGTTCTGGTTTCGTAATGAGTATTTACGCACAGTATGGATACAGCCTTCCACATTCTTCTGCTGCACAGGCAGGATACGGAAGATCTGTAAGCTTATCCTCTGTACAGCCAGGTGACTTGATTTTCTATAAGCATGGCAGCCGTATTGGACATGTTGCTATTTATATTGGTGGAGGAAGAGTTGTACATGCACAGTCTTCCCGTACAGGTATTACCACATCTAATATGTATTACAACCAGCCAGCATGCGCACGTCGTATTGTAGGATAAATGGAATAAGTAAAAGAGAAAGAGGAAATGAGAGCAATCTTGTTTCCTCTATTTTATTTTGCCACAAAAAAGTCGTAGGTTATCCACTTTTTGCCATTTTTCTGACATAGAAAGGGAGCAAAATAGAGGAGAAAAATGGATACAAATAATAGGAGAAGGTTACATATGAAGAAAATAAAATTTTGGATGGCAGGTCTCTTGATGGTTTCTTTGTGTATTAATGCAGCAGGGATTGAAATGGAAGCTATGACAGTAAAGGCTAAGGCACAGACGCCACAGGAGAGTGTGGGTTTTCAAGTTGAGAGAATAGATGTGTCCGTAAAAGGGGATACAGCAGAAAATGAAAATGTATTAATGGATGAGCAGGGATTATGCTATGCTCCTGTATTGGATGAGGATGGTTATGAGCTTCATGACGATACCCTGTGGGTGTATGCAGGGGAGGATGTCAGGAAAAAGCTTGTAATTCCAGACACTTTTCAAGGGAAGAAGGTAGTACAGGTGGCTCCAGAAGGATTTATGGACTGTACAGAACTAAAAAGTGTTACCTTTGGAAAAAACATCCGTGTAATAAGGAATTCTGCCTTTTACGATTGTAATAATTTATCCGAAGTAAAATTTCAAGACAATACTTTGACAAATATCTGGTCCTATGCTTTTTCTGGTTGTTCTTCTTTAAAAGCGATTGAACTGCCAAAAGGGCTGGAAGGGATTTCAAGCTATGCATTTTCCTATAGCGGATTAGAAGAAATTACTATTCCGGACACCGTAGATTACATTTTCAATAAAGCTTTTTTAGAATGTAAAAAACTAAAAAAAGTTACCCTTGGAAAGAAAATAGGAATGATTTATAAAAATTGTTTTAAAGAGTGTACTAGTCTGGAGGAGGTTATTATTCCAAAGGGGATAAAAACCATTGAAGAAAAGGCATTTAATAACTGTAAGAAATTACGAAAGGTGGTATTCCAAGGAGATACCTATAATATAGATATTAATGCTTTTAAAGGCACTCAATTTGAAAAAGACCGTCGGAATAAGGGGAAATATTATATTGTAAATGGTGTGCTTTTAGACGTGTATAGTAATGTAGCCGGAGATTTAACCATTGATGGAAAGCAGACCTTCTATGGGCAAAAAATAAAATGCGTAGCAGGAAAATCCTTCACCAATAATAAAAAGCTAGGGAAATTAGTGCTGAAAAATCTAAAAGGAGTTGGTGGAGAAGCTTTTGCACATTGTAAAGCAGAGGCTATAGAAATAAGAAATGTAGGGGTATTAGGGATTACCTCTTTCCGATATTTAGAAACAGAAACGATTTATATCAAAAAAGTGGAAAAATTGGAGCATCAATGTTTTTATGGAACCAAGGCAAAAAAGCTTTCAATGTATAAAATAGGAGCTTGGGATGCTTTGTACATTCCTGATAATGCGGAGAAATTTACTCTGAACGGCTTGGAAAAAAAGCATTCTGTTCCAGATTTTGGTAAAAAAATGAAAGTAGCAGAAATGAAAGGAAATTTTGACACCATTTTCTATGGATATGGGGAGTTTAGCACTTCACTGGAAAAGCTTACTATTGAAACTCCCTGTGTTTTAGAATGGTATAAAGTAGGACGTCCGAAGGAAGATGTATGGTTTCAGGGATGTGAAAATTTAAAAGATATTTATTTGAAAACAGGAGGCGTCAGCCCTACCGTAAAGGATGTATTTCCAAGAAATATTACTCTTCATGTGCCAAAAAGTCAGGTGCGGGAGTATCGGAAATATGTGGATTGCAAGGTTGTGGCGTGGTAAGAAAACTAGAGAAGAAGAATATTTTTTGGAAGGGTGAAGACTATGAGAATTAGAAAAAAAGTACTTGCAGGAATTTTGATAATGGCATTATGCACCAATGTGGGGCTTGCAGAAGGAAGTATTGCAAAGGGAATGGTAAAGGAGGGTCAGAATACTATCCTTATGCAGCAGTCAGAGAAAAAGACAGAGAAGGATACCTCGGAAGAAACAAAGATGACAGATTCCCAAGGACTGGTTTATGAACCATACCGGGATGATGAGGGGGAAGTGACAGATGAAAATTTGTTACAGGTATCGGCTGGAAAATTAAAAACGGGAAAAATCGTTGTGCCAGAAACATTTCAAGGAAAAAAGGTTATGGCGGTAGCCTGGAGAGGATTTTATGGCTGTAAAAAACTTACCAGTATTACATTAGGAAGTAATATAGAATTAATCTCCAGTAATGCATTTGCAAATTGTGTGAATTTGTCTGAGGTGAAAATAGATAAAGCTGCTACTACATATATAGGAGAAGCTGCCTTCGAGAAATGTACTTCATTAAAGAAAATTAAGCTTCCAAAGAAGCTGGCGGGATTATCCTTTAGCGTTTTCGCGTCCAGTGGTTTAGAGGAGATTGTTATTCCAAATTCTGTAAGGAATATATGGGACTACGTTTTTCAGGATTGTAAACAATTGAAAAAAGTTACATTAGGAAAAAAATTAAGGGGAATAGGGCACAATTGTTTTGAAGGTTGTACAGCATTAAAAGAGATTGTCATCCCCAAAAAAACAGAGTATCTTCGGGAAGAAGCTTTTTTAGGCTGTGAGAATTTAAATAAAGTGATATTTAAGGGGAAATTAGAAGAAATCGGAAAAGATGCTTTTGCAAAAACGCCTTTTAAAGAGAAGGAAAAAGATGGAGAATATTGTATTGTTAACGGTCTGATGATAGAGACCTATGGTGAAATAAAATGCAATCTTTTTATTAATGGAAAGAAAAAAATTAATGGAAAAAAAGTTAGAGGAATTTCAGGAACTGCGTATGCCAATAATACAAAGATTAAAAAACTAACAATAAAGAATATTGAGAGAATTACAGGACATGCTTTTGAAAACTGCAAAGCAGATATTTGTGAGGTTCAAAATATAAAAGAGATGTCATATTATGCTTTTTATGGAGGAAAAATAGATAAAATAAAAGTGAAAAAAATAAAAAAATTGGATGAATGTTTTGTGGAAGCAGCGGTAAAAGAATTTTATGCCAGTGATATTGGAAAATGTGGCTACGAAGGAATTCCAAGAAATGTTAGAAAGATTGTTATGGATGGAATTAAGAAAAAGGGGGAGATACCAAACCTTCGTGTGCAGAAAAAATTAAAGGAGGCTATCATAAGAGGAAATATATCAGAGATTCCTTCGGAGAGACTGGAATTTTGTACATCTTTGAAAACCTTGACAATCGAAACTCCGCTTGAACTACAATGGACACACAGACCATGGGATTATGAGTGGTTTACAGGCTGTGAGAAATTAAAGGATGTGTATATAAAAGCAGGAAAGGTAAATGGCACCATCAGCGGAGTATTTTCAAAAGACATAACCTTGCATGTGCCAGAAGAACAGATTGAAATTTATAAAGAGTATGTGGATTGTAAGGTGGTAGCATGGTAGGAAGGGGAACAAAGAGATTCGTTTGAATTTGGAAAGAGCAACGTAAGGAAGGTTTGTCAGTTGACAAATCTTAACAAGGAGGCTAAAATAGGAAAATAGCAAAAGGCTATGAAGAGAAGAGTACATGCCATGGTGTATTACAGAGAACCCGGAGGCTGAGAAAGGGTGTATGACGGTGACATGGAAGATGGTCTCGGAGCTGCGTACCGACACAGATTTTCTGCTAGGCTACGACGGGAGCGCCCGTTAAAGCGTCGTACTGTAAACTTAATTTAGGAGCAGTAGATAAGGTTCGTATCGTGAGGTGCGGATAAATTAAAGTGGTAACACGGGAAATACTCGTCTTTAAGAAAATATTCTTAAAGACGATTTTTTATTTTCGGAAGCAAAACTTCCATGCATAAAGAAAATGCAATTTCCCATAATATTCATTATCAGAAGTTAGAATTAATGATTTTTCGTCGAAACACTATGTAAAGAAAAATTTTTCGGGCTTGCCTTTCTTAAGACCGTAAATAGTTGCAAGAAAAGGCAACCCAAAAAACATTTTCTATTATTTAGTTGTCTTGAACGAAAAATCATTATTATAAGTAATACATAATGAATATTATTGGAAGTTGCTTGGAAGTATGAGTGGGGGAGGTTTTGTTTCAAAAAGAAATGGAGGATGATTATGGCAGACAAGAAAACTTATTATTTGACTACAGCGATTGCGTATACCTCTGGTAAACCACATATCGGAAATACTTATGAGGCTGTTTTGGCGGACAGTATTGTACGTTTTAAAAGACAGCAGGGTTACGATGTACGTTTCCAGACTGGTACAGATGAGCATGGACAGAAGATTGAATTAAAGGCTGAGGAAGCTGGTATTACACCAAAGAAATTTGTTGATGATGTATCTGGTGAGATTAAGTCTATCTGGGATTTGATGAATACTTCCTATGACAAATTTATCCGTACTACAGATGAGTATCATGAGAAACAGGTTCAGAAGATTTTTAAGAAGCTCTACGATCAGGGTGATATTTATAAGGGATTTTATGAGGGTATGTACTGTACTCCTTGTGAGTCCTTCTTTACCTCCTCACAGTTAGAGGATGGTAAATGCCCAGACTGCGGAAGGGATTGTCAGCCTGCAAAGGAAGAGGCATATTTCCTGAAGCTGAGCAAGTACGCAGACAGACTTATTGAGCACATCAATACTCATCCAGAGTTTATTCAGCCGGAATCCCGTAAGAATGAGATGATGAATAATTTCTTGCTTCCAGGCTTGCAGGATTTATGTGTTTCACGTACTTCTTTCAAATGGGGTATTCCTGTTGACTTTGACCCAGACCATGTAGTTTATGTATGGTTAGATGCCCTTAGCAACTACATTACCGGTCTTGGCTATGATGTAGATGGAGCAACTGCATTAGAAGATGGAACAGACCTTTATGCAAAGTTCTGGCCGGCAGATTTGCATCTTATTGGAAAGGATATTATCCGTTTCCATACGATTTACTGGCCAATTATCCTGATGGCTTTAGGTGAGCCATTACCAAAGCAGATTTTTGGTCATCCTTGGCTGTTGCAGGGTGAAGGAAAAATGAGTAAGTCCAAAGGAAATGTTATTTACGCTGATGATTTGGTAAATATGTTTGGTGTGGATGCTGTCCGTTATTTCGTACTTCACGAAATGCCATTTGAAAACGATGGTGTAATTACCTGGGAGCTCATGGTAGAACGTATGAATTCTGATTTGGCAAATACCTTAGGAAATCTGGTAAATAGAACTATTTCCATGACTAATAAATATCTGGGTGGTATTGCCGAAGATAAGGGTGTTGCTGAGTCAGTGGATGATGATTTGAAGGCTGTTGTGCTGGGAACACCAAAGAAGGTAGAAGAGAAGATGGATAAGCTTCGGGTGGCAGATGCCATGACAGAAATTTTCACACTCTTTAAGAGATGTAATAAATATATTGATGAAACGGAGCCATGGGTACTTGGTAAGGATGAAGCAAAAAAAGATCGTCTTTCCACTGTACTGTATAACCTTTTAGAGAGTATCACTATTGGTGCCAGCCTGTTAGAATCCTTTATGCCGGAAACTACAGAAAAGATTTTAGCACAGATTGGTGCAGTGAAGCGTCCATTAGAAGAAATGAATGCTTTTGGTGGCTACGTAAATGGAACAAAGGTAATCGAAAAGCCAGAGATTTTATTTATGAGACAGGATATGGATGAAGTTCTTGCAAAGGCAGAAGAAATTCAGGCAGCTCAGATTGCAGCCGCTGGTGGAGCAGCAGAGGATGAGGATGTTATCGATATTGAGGCAAAACCAGAAATCACCTTTGATGATTTTATGAAAATGCAGTTTCAGGTTGGAGAAATCATTGCCTGTGAGGAAGTAAAGAAGTCCAAAAAGCTCCTTTGCTCTCAGGTAAAGATTGGAAGTCAGGTGAAGCAGATTGTTTCCGGTATTAAGCAGCATTATTCTGCTGAGGAAATGGTAGGAAAGAAGGTAATGGTTCTGGTGAACCTAAAGCCTGCAAAGCTGGCTGGCGTATTATCCGAAGGAATGCTTCTTTGTGCCGAGGATGCCGAGGGTAATCTGGCATTGATGACACCAGAGAAGAAGATGCCGGCAGGAGCAGAAATCTGCTAGGGTAATTTTGCAATTGTATTGATATAAATTTTAAATTTGAGCATGTACTATAATAAAAGAGAGTGTTGCTTTTATAAGATGATTTCTTTGAGAAATTACTTATTTTGCAACACTCTCTTTGGCTTATATGATTTTAGCTGCTAGGGAATTAATCTATGGCTTCCTTTTTTTTGGATAAAGCAAGGAGCAAATCCCGGATAGTAACCGTTCCATAGTAACGGTTATCTTTTAGTACAACAAATGGTTCATAGCATTTCGTACCAGGGCGGGTCATCGTATGGAGTATGGCTTTCTTTAAAGAATCCTTTGCATCAAGAACTAATGAGTCATGGCATAGCCAATCCGTTATGCTGCTATCCTGTATTATAGAATTCTGATTTTTAAACCTATTTAAAAAAGAATCCCGGTTAATTAAACCATAAAAATGATTTTTGGAGTCAACCACTGCAATTTGCGTTAAGGTTTCATATTTAAGGAAGGTATTATATGCACGAAGCGCACTGCTATCAGGATATAAAACGCATCCCATTCTGCTAATAGCGCCAACCTTGTTTTTTTTATTTTTCTTTTTTTCTTTTTGATTCAGTTGTAGTATTTCTTTTTTGATAGACCGCTCAACTTCTAAAAACTCCACATGAGGCTTTCCAAGATAGAATCCCTGCCCATAAGGAACTCCTAATTTATGTAAGCATTCCAACTCTTCTTTTGTTTCAATTCCTTCTGCAATTAAGGTGTAATTCATTTCGTTACAATGCCTTACCAGCATGGAAACCAAAGAGCGTTTCGATTTACTATTTTGAATATTATGAATTAGTTCAATATCAACCTTTATATATTGGGGCTTTAAGTAGTTTATACGATTTAGACCAGAGTATTTTGAGCCAAGGTCATCAATTGCAATTCCGAAACCTTGCCTTTCATAGTGTTTCATCACCTGTTGAAACATATCAATATTGTCCACATCATGACGTTCTGTAATTTCAAATACAACTTCATTTGTTTTTAACCCATTTTCATGGAGAAAGTCCTTAGTAACTCCTGAGACAAATTCAGGGTCTTGAATAACATTGCTATCTACATTTAAAAACAACTTCTTACCATTTGGCTTATGAACTGCTGATTGGATAGCAATACTTCGACATATTTTTTCTAGATTCCAAAGACATCCCAGTTGCTCTGCTGTATCAAAAAAATCCTCAATAGATAGTGCTGATTTTTCTGCCGTTATCCGGCTTAATGCTTCATAACCCAGGATTTCACCATCTTCCAAGGAAACAATTGGCTGAAATACAGTAGTAAATTTCTTTTCCTTAATAACTGAGAAAAACTCGTCGATTTTTTCTTGTGATAAATTCTTCATATGCCATCTCCTTATATTTAACCTTTTTATTCAGTTTACCCATAGAAATGTAAAATTCTCTATCTGTAATGGGTAAAATAAATGTAAAATTTTATAGGAAGATTAGAAGAACTGTGTTGTTGGTAATTTTTCATAATTACTTTGCCGATATTTATTATGAAGTAGACGTTTTTTTTGTATGGATTCAAGGAGGAATGCATATGAGTCAATGGATAACCAATATCGGACAATATCTGAACCAGTCCGGCAAAGGAGTGCAGGGAACGGAACAGATAAGAAAAACAGAAAATAAAAATGGAAAGAATGTAGAGAACTCTTCTAGTGAAGGCTATTTTGGATTTGAAGATAACCACAGTGGAGTAGATGTTTCTATTACAGAGGGAGCAAAAAGAGTATCTCAGTGGCTGCTGGCAGAAGAGACACTGTATCAGGGACAGATGGGGTATGGAGTGCAGAAGGAGATAAAGAACCCACAAGATGCCGTTAGTCAAAAGGCAGAACTATCTCAGGAAGAGCTAGAAGCTTTGGCAGAAGAGGAGACCAAGAAAAAACAGGAGGGCTCTGGAGCAACTGGTGTAAATAGTGGCGAACTGCTATTTATGGAACGGCTTTTGGAAAGTATGAAGGAAAGCCGGGAGGCAAATAGAAATAATAGTACCAAGCAGAAACGGGCGTTAAATTATAATTATCGAAAGGTTTCCGGGGCGATTATGCGGGCAAAGAGTGTGAATCAGGCAGGAAATGCTTTGACTTCTGCCAAGTCCAGCTTGTCTAACCTTCGACGGAAAAATGGCTCTGGTAATTATGATTCTAATGAGCTGGCAATTGCCATTAGCCATGCCCAGAAAATGGTACGTACTGCCAGAAAGAAGCTTCAAAATATAAAGCAGGAAGAGCGGATGAACCGTAATGATACTCAGCTGGAAAACAATAAAGAAAGAGAACATAACAGTTTAAACCGGGTGGAAAGAGGCGGCAATACAGCCACAGAAGTAAAAAGAGAGCAGGAGCTTCTTTTGTTGAAGAAGCAGCTAAAGCAGCATAGAAAGCAGAGAGAAAATGCTCATCGGCAGGACGAAGCTTATGAATTACTGAATGCAGATATGGAATATTTAAAAAAGACCATTGAACTACTGCGTCAGGAGCGTGCTATGGATAAGCTGGCAGTATCGGAAACGGTGGCATTGCAGACAGCTATTAGGAATAATACTGGTGCAATAACCTCATCAGCAGGGTCTTCTGGAGAAACTGGAAACTCCGGCACAGCAGGAAGCTCTGCTGTATCAACAGGAAGTTCTGGAAACAGCAGCAGTACATCGGGAGACGCAGCTTCAGCTTCCACGGGATTTAGCACTATGGCATAATTTGAAATGTTAAAATAGTTAACTGGCGAATTAATTTAGAAAGAAAAATAAAATAATGCAATAAAATATAAATTTTTAACATTATCTTTATTAGAAACAAAAAAACAGAAACAAAGGAATGGAGGATGTTA
>CAZEFX010000049.1:0-19891 GCA_964511525.1 uncultured Jutongia sp.
CCCAGAGACTTGCTTGGACATTTGAAGAAGTAGATAACAAGCTTCAGGGTATTATGAAAGAAATCTTCAAATCTTGTGACGAAGCTGCTAAAGAATATGGTATGGAAGGTAACTACATGGCTGGTGCTAACATTGCCGGTTTCTTAAAGGTTGCTGAGGCAATGAAGGCTCAGGGTTGTGTATAATTCCGTAATCAAGATACTCCTTAATCACATAGTAATAAATATAAACCAAGAAAAAGTCAGGTTTTTAAAACCTGACTTTTTCTTGGTCTATTCTTGCATTACTTCCGAAAAAACAACACTAATTTTTGTTCCTTTTCCCTGTTCACTCTGCAATTCTAAATGGGCATGATTTTGCATAATAATATGTTTTACAATTGCCAATCCTAAACCGGTACCTCCTGTAGACTTAGAACGGCTTTTATCCACCCGGTAAAATCGTTCAAATATACGTTCTTGATATTCCTTTGGAATACCAATTCCCGTATCTTCCACTTCCAGATATACCTCATTATCCTTTTCATATACTCTAACGGAAACATTTCCCCCTTTATTATTATAACGAATGGCATTATCACAAAGATTGAAAAGCAATTCGTTCATCATTTCCCGGTTTGCTGTAACAATACTTGGCTCTCCCTGCAATTTCAGACTCACCTCATGCCGGTCTGCATTCACCTGAAGCATATCGATACAATTCTGTGCCAATGCATACAAATCTAACTTTTCAAAGGTAATCACTTCTTCGGTAGAAACATCTAGCTCTGATAAACGAATAATATCATTAATTAATGTCAATAAACGATTGGCATTTCGATGAATCTCTCCCGCAAATCGGGTTACATCCACATCTGTTGCCATTCCATTTTCAATTAACTCTGCATATCCCGAAATAGAAGTTAAGGGAGTTTTTAATTCATGGGAAATATTTGCAGTAAATTCCTGACGCATATCCGCTACCTTCACAATATTATCGTGATGCTCCTGTACCATGTTCACAAAGGGACGAAGCTCCCTATATACACATTCTACTTTCTTGTCGCCAATGTTTTGAGCCATTTGCTCAATGGGATCTACGATGCTCTTCGTAAGAAACCGGGCAAGAAACACAGAAAGAATTACTAGCACTTCAATAATCACTATGATAAATGGAAGAGAGGAAAAAAAGACACTGGCAATACTTCTTGCTTCCTTTGCCACACGTAACACGTAATCATTTTCCAATAAAACCGTATAATAAAAGGTATCCTTTCCCAAGGTTTCTGAATGCCGAATTGCCTGGCCTTCTCCTTTTTTTCTGGCTTCCAGCACCTCAGCCCGATCCCCATGATTTTCCATAGCTGAAGCATCTACCTTATTATCAAAAACAACCGTTCCATCCTTTGCAATTACAGTAATACGCCGATTATGGGCTTCTTCATACTCTTTCAGATTTTCTACATCCTCAAAAACATCTGCCATCTTTAATACATGAGCATATGCATTTAAATCATCCATCACTTCCCGTTCCAGCAATGTATAGCTAACAAATGTAAATAATATTGTACTTAATAAAATCGCAATAACAGCAATGTTAATAAACTGTACATTAATTTTCTTTCTCATAATCAGCCTCCCATACTGGCAGTCTTACTCTAAGCGGTATCCTACATTTCGCACCGTTTTAATACGGTTTCCTGCCTCTCCCAGTTTCTTACGCAGTGTCTTAATATGCATATCCAAAGTACGGGACTCCCCTTCATAATCTATCCCCCATACCTTAACCATAATATCTTCTCTTTGTAATACAATACCTGCATTATGAAGCAGCATTTTTAACAATTCAAATTCCTTATATGTCAGTTCTTTTTTTTCTCCATTCACTGTTACACTTCGTTTTTCATCATCTAAAGAAATTTCTCCAATGGTAACATTTTTGCTTTCCTGAAGATTTTTACTTCTTCTCAATAAAGCCTTTACTCTAGAAATCAATTCCATAACTCCAAAGGGCTTCACTAAATAATCATCCGCCCCAATATCTAATCCCTTCACTCTGTCCATTTCTGAAGTTTTTGCAGTAACCATAATAATAGGTATCTCTTTTGTAGTTGCCTTCTGTCGAAGTTTTTTTACAATTTCCAAACCATCTTCATCCGGAAGCATTACATCCATTAAAATCAAATCCGGCACTTTATCATAAATCTTTTTCCAGAAAGTCTTTGCACATTCAAAATCTTCCACCTGATACCCAGAATTCTTCAAAGAAAAGCTTTCAATTTCCCGTATATTTACATCATCCTCTACAATATAAATCAATGCCATAATAATAAACCTCCATAAAAAAGGAAACCCGGTACCACAGATGCAGCACCGGGTCTCTATTGCCGCATTACTGTAATTTATACTTCTTGCGGAATTCTTTGTATCTTGCCTTAAACTCTGGATTATCCTCTTTTAGATTATCCAAATATTCATGAGCTTCAAATCCATCCTCTTCATTGTTCTGAATCAGCCAAACAGCAATATTAGAACAATGGTCTGCAATACGCTCATAATTATTGGAAATATCTGCAAGCACAAATCCCTGCTCAATGGTACATTTCCCCTTACGCAGTCGCTTAATATGACGTTTCTTCACTTCATCATCCAATTTGTCAATGACTTCCTCCAATGGCTCAACTAACACTGCTCTCTCTAAATCCTCATGTTCAAACACATCAAATGCCATATCTACGATTTCTCGAATAGCAGCTCCATAAGTTGCTAGTTCAGACTGCGCTTTTTCGGAAAAATCACTCTTCTTTTCATGCATTTCCTTGGCACTTTCCATTAAATTTAATCCATGGTCAGAAATACGCTCAAAATCTCCGATACAATGCAGTAAATAAGAAATACTCTGGGAATCTTCTATGGATAAATCATTATTTCCAATTTTCATAATATAACTTCCCAATTCATCCTCATACTTGTCTACCATAGTTTCCATATCTACGATTTTTTCAGCAACCTTCTTATCATAGTTATTGAATAAATCCATTGCCAGATAGAGCTGCTCTTTTGAAATCTCAGCCATACGTATTGCAGCTTTTTTTGCCTGTGCTACAGCAAAAGAAGGTTTCTCCAAAAAACGTACATCCAATAGTTTAAACTCATCTTCCATCTCTTCTTTGTCGTCTTCTGGAATCGTAAGGCAAGCAAGCTTGACCAATACATTTCTAAATGGCATCAATGTTACTGTTGCTGTTACATTAAAAATACTGTGTACAATAGCAATATCTGCTACTCCCGCCATTTTATTCATAACCTGAAATTGAAAAATTGCATTCAAGATATAAAATACAACCATAAAAAGTACAGTACCAATTAGATTAAAGTAAAAATGCACTAAAGCAGCTCTCTTCGCATTTTTACTTGCTCCAATTCCAGAAATTAACGCAGTAACACAGGTCCCAATATTCTGTCCCATAATAATTGGAAGAGCTGTTGCAATAGATACCGATCCGGTCATACATAATGCCTGTAAAATACCTACCGATGCAGAAGAACTTTGAATAACCGCTGTCAATACTGCTCCTGCAAGTACACCTAACACAGGATTTTCAAACATAGTAAGGATTCCTGTAAATTCCGGAACATCTGCCAAAGGCTTCACTGCACTACTCATGGTATCCATACCAAACATCAAAACAGCAAATCCTATCAGTATAGTTCCAACATCTTTTCTCTTTGGTTTTTTAGAAAACATGATCATACAAACACCAATCGCAGCAAATACTGGCGAAAAAGAGGTCGGCTTTAACAGTTTTATAAAAACATTCCCGCTTTCAATTCCTGTCAAACTTAATAACCATGAAGTAACTGTAGTACCAATATTAGCACCCATAATAATTCCCACTGCCTGTCCCAGCTTCATAATGCCAGAATTTACAAATCCTACCACCATTACAGTTGTAGCCGAAGACGATTGGATAACTGCTGTTACAGCACATCCCAGCAACACAGCCAAAAGTGGATGAGACGTAAATTTCTCTAAAATCTGTTCCAGTTTTCCACCAGATGTCTTTGCCAGAGCATCCCCCATAATATGCATACCATATAAAAACAAGGCCAAGCCACCAACCATGGTTAATACACTAAATAAATCCATTTTTTTCTCCTCTTATACAAATGTTTCTCTTATGCATTTTACTTTCTAAATTATTTCCATTTTCTATAGTAACTATATCATGTAAATTAAAAACACATTCTATGTAAAATTTATGTAAAATTTATAAACTTCGGATTTAATCTTGTTTCAATTTTCTTATCCTCTTATGCCTGTAAAAGGAAGAGAAAACAAGCATTTCACTTATTTCCTCTTCCTGTCATTACTCTTTTTTATACTACCATTATACAATGAAACGATTACACTGCTCTCTCATTCGCTCTGCAACCTGTGCACTGCTATCCATCTGATTTCCGATTTCTCCAATCTCACCGGAAAGATTTGCTGTACCCTCTGCTGCACTTCCTACGCCCTGAGCACTCTGTTCAATTACAGTAGAAACATTTCCAATAGAATCAATTAAATCATTCAAAATATTTGTCAGTTCCATAGTTCTTTGAGCAAATTGTGTCATTTCATCATTGACATATTCGGAATCCTGAGCATATTGCTGACCAACATCAACAAAACTGTCATAATCCGGCATAATTGTCTGATTAATGTATTCTACCATGCGGTTTGCATTTCCACTCAGCTCATTGACAGCCGCCACAACGGTTTCATTAATCTGCTGAATATCATTTGCAGTAGCCCTGCTGCTATCTGCCAGCTGTCGAATTTCATCTGCCACCACTGCAAAACCTTTTCCAGCTTCACCAGCTCTTGCTGCCTCAATAGATGCATTTAATGCTAACAGATTGGTCTGGCTGGAAATACTCAAAATATCATTGGTAAGGGTCTCAACCTGCTCTACGCTCTTACAATGCTCAATAGCAAGCTCCAATTTTTCTACAATCTCTCCTACCATTTCATTGGTAGTACTCTGACTTTCTACTGCTGTGCGCTCCAATCCGGCAGCACGTTCCTGCATCTGACGAGAATAGCTTAACAACTCTGCTGATACTTTATTAAAGGCTTCAATGCTGGTACTTACATCCCCTGCATCTTTATCCATGGTTGTAATGGTAGCTGAAACCTCCTCCATGGATGCCGATAATTCTTCCATAACTGCTGATACATTATAGGAAGAACCATTTACCTTCGATAAGCTCTGAGATACATTATCAATAACTCTATTTAAGTTATCAGAGTTACCAGATACGTCTCCAATAACTCCCTGCAATGCACTTAAAAATGCATTAATTCCTCCAACTAACTGTCCGATTTCATCCTTTGATTTAATAGCAATTCTTTCAGATAAATCACACTCATTGTTTTCTAACTTACGAATAATCTGCTTTAACTGTCTATTTGACTTAGCTATTGGAGCTAATACAGTAAGCATAATGATAACAATCGTTAATATACATAAAATGATGGAAACCACAATCATACCAGTATTTAAACCAATATTACTATCAAAAACGCTCTCCTGCTTCTGAATGGCCTTTTCTACACTGCCATTTCTTTCTTCAACTAAAGCATCAATAATCTCCTCCATCTCTGCGGAAATATCTGCCAAATCATAGTTTGCAATCTCAATTGCCAAATTCTTTTCATTATCTATACTATGCTTTAAAGCCTGATCATAAAGTTCTTTAAAAGCAATATATTTTTCTTGGAACGCTTTAAATGTTTCCTTCTCCTTCTTGGTAGTCAAATTCTTTTCATAAGATTCCATATCTGTCTGCACAGCGGTACTAACCTCTTCAATCTGTGCTTCTACCTCTGCTGCCATTTCTGCATTTCCCATAAAGAAGTGCTTTAACAGCAATCGTTGCATTGCCTGAAAATCCTCTGCCATCTGGTCAAGAGACTGAATAGCTGACATATGCACCTGAGTCACTTCATGGCTGGCATCTCTTGCAGTTCCTGTAGATACCATTCCCCATATAGCGTATATGATACATAGTAGTGCTAAAATAACAACCGGTGCTAATATTTTTGTACGTATACTTCTCATAGTAATAACCTCCTAATACATATTTTTTCTATTTACACATCTTGAACCGATTCATAACGAATTCGCAATTCTGGCATTTTTTCCATATTACAATAGTAGTTTGTGCTCCAATCCTCACCTTGGGATGGATCATTTTCCCCAGATGCCGGTGGGGCAAATATTTTCAATGTCAACTCTGTGTCTGGTTCCATTGGATTTTCAAAAAATGCCGGCATCAAATCTATGGTCTTTGTTCCCGGTGCTTTATAGAACCATCTTCCATTTAGTTCTATCATGAGATTTAATTCTTCCTGAACGGTTATCTCACAAAATTCCGGAGTCTTTTCTAATTTCAAAGAAATTGCCAGCCCCTCTGCATCCTCTGCACCTCCCCAGCGCAGCTGCACCGGAAGCTGTACCTCTTCTTTTTCTTCCGTCTGTGGCAGGAAGAACGGATCCTTTAAAATCTCCTTATAATCCTTTAATATCGGCTGTGGAATACCTACCGAAGAATTATTTGGGTCTTCTATCTCCAATCCCAAACGACCTCTGTCCCTAAACTGGTACATAGAGAATCCGTCAAACCAGCCTGCATCCTCCTGCTTCAGCTTTTCCACGAAACGTTTTATGGAATCCCCCTGTTTTCTTGGTCCTGTCACATCACCATCTGTATTAAATTCTGAAATAACAAAGGGTTTACAGATTCCATGATTTACTTTGGTCAATCTTTTGGATGTCTTATTTAACCTCTCAAAGAAACGATCTACCGGAGTTACTGCATAGCTATTGCCACCCTTTTCACATACATCAAAGGGCCAGCCATAATGTAATGCAAGATAACAATCGTTAGACCAGATATCCGCTACATCAAAAGCCTGAGTAAACTCCTTCTCATATTCCACTTCGCTATCCTCAGCCTGCAAATCCTTGACAGAACCACCACAAAATACAAGAGAAATATTTGGTGCTTCTTCTTTAACGATCTTTGCAAACCGTACAAAGAAGTCCCCTACCTCCTGATAGGAAAAACGCTGATTATGGGTAAACCAGTCACCTGCACATTCATGATTAATGCGAAGGCGCATCCTTCCAAATGGTTTTAACTCCTTTGCTATCTGACGAAGATAATCATCTGACAAAGAACAGTCAATGGTTAATGTCAATGCCACATCCTGTCCATGACGACGAATATCTCTCATCTGCTCAAAAGGCTGTCCCTTTGTATCTCCATCCAGACCACCCCGGTATGGAAAATAATCATCATATGGATAATCCCACTGAAAATGAATCTCCATATCCTTACACGCCACACTAATACGCTCCGGCCACTCTTTGTCCTTTGGATAATATGTATACATAATTCCAATATTTCTATGAGGACGTCCCAGTGTGTTTAAAATATAATCCTGATTGACATACTCCGCCCTTTCACTGCCATCTCCCAGATCCAATCCACACTTTGCCGGCTTCAAAAATACCTTCGATAACTTACTCATAGTGTACAATATTCCTTTCTCTGCTGCCCTCTACAGCACGTTCCGTTATTTGTGCCATACTATGACACATCATTATTTTAATGATACACTTTTTTCTATAATTTGTCTATGGAATGACAAATCGTTCATAATAATTTTACATTTATGTTGAAAAATCTGGAAAAAAACCTTACCATTTAATCAATAGATAAATACTACTTTTGTAAAAACAATAAAGTTCTAATGAAGTTGAAAAAGAAAGGACGGATAGGAAATGAAAAAACGTATTTTAGATTATTTAGATAGAATTTCTAAGCTATTAGAGAATCCAGCCAATGATACTAACTGGGACGAAGTAATTTCAGAGCATTTAATCCAAATCCAATTTTTTCAGCATGAACGGATGATACACCTGATTGTTACGGTACTCTTCGCCCTAATGACCATACTGACTCTGGTAGGGATGGTCATTTCTTTCCATCCCAGCCTAGTGGCTTTATTAATCCCACTGCTTATTCTTCTAGTACCTTATATAAGCCACTACTATCTTCTGGAAAATGGCGTGCAAAAAATGTATGAGCAATACGACAAAATGTTGGAATACAAGAAACAAAACTAGCTGTATTCCAGCATTCCCTAGTTAATTGGATAGCATATATCACTCTTCCTGCATAAAGGATGCCCGTTTGATGGCATCTTTGCCATAGCGGTTCCGGATTTTGTCCATGGCTTGGTCCAATTTTTGCAGCTTTTCGTGTTTTTCTTCGTTTTCAAATAAATTTATCTGACGATAATCCCCCTGTTCGGAAATCCTGCTGGTTTGGATTCCCAGCAGGCGAATAGGGGTTCCATCCCAAAATTCATCAAAAAGCCGACAGGCAGTATGATAAATTTCATCGGTAACATTGGTTCCACTATTTAACACACATTGATGGGAATTTCTAGTTAAATCAGAGTATCGAATCTGTACAGAAATTACTTCGATTTTCACCCCATGCTCCCGAAGTCTGGCACTAACGGTTTCCGCCAAGGATAGTAATACCGTTTTTGCAGTCTCAGGATCCTTTACATCAAAAGGAATGGTGGTGCTATTGCCATAGCCTTTATTTTCCGTAGATTTAGATGTTACATCAGAAACATCAATCCCATTGGCAAAGTCCCAAATTACTTCTCCATGCTTTTTTAAATGGGATTTCAAAAGCTCCCGGTCACTTTTTGCCAGCTGGCCAATGGTTTTAATGCCCAATGTATGAAGCTTTTTTTCTGTAGATTTCCCTACGAAAAATAATTCTCCCACAGGCAGCGGCCACATTTTTTCCTCTATTTCTTCTAAAAACAATGTATGTACCTTATCCGGTTTCTCAAAATCACTTGCCATTTTTGCCAAAAGCTTATTCCCGGCAATTCCAATATTTACAGTAAATCCTAACTCCTCATATATCTGACGTTTGATTCGATGTGCCGACTCTATGGGCTCACCAAACAAAAGCTCCATCCCTGTCATATCCACAAAGGCTTCATCAATACTATACTGCTCCACTGAAGGGGAATATTGGCGTAAAATCTCCATAAATGCCTGAGAAAACTCTTCATATATAGGACGATTCGGTGGAACCAGAACTAGATGAGGACATTTTTTTAATGCCTCTGTAATGGGTTCTCCCGTTTTTACTTGATACTTCTTTGCAGAAACAGACTTCGCCAGAATAATTCCATGCCGCTTAGAAATATCCCCTCCTACAGCAGAGTCTATTTCACGTAAATCTATAGTCTCTCCTAAATCCCGTATGCGGTGTACAGCCTCCCAGGACAAAAAAGCACTATTAACATCAATATGAAAAATCACTTTCTTTCCCATGAGATTACCACCTTTCTATACATATTTGGAAAGCTTAATATTTAGATTTCCCTTCCGGGTCTCATGGGAACAGCCTTCATAAATAAACTTCCCATATCCACGGACAGAAACCACATCCTGTTCCTTTAATATACCACTGTTATTTTCCATCTGTCTTCCATTGACAAATATTTTCTTTTCTCGAAACAGATTCAGACTCTGGCTTCGAGACAGATGATACAGCTTCGCCACAATAACATCCGTCCGCACACTGGTTACCACCAGATTTACACCTTCCTTCTGTGGCTGCACTGCTTCCGGCATTTCCTCCAGACGTGTGCATTTTATACTGGTATGCTTAATCTGGGTCAGATTCTCCAAAATAAAATCTGCCACCTTATCCAAACAAAACAAATAAGCACATTTTTCTCTTTGCATAATATCCCCGATGGTATTTCTAGTAATACCAAGATTCATTAGCGCACCCAGATAATCTCTGTGAGTCAGCTTGTCCGAAAACTTTGCCAGAGAAGGTCGTATTTCAATACAACAAATAGGAAACTCCATATCATATCCCAGACTTTCCTCTCCCCCAAACCGTAACACCTGACGCTCACAGCCCTCTACTCCGCCAAAAAGCGTACACTCTACCCCTTTTAACTCTCTTTGCATCTGGTAAAAAATGTCCTGTTCCCCCGGAGTCAAAAATGCAGTAAAGGTATATTGACTATTCCGATAGGACTGCTCTGCCAAATCTATTAATCTTTTTCTAAATAAAACTTCTTCTTTTTCCATAATCGCTCCCATATTTTGAACATCCTTAAAAATACTAATGATATTTTTTTCAAATGTCAAGGGCAGACACCTTTTTCAAAGTGACTGCCCTTGTTCCGTTCTAAATTGGTATTTTGTAATTTAAGGATTCCTGTTTTTATTTCCGAACCCAGATCCGCATTTCATTTTCACCACGATTTGCCCAGGCATAATAAGGAATCCATTTTAATGTTACTGGAAGAAGCGGGTTTTCTTCTTCCCTTATATAGAGTTCCTCTGATTCTGGATAGACCTCCTGGTAACCTTTTGTTCGCACCGTCATTACAGACTCCTGACAAATTTGTTCCTGCTGCTCTTCTGGCAAGGAAGACACATCTGCCTGCAATAAATGTAAATCCTTTCCATTATCCACTTCTTCCAGACAATATACAACGGGACCACGCATTAAAGCCACCTGTCCAGCAGTTTCCCTGACCTTTGGATTACCACGGACAAATCGGACAGGCATTGTATATTCCAAAGAAATCCTTCCACTTCTCTGAGGGGTAATATATAGATAGCCATCCTTTGCTTTGCCTCCTTGCTTTTCCCATTCTTCCAGATTTTCATAGAACTTTTCTTCCACAAAAAATCCCTGAGACCATTCAGGCACTCTTACCGCCAGCTGTAATCTGTCACCCTCCTCCAGTCCCTGTACTTTTATGGAAAGCTTTCCACTCCAAGGCATATTTCCCTTCATTTCAATAGAAATCTTTTTCTTCTCACCCTTTGAATCAAGAATTTCCTTTTCTACATAGGCATTAAGATATAGATGAACAAATAAAATATTTTTAGTCTCTGTAAAGGCGTAGCTGCCAATGGAGCTAATCAATCTTGCCAGATTTGGTGGACAACAAGCACAGCCAAACCATTTTTGCCGTACAGGCTTCACATGCTGCTTTCTTCCATCCATCCGACAATCCTCTGGACGACATTCCAATGGATTTACATAGAAAAAGCTTTTTCCATCCAATGCCATTCCACTTAAAATGCCATTATACAAAGCCTTTTCCATCACATCAGCATATTGGCTTTTTGGCTGGAGCAGAAGCATCCGGTGAGCGAAAAACACCAAACCAATTGCTGCACAGGTTTCCGCATATGCCGTGTCTCCCGGCAAGTCATATTCATGACTGAAGGCTTCACCTAAATGAGTTCCGCCAATACTTCCTGTAATATACATTTTCTTGCTCGTAATATTCTTCCATAAGGTTTCACAGACTTGAACCAGTTCCTGATCCTCTGTGGACTTTGCCACATCTGCCATACCGGTATATAAATAGACTGCCCGGACAGCATGTCCTACCGCCTCTGTCTGTTGTCTTACGGGACGATGGGATTGATAATATTGATACCGTTCCTCCTCTGCCTGTTGCCCTGCAAAGCTTATGTCCTCCGTAGAAGAGACCTTTTGTGGTGCATCTTCCGGATGTTCCAAATCAAAAAAATATGGCTGATTTCCTCTGGCGTCTATAAAATATTTTGCCAGCTTCATATATTCTTCTTTTCCAGTGACTTTATAAAGCTTCATTAAGGCAAGCTCTGCTTCTTCATGCCCTGGATATCCATGCAGCTTCTCTGGTTCCTGTCCAATATGCTTTGCAATATAGTTTGCAAACCGTTCTGCTGCCTTCAAAAGTTTCTCCTTACCGGTAGCCTGATAATATGCCACCGCTCCCTCGGTCAGATGTCCAAAACAATATAACTCATGATAATCTCTTAAATTAGAGAAGATTCCTTCTGGATTCCGAATAATAAAATAGGTATCCAGATAGCCATCCTCCTGCTGCGCCTGACATACCACATCAATAGCAGCATCTGCTGTTTTTTCCAGTTCCTCATCCGGATGCTGTGTCAGGGAATACGCCACAGCTTCAATCCACTTAGAAAAATCTGTATCCTGAAAGGCAAAGCCATAAAACGTCTCCTCCATATTATCTGACGAAGTAGGAAGAGGCTGAAATACCATCTCTCTTTTTATTTTTCTTTGTATCTCTCCTCGAAGAATTTTTCCGGCAATTTTATAATTTCTCATGCAATAGCTTGGCTCTGCTTCTGGGATTTCATCATTTAAAGCTCTCCATTGATAAGGAATCACTTCCCTGCGAACCAGTTCCATCTTATCCTTCCAGAAACCATCCAGCACCTGAATCCGTTTCAAATCTATCTCTTGGCTTCTCTTCATTTCCCATCCTCCAAAGCATCTACTCTTCCCACTGTTTCCAGTTTAATCCAGTAAATTCAGCCCATTTCTCCTGTCCATCGGAATTTACTGCATACATTGCCATAACTACTCCGGTAAATCCTCCGGCAACCTCAGAAGAAAGATACTGGGTTCTTGCACTTCCCATTTCTATTTCTTCTCCACCAAGCTTTCCATAGAACGTATACTTTGCCGGATCAGAAACGATATGTAAGCTTACCTTTTCCTGCTCTGCCGGAATCTCTACTTCCTTTACCACTGCTTTTGCATCACCAATAACAAGACGAAGAAGAAGCTTCTTTTTCCCATCCTGACAAACCATTGCCAAATCATAGTGATGGTACTCTGACAGATAGAAAGTGATACCTGCTTCTAAAGCCTCACTGGAAAGTTCTACCTGAAGGTCTGTATTAAATTCTGACTGATGAACACCTAAAAATGCTGGGGCATCCACATCATTTAAGGTAAACTGGTTTCCCTTTAAACGAACTCCATTTTCCATAAACTCATAGTTTTCTGCATGATACTCTCTTAAATGACGCCATCTTACACCTTCTTCTTTCATTTTCCGAAAAGTCACATCATATTTTCCAGTGTAATCCTGTGTAGTAACAATATCCATTTCCATTTCTTTGGTTACCGTTCCATTGACACCTGCTTGAAACCAGCCGTCCTCATCCCAATGAATTGGCACTAAAAATACTTCTCTTCCTAAATGATGATATGGCATCCAGTCACTCTGGATACGAAAACCAAGACAAAGCATAAATGTATTTCCCTTATCATCCTGAACCAAATCACCATGTCCAAGTCCCTGAAGATGACTTTGATGACCACCAAGATTACGGTTGGTTAGAACTGGATTCTGAGCATAGCTTTCAAATGGACCATATGGACTCTTACCTCTTGCATAGGTAATCATATGTCCATATTCTGTACCACCTTCTGCTGCAGTAAGGTAATACCAGTCCCCAAAATGGAACAGATGCGGAGACTCCAGATAACGGCCACCATTTCCCTTCCAGATTGGACGGCTTTCGGTAAGACGTTCTCCTGTGGTAATATCAATTTCACACTGGAAGATACATCCGTTTCCATCCTCTGGATCACTTCCATTACTCATAAAATAGGTTTTTCCATCTTCAAAAAATAAGGATGGATCAATTCCGCCCTGGTCTACAAATATTGGATCAGACCACTCCCCATAAATGTCGTCTGTATATACATAAAAGTTTTTGTGATAGGTATCGTTGGTAGTTACCATATAAAATCTGCCTTCATGGTAACGGATGGTTGGTGCAAACACTCCGCCAGAACTAGTAATCTGGCATAAATCCACCTGATTCTTTCTAGTGAGACAGTAACCAATCTGGTTCCAGTTTACTAAATCCTCACTTTCAAATAAGGGTACTCCCGGAAAATATTCAAAGGAGCTACACACCATATAATACTTTCCATTTGCCTTACATACACTTGGGTCTGGATAAAAGCCTCTAACTACTGGGTTTGAAATTTTCATTTTCTTTCCATCCTTTCTATCATTACAATTCTAACATTTACTTCTTAAAAGCAAAAGATATTAAGTCAAATAACTGTCTTCCTGAAAAAAAGTCCTTAGCCCATCCTTCATAGGCGGCTTCTGCCTTGAAATATACTGCATGTCTTCCTGTAACCTGCTTCGTAACACATTTTGCAATATTGGTTCCATGCTGAAATTCTGCTGCTCCGATTTCATTTTCTTCGGCCACCTCATCAATATAGACACGAATCTTTCCGCTACATCCTCTTGGAATCAGATTTAGTTCCAATTCCATAGTACCATTGGTATAATCTTCACCGAAGTCATAATATTTCCATCCCATAACACTTTGGTCTGTAATATTGGTAATCACTCTGGTAAAGGTATTTAATTCGGTAATCAGGCAATTTCCTCTTAATACACAAGCTGTATCCGCCTCAGTGATACGGTAAGGATTTAAAGCCGTTTCAAATCCAAGGGAGGTCATTTCTACAGTTGGAATCGTCCCATCCGGCAAAATTTCAATCCGTTCCACACAGCCCCTTCTGGACATCATGGTTCCATTAGTCATTCTATGATAAAAAATATACCATTGTCCATTAATATTACAAATTGAACCATGATTATTTCCACCGGGATAATCTACTCCATTATCTACAATATAGCCCCGATACTCAAATGGTCCTGTTGGAGATTTACTGGTAGCATATGCCAGACGGCTGCCCAGCTTCGGGGAATAAATCATATAATAGGTATCTCCTACCTTACGGGGAGAACATGCCTCAAAAAATCCGCCTGGATCTTCATCACAGGATTTATCCTTATCCAGCGGGATAATATCTTCCTGATAGGTTCCGTCAATCACTTCGTACATATTGTCCGGATTCAGTTCACACATATAGGAGCCTAAGTAACCGCAATATACATACACTCTGCCATCATCATCCACTAGCGTTCCCGGATCAATAAATGTTCCATCATCATAATGCTTCTTTACATTATACTTATACTTGGAAATCAGCTTAAAGGGTCCTTCCGGTCTGTCACTGACTGCTACACAGCCCTTTGCATTTACGATATAGGCATATAAATAATATTTTCCATCCTTTTCCACTACATCTGGTGCAAACAAAAGATCATCTGTCCAATCTACATCGGAAGTATGATCTCTATCCTCTCTGGTATGAAATGCATCTCCATGACATACCCACTCATTTAAATTATCCAACGGCGCCGACCAAACCTTTAGCTTATAATCACAAAAGGCTTCTGAGTCTACCCTGTCATGCGAGCCATATACATAAACTCTGTCTCCAAACACTCTTGGTTCTCCATCTGGTACATATTCCCAATTAGGAAGGTATGGATTTGCCATAACAACCTCACTTTCTGTGCTTTTTTGCACTTATGTCTGACTTAAAATTACATATTACTTTTTCTTCTTTATATCTTTGTTTTTTGTATTTTTCTTTCCTCATTTTCTATCACCTATTCTAATTTAAATTTGCCACCACAACTAGTATAATACGGACAAGAATCTTTACTTTTCGGACATGTTTTTTTATGATACAATTTCTATAAAAACAGCAGTTATTTTTTACTATTTGGGATAGGAATTTGGAGGAAATACTATGGCAAATGATATGTATTTAGATTTTTTCTGCAAGGAAACAGATTTTCCTTTTTTTATACAATATGGGCGGCATGATGAAGCCATGTTTATTCACTCTCATGCAGATTTTTCGGAGCTAGTGATTATTCTTGGCGGTTCTGCTACTCATATAGTCAATGGCGAAGATTATCCTCTGCAAAAAGGAGATGTATTTGTAATTAATGAAAACACATCTCACGGTTACAAACACACCAATCATTTCCGCATTTGTAATATTATGTTTCGTCCTTCTTATTTTTTGCCATCACAAAATGATTTAAAGGGACTTCCCGGTTTCCATGCACTCTTTGTTCTTGAGCCTGCATTAACCAGACAAAAGGGGTTTCAGGAATGCCTTTCTCTTTCCCCAAAGGATTTCAACGAAATCAACCAGCTTATGGTACAACTCCATCAGGAATACACTACCCATCCTAATGGGTATAAAACTATGATTACCAGTCTGTTTTTGCAAATGATTACCAAGCTTTCCCGTCTATACGAAGTACCTGCCCAACAGGAAGAAAGCGATTATCTTTCTCTTGCCAATCCTGCTGCATATATGGAACGTCATTTTCGGGAGGACATCAGCATCGAAAAGCTTTCTGAAATGACAAATATGTCTACAAGGCATTTTCGACGGGTATTTCATGGAATCTATGGTACTAGTCCGTTAAAATACATTAATACCTTGAGAATCCAGCATGCCTCCCAGCTGCTTATTAGTACAGACCTTCCTATAACAGAAGTCGCCATTCACTGTGGTTTTTCGGATGCCAACTATTTTTCCAGTAAATTTAAAGAAGCCACAGGCAAATCACCTATGGCTTTTCGGAAAAATTCCTGATATTAAATCCCCCTTCTCAGCTTTCCACATACTCGCAGGCAGCAAGGGCAGCTACAGCTCCATCCGCTGCCGCTGTAGTCAGCTGACGAACCTTTTTACTCCGACAGTCTCCTGCAGCAAATACGCCCTCTACGCTGGTATGACAGTTTTCCCCAGCCAGAAGGTAGCCACTTTCATCTAAGTCTACCAAGCCTTGAAAAGCTTCATTATCCGGCATCTGTCCAATGGCAACAAAAACCCCTGAAACGGACAGGACTTTTTCTTTCTGTTCTTTTTTATCCCAAAGAAGAATACCTTCTAAATATTCTTCTCCCTGTAATTCTTTTATCTGGCAATTTAAAACAAAGGTTACATTGTCTTTTTCCTTTAAGAGATTCCAGCGTTTCTCCTCCCCCCTAAGCTCATCCCGCCGATGAACCACATAAACCTTTCTACAATAATTGGAAAGGTAAAATGTTTCCTCCAAAGCGGTATTGCCTCCTCCTACAACAGCCACATCCTTTCCTTTGAAGAATGCGCCATCACAGGTGGCACAATAGGATATTCCTTTCCCTATAAATTCCTTCTCTCTATCTACACCTAATGGGCGCTTTGTCACTCCTGTAGCCAGAATCAAGCTATAGCCCCTAATTTTTTCTTCTGCGGTTTCTACGCAAAACAGCTTTTTTTCCTGACTGGCTGCTTCTAATTCTACTTCATAGATTCCCAAAGCCTTGGCATATTTCATTTCCATTCCTAATTCCACCGCCTGCTCATACAAACCTTTCGCAAATTCAAATCCAGAAATTTTCTTTATTCCCGGATAATTCTCTACCTCCGGTGTATTAACAATCTGCCCGCCATAGCAATTCCCTTCCAACACTAAAACTGACTTTCCTGCCCGAAGTGCATAGATTGCTGAGGATAATCCTGCAGTTCCAGCCCCTACAATAATCACATCATACATTTCAGCCTTCCTCCTGTTTCCAGTCCAAGTCTAGCCTTTCTTAATTAAAGCTGCGATTTCTTCTTTATTAATGTAGCCAACTACTCGTTCTTGTTCCTGTCCATTTTTCATTAAAACAAGAGTAGGAATATTCATTACATGAAATTGATCTGCTAATTGAGTGCATTCCTCTACATTAACCTTTCCGATTTTTGCCTGAGTCACCTCATTAGAAACCTCTTCTAAAACTGGAGCCAGCATTTGGCAGGGACCACACCACTCTGCCCAGAAATCCAAAAGCACTGGTACCTCTGACTGCAATACCTCCTTCTCAAAATTTTCCTCTGTTATATGCAAAGCTGCCATAGAAATTCCTCCTTAAATCCAATTAATATATTTATGAATTATGCACGTTTTTCTTTAATATATGCTTCGGATGGAGAAATTTTCTTTGACAAAACGGCTGAATTTACAATGACAATATGAAGTTTCTTGAAAAAACAGCTTTTTTGTAAGTATCAATAATTTTCAAAATATCAAATTATGAAGTAGCCAGTGCACAGCAGAAAAAGGTCATATATTTTCCGATTGAGTGGTGTTTGAACTCGCCGGTGCTTAGATTGTAATACTTGCGCAAGTAAGTACTACAATCTTATGCACCGTTGCGTAGTTCATCTCAAGCCGCAAGGCGTCCACGAAACGGAAACATATATGACCTTTTTCTGCGTCACTATCCATAATTGATATTATGAAAAATTTATAGCTGTGTTGTTACGAAAATATCATAAATTGCTTTAATGGCATTATCGAAGTCATTGTTGCTGACACCAATGATAATATTTAACTCTGAAGAACCCTGGTCAATCATCTTTACATTGATGTTTGCATGTGCTAATGCAGAGAAAATTCTGCCTGCAGTACCACGGTTAGACTTCATTCCACGACCAACTACAGCGATTAAGCCTAAGTCACACTCTAACTCAATGCTGTCAGGCTGTGCCAGACGATGAATGGCAGAGATTACCTTCTGCTCCTTAGACTCAAACTCCGGCTCATGTACGAATACAGTCATGGTATCAATTCCAGATGGCATATGCTCGAAGTTAATACCATTTTCTTCAAATGCACTTAAAACCTTACGACCAAAACCGATTTCGGAGTTCATCATATCCTTATCTACATTTACAGCTACAAAGCCCTTCTTACCTGCGATACCGGTAATGGTATATTTAGAATGATGACAGGTGCTTTCTACAATCCAAGTACCTTCATCCTCTGGGGCATTGGTATTACGGATATTAATTGGAATACCTGCCTTACGAACAGGGAATACGGCATCTTCATGAAGTACGCTGGCACCCATATAAGATAACTCTCGCAGCTCTCTATAGGTAATAATCTTAATTGGCTGTGGATTATCAATAATACGTGGGTCTGCAATGAGGAATCCTGATACATCTGTCCAGTTCTCATAGCTGGTTGCATGTACCGCTCTTGCTACGATGGAACCAGTAATATCAGAACCTCCACGGGAGAATGTCTTAATCTTTCCGTCTTCATAAGCACCATAGAATCCTGGAATCACTGCTCTTTCTACATTTGCAAGACGCTTCTTTAATAATTTATGAGTCAAATCTGCATCAAAGTTTCCTTCCTCGTCAAAACGAATGGATTCCGCTGGATCTACAAATTCATACTCCAGATAATTCGCCATGATAATACCATTTAAATATTCACCACGGGATGCAGCATAGTCAGAACCAACCTTTGCCTTAAAATCCTTCTCAATTTTATCAAACTCATCATCCAAAGAAAGCTTTAAATGAAGACCATTAATAATTGCTTCATAACGCTCTTTAATTCTCTTTAATTCCTTACTGAAATCCTTTTCTTCCTCTGCTAAGCCATAGCAGGTATATAACATGTCTGTTACCTTGGTGTCTTTGTCATTTCTCTTACCCGGAGCACTTGGAATTACATATCTTCTCTCTGGATCTGAGGTAATAATTTTGCCAACCTTTGCAAACTGAGTTGCACTTGCCAAAGAACTTCCACCAAATTTAACAACTTTAATCATCTTACTAACTCCTTTTCCTTTGCGGTGCTATGGGCATTCTGCAATAAAATATGTATGGTATGCCCCTCTTCGCATTTTCATAGTTTCATATAAGAAAAAATCTCACGGAAACCAATTTATCATAAATTTCAACATTTGAAAAGGCATTTTCGTTGAGAAAATGCCTTTTTGTCAGCAATGTACAAAAAATTTTATTATTTCATGGATTACTTTTACTTTTTATTTTACTTTTATCCCCGTAGAATATTGATTCTGATATAAGCTTCCACAATTTTTCAATTTGTTACCAGAAATTGTAACATTTTTATATCCGTAAAGACATATGGCATATTTTCTTGCATTTACGAAGGTATTCTTGGTAAATTTCATATTTGTAAACTGATCCTTCTTGCTTAAATGATTACTTCCACAGCCATAGTTAAAGCCTTTAAAATAGCATTTCGTAATGGTGATATTTTTACATTGTGTTCCATCCAAAAC
>CAZEFX010000050.1:0-19542 GCA_964511525.1 uncultured Jutongia sp.
CCCTTGTATGGGCCATATTCTTCAAAAATAGTATTCAGGATACCATTTCCCTTTGTATCAGTTAAAAATTCTCCACGATATCCAATTAAACCACGGGAAGGAATCATAAATTCCAAACGGGTATATCCACCACCGATGGAACCCATACCCTGTAATTCACCCTTACGATTGCTTAGCTTTTCAATAACGCTTCCAGAGAATTCTTCTGGTACATCAATAAAGGCACGTTCCATTGGCTCAAGCTTCTTTCCACGTTCGTCTGTGTGATAGAGAACCTCTGCCTTACTTACTGCAAATTCATATCCTTCCCGGCGCATATTCTCAATTAAAACCGAAAGATGTAATTCACCACGGCCAGATACCTTGAAGCTATCCATATTGTCTGTTTCCTCTACACGAAGGCTGACATCAGAGTTTAGCTCACTAAACAGACGGTCACGAATATGACGGGAGGTAACAAATTTTCCTTCCTGACCCGCCAGTGGACTATCATTTACCATAAAATGCATAGCAATAGTTGGTTCGGAAATTTTCTGGAATGGAATGGCTACCGGATTTTCTGGTGAGCAGAGAGTATCACCAATGTGGATATCTGCAATACCAGAAATAGCTACAATAGAGCCGATGCCTGCTTCCTGTACTTCCACCTTCTGAAGTCCATCAAACTCATAAAGCTTGCTGATTTTTACTTTTTGAACCTTGGATTCATCATGGTGGTTTACAATCACTACTTCCTGATTCACCTTTACAGAGCCGTTATCTACCTTTCCAATACCGATACGACCTACGTATTCATTATAATCAATGGTACTGATAAGAACCTGGGTTCCAGCTTCTGGATCGCCTTCTGGAGCCGGAATGTAGTCTAAAATGGTATCGAATAATGGAACCATATCTGTACCGGTTTCCTCTGCATTATAGGAAGCAATTCCTTCCTTGGCAGAAGCAAAGATAAATGGACAGTCTAGCTGCTCATCATTGGCATCTAAGTCAATAAATAATTCTAAGACCTCATCCACAACCTCCTCTGGACGAGCCTCCGGACGGTCAATTTTATTAATGCAGACAATAACTGGAAGCTCCAGCTCTAAAGCCTTCTTTAATACAAATTTTGTCTGTGGCATAGAACCTTCAAAGGCATCTACTACCAGTACAACACCATCTACCATTTTTAGAACACGTTCTACTTCACCGCCAAAGTCAGCATGTCCCGGAGTATCAATAATATTAATTTTGGTATCTTTATATGTGATGGCGGTGTTTTTAGAAAGAATAGTGATTCCTCTCTCTCTTTCAATATCACCAGAATCCATAACACGTTCTGCTACCGCCTGGTTGGAACGGAATACACCGCTTTGTTTTAATAATTCGTCTACTAAAGTTGTTTTTCCATGGTCAACATGGGCAATAATCGCAATGTTTCTTACGTCTTCCCGCTTGATGTTCATAAATTTGCAGTCCTTTCTAATATTTAATAAAATCTTCACAAAATATAAGTATACTATAATCGAGAGATTATACAAGTAAGAAAAAGTACCAAAAATCAAGTATTTTGAGAGTTTTCTTTAGGCAAGTCGAATGAGTTTTGTCGAAGAAGTGTCGAAATTTGATGGTAGAAATATTTGGATATTTTGGAAAAAATGTGGCATACTATGTTCTAAAGGAGGAACCGCAAACGTATACATGTATTAAACAAAATACAATGCACGCAAATCTGCCTTGGATTTGCAGAAGAAAAGGGAGGCAAAAAGGAAATGTTAGATAAGGTATTCACAAACAATCAGGTAACTATTGCAGGAAAGGTGATTAGCGAGTTTACTTACAGTCACACAGTGTACGGAGAAGATTTTTACACAGTGGATATTGAGGTATGTCGTTTAAGTAATTCCTGTGACATTATTCCAGTGATGGTGTCAGAAAGAATTTTGGATGTAAAGGCTGATTATAGAGGCTGTACTTTAAGAGCAAGCGGCCAGTTCCGTTCTTATAATCGCCATGAAGAGACAAGAAATCGTCTGGTGCTTTCGGTATTTGCAAGGGAAGCAGAGCTGATTAGCCTGGAAGAGGATGAACAGGATCCAAACCATATTTTCCTGGATGGCTATGTCTGCAAGAAACCAGTTTATCGTAAGACTCCATTAGGAAGAGAGATTGCGGATGTGTTACTGGCAGTAAACCGTCCTTATGGAAAGTCGGATTATATTCCATGTATCTGCTGGGGAAGAAATGCCAGATATGCAGACCAGTTCGAGGTTGGTTCTCATGTTCAGATTTGGGGACGCATCCAGAGCAGAGAGTATCAGAAAAAAATCAGCGAAGAGGAATATGAGAAAAGAATTGCTTACGAGGTGTCTGTAAGTAAGCTGGAATATCAATCTTCGGAAGAAGAATAAGTCTTTTTAGGTAGATTTTTGGAAATAGATGTGATAGAATGGCTAGAGTTGATGATGGGGAGTCCTGTCATCTGATAGCCATTCTTTTTTTACAGAAAGGCAGAAAGGCAAGGTTTAAAGCGATGGAAAGAGGAATCGTTCAGGTTTTTTATGGCAATGGAAAGGGGAAGACCTCCGCTGCAGTAGGTCAGTGTATCCGTGCCGCAAGTCTGGGACAATCGGTTATCATTATTCAGTTTTTGAAAGGAAATGACGCTGAAGAATTTAACTTTTTGGAAAGACTAGAGCCTGATATTAAATTATTTCGTTTTGAGAAAGAAAAAGATTCTTTCCGGGATTTGCTGGCATCCCAGCAGAAGGAAGAAACACAGAATATCCTAAATGGAGTAAATTTTGCGAAGAAGGTTATTGATACAGGTGAATGTGATGTATTAGTGCTAGACGAGATTCTTGGTCTCATTGATTTGAATATTATATCAATAGAAGATATTGTTCGCCTGATTGAAACAGGGGATGATTATACAAGACTTGTATTGACCGGGCAGAATCTTCCAGAGGAATTAATACCATATGCGGATGTTATTTCCAAAATTGAATTGGAAAAGGATGACATGTAATAAAAAGTTCTCTTGGATTTTTTAAGGAAGCAATACAAATTTTAAGAAAACAATACAATATGAATTACATATATTTTAAGGAGGAAATCATATGTCTATTTTTACTGGTGCCGGTGTAGCATTAATTACACCAATGTTTGAGGATGGAACCATTAATTATCAGGAGATGGAGCGCATTGTAGATGACCAGATTGCGGGTGGTACAGATGCCATTATCGTTTGTGGTACTACAGGTGAAGCTTCTACTATGTCCCATGAGGAGCATTTGGAGACCATTAAGGCTTGTGTGGACATGACTAAGAAAAGAGTTCCAGTTATTGCAGGTACAGGCTCAAACTGTACTCAGACAGCAGTATATTTATCAAAGGAAGCACAGAAAGCAGGAGCAGATGGTTTATTAGTAGTTTCTCCTTATTATAATAAAGCTACCCAAAATGGTTTGAAGGCACATTTCACCCAGATTGCGGCAAGTGTTGATTTACCAGTGATTTTATATAATATTCAGGGACGTACTGGTGTAAATATTGCACCAAAGACCATTGCTGAGTTAAATAAAGAGGTAGACAATATTGTGGCTGTAAAGGAAGCTTCCGGTGATATTTCTCAGGTAGCTAAGATTTTAGCTCTTACCGAAGGAAAGATTGATGTTTATTCTGGAAATGATGACCAGATTGTACCAATTACGGCATTAGGCGGTAAGGGTGTTATCTCCGTACTTTCCCATGTGGCACCAAAGGATACCCATGATATGGTTATGAAGGTGATGGAAGGTAAGGTGGAAGAGGCAGCAAAATTGCAGTTGAAGTATATTCCAGTATGTGATGCTTTATTCTGCGAGGTAAATCCTATTCCGGTAAAGGCTGCTATGAATATGATGGGATATAAGGTAGGTTCCCTGCGTATGCCATTGACAGAGATGGAGGATGCCAATAAGGCAGTACTTCGTCAGGCTATGATTAACGCTGGAATTAAGGTAGTAGATTAAAAAGTAATGGAATAATAGACAATAAGCAAGGGAAAAAGGGGCGGTGGCAAAGGTCAGCGTCCCTTATTATAGAATATGAAATTGCGCAAAACGTAGTGGAAGACCAACAAGAATTGCGAAGCAATTCTTGCAGGGCAAAAGGCTGGTTTTGCCCTTTAGAAAGGAAATGAGAAAATGACAAGAATTATTATGGTAGGTTGTAATGGAAGAATGGGTCAGATGATTTCTGGCATCGTAGCAGAAGATGAACAGACACAGATTGTAGCTGGTGTGGATATTGTAGATAATCGTGACAATGGATATCCAGTGTTTACAGATATTGATGCTTGTGATGTAGAGGCAGATGTAATTATTGACTTTTCCTCTGCCAATGAATTTGAAAAGAGAATGGATTATGCAGTAAGAACCAATACTCCTATTGTGGAGTGTTCTACCGGTATGAGCGAGGAGCAGATTGCTTATATGAATGAAACTGCAAAGAAGGTGGCAGTATTAAAGTCTGCCAATATGTCTTTAGGAATCAATCTCTTAATTAAGATGTTGAAGGAAGCGGCCCAGAAGCTTTGTGTAGAAGGCTTTGATGTAGAAATCGTAGAGCAGCATCACAATAAAAAGCTGGATGCTCCATCTGGCACAGCATTGGCATTGGCTGATTCTGTAAATGAGGCAATGGACAATCAGTTTGAGTATGTATATGACCGTTCTCAGGTGAGACAGCAGAGAGAGAAGAAGGAACTGGGAATTTCTGCGGTTCGTGGTGGAACTATCGTAGGTGACCATGAAGTGATTTTTGCAGGAAATGATGAAGTCATTACCTTTAAGCATACTGCATATTCCAGAGCGGTATTTGCAAAGGGTTCTGTAACTGCGGCTAAGTTTTTAAATGGAAAGGCTGCTGGCATGTATGACATGGCAGATGTGCTTTTGTAATGCCTATGACAAATGTAGAGTTAATTGATCTGGTCATTGGGATTGTTCTGGTGGTGTCATTGATTTCCGGATATTGTACCGGACTGGTTATGACCATTGCCAGAATCCTTGTGACGGTGGTTTCCTATATTGGCGCTGGAATGGTGGCAAAGGAAGGGAAGGAATGGGCAGGAAAACTGCTCCTTTCTTCTATTTTGAATGGAGAAAATTCAGAGTTTACCAAGAATCTGGGAGAACTGGCGGAGCCGCTGCTACAGGAAACTGCTGAGGGGCTTGCCTATTCTCTTTTGTTTTTTGTGGCATTTTTGATTATACAGATTGTACTAATGCAGGTAATCAAGATATTGAAGGTGGTAGATTATATTCCGGTAGTGGGAAAGCTGAATAAATTAGGTGGTGCCATAGCTGGATTTGTCTGGATGTTTGTGGTGGTGCTTCTGGTGAGTAATGTATTTTTCACTTACGTACCAAAAGAAGCCAGAAAGGAAATGGGCATAACCAAGAAGGCAGCGAAAGAGACGGTGTTGTTTCAGGCGTTTGTGCCGAAGAGGAAGAAGTAATTTAAAGGGAGCAATGAAAAATGATAAAACGAAATTATCAGTTAGAATTAGATAAAATCATTGATGCTTTGCAAAAGGAAGGAAAGGTACCTGCTTTGTTAATGCATAGCTGCTGTGCCCCTTGTAGCAGTTATTGCCTTTCTTATCTGGCAGAGTATTTTAAGATTACTATTTTTTATTATAATCCGAATATTGCTCCTCAGAGGGAATATGAGAAAAGAGTGGAGGAGCAAAAACGATTGATTGAAGCCTTACCTGTGAAATATCCCATTTCCTTTGTGGAAGGCAGATACAATCCAGAGGCATTTCAAGAAATTGCTAAAGGACTAGAGGACGCTCCAGAGGGTGGAAAGCGGTGCTTTGCCTGCTATGAACTGCGTCAGAGAGAGGCAGCTGAGTATGCAGCGAAGGAAGGATTTGATTACTTTACCACCACACTTTCTGTCAGTCCTCATAAAAATGCGGGAAAGTTGAATGAAATTGGTTTGATGCTGGCGGAGGAATATCAGATTCCATATTTGGTTTCTGATTTTAAGAAAAAGGGTGGATATTTGAAGTCTATTGAGCTTTCTAAGGAATATGATTTATATCGGCAGGATTATTGTGGATGTGTCTATAGCCGCCAGGAAAGAGAACGGCAGAAAAAAGAGAAGATTAGTGTAGAAACGAGGTAAGCTATGCAAAAAGAATATATGCGTCGTGCCATTGAACTGGCAAAAAAAGGAATTGGACGTGTGAATCCCAACCCATTGGTAGGAGCGGTTATCGTGAAAGAAGGAAGAATTATTGGAGAGGGGTATCATGCCAGATATGGAGATTTACATGCTGAGAGAAATGCCTTTGCCAATCTGACAGAGGATGCCACTGGAGCAGAGATGTATGTAACATTGGAGCCTTGCTGTCATCATGGAAAGCAGCCTCCTTGTACCCAGGCGGTAATTGAGCATGGAATCCGTAAGGTATATATTGGTTCCGATGACCCGAATCCATTAGTGGCAGGAAAAGGGGTGTCTATTTTACGGGAGGCTGGGATTGAAGTGGAAACCCAGTTTTTGAAGGAGGAATGTGATGCCTTAAATCCGGTATTTTTCCACTTTATCACTACTAAAACACCTTATGTAGTGATGAAATATGCCATGACTTTAGATGGGAAAACCGCATGCTATACTGGAAAAAGCCAGTGGATTACAGGAGAAGAGGCAAGAACTCATGTACAGGAAACCAGAAATGCCCTGACAGGAATTATGGTAGGGGTGCAGACGGTGCTTTTGGATAACCCAAGTCTGACCTGTCGCCTGCCAGAGGGACGAAATCCTATTCGTATTATCTGTGACAGTCATTTGCGGACACCATTGGATAGTAATATCGTAAAAACTGCATCAGAGGTGACGACTATCATAGCAACGGTTAGTCAAGATGTAAGCCTTATCCGGCAGTATCAGGAAAAGAAGGTTCAGATATTGCAGACGAAAGAGAAGGAAGGTCGTATTGATTTAAGCGATTTGATGGAGAAGCTGGGAGAGCAAAAGATAGACAGTATCCTACTAGAGGGCGGTGGAACTTTAAATCAGAGTGCTTTGGAGGCAGGAATCGTACAGCATGCTCAGGTGTATGTTGCTCCGAAGTTTTTTGGTGGACAGGGAAAATATTCTCCAGTAACTGGATTAGGAGTGGAAGAGCCGGCGCAGGCATGGAAATGTAAGAATCTGAGCACACGCATGTTTGGGGAGGATATTTTGTTGGAGTATGATGTGGAATAAGCATGAGGAGAATATAATCCTAAAGAAACTCGGAGGAAGATATGAAGATACAAAAAAGAATGGTTTGTATTAGTGGTTTTATCAGTATGATAATTTCTGCTCTGGTTACCATAGTATTTGATGTAGTAAGTGGTTCGCGCTGGAGTCTGGAGATTCCGGGAAATCCATATATGGCTGATAGAATCGTTGAAAATTTATTTTTATATTTTGGCATACAAAGTATATTATGTATGTTTTTTTGTGGATGTTCCTATTTTATGAGGAAAAAGCTTACATTGAAAGGGTGTTTATTTACTTTTTTGTACTACATAGTGGTTTCTCTAGTAGGAATGCTTGTTTTTGTTTATATTGGTGAATGGTTTGGGAGATAAAATGGAAAAGTAGTTATAGGATTTTGGATAGGATATAATAAAAAAGTGATTTGACGTACAGGAAATTGTACGATATAATCTAAGTACAGAAAATTGTACTTGGATTTGGTGTAAAAATGGGAGGTGTTAATAATGTTAGCAGTAAATTATACAAATTTGCGTGAAAATATGAAAACCTATATGGATAGAGTTACAGACGATTATGAAACAATGATTGTAACAAGAAAGAATAATAAAAATGTGGTTTTGTTATCTGAGGAATCTTATAATAATTTGATAGAGAATGCATATGTAATGGGAGATAAAGCGAATTATGATTGGTTAATGGAATCTAAGTCTCAATTAGAAAAAGGATATTTTTCTACTCAGAAGCTTATAGAGGTAGAACGGGATGAATAAAATATTTACGGAAAATGGCTGGAAAGATTATGTTTATTGGCAGACGGAAGATAAGAAAACTTTAAGAAAAATTAATAGTTTGATTACGGATATATGTAGAAATGGAAATGAAGGGATTGGAAAGCCGGAACCATTAACAGGAAATTTGGTTGGCTTTTGGAGTAGACGTATTAATGATAAAGATAGATTGATATATAAAATTGATGCAGATAATATTTATATATTAGCTTGTCGTTATCATTATAGTGATGCGTAATTTATATTTTGAGTAGTTTTTTAGAATTAAATAATGCTCCATATTAAGGTTTGGTAAAAAAAGAACTGCCATATTGATATGACAGTTCTTTTTTTACACAAGAAGAAAATTATTCATTTACAAATTCATCAATGAGATGCTGAATGTCGTCATTGCATACACCGCATACAGTGCCGGCACCAGTGGCTTCCTGAACCTCTTCCAGAGTGCGGGCGCCATTGTCAACTGCATCTTTAATCATGCCATTGGTGATATTCATACAGTTACATACGATTTTATCCATATCCATCCTAACCACCTCCTTTCTATTGTTAGGATAAGCAGAAAAGAAGGAGTTTATGCAGAATTTTAAACAGAAAAAAGAAACTAAAAATTTAAATAGAATACTACTCATTTTTTTGGTATAATGGAAAGAAAATCAATATTAAGATAAAAGAACAAAAGAAAGAGGTAGGGTTATGGAAAGAAGTAAGGTGTTTTTTAGTTGTGAAGATAATACAGAGAATAATGAGTTATATCAGTTACTGAACTGGCAGTTTCAAGTAAGCTATTATCATCATTCAGAGGATGGCTCCTATGATGAGATTAAGCAGGTTTCTCCTGAATTGGTTATTATTAGTCTGGATGAAAGAAATCATGATATAAAAGATTTATTGGAGTATATAAAAAAAGAGTGTGCTGATATTCCTGTGATTATTTTAGGGACTGAAGTAGAACTGGAGGAATGGGCAGGAATGTGTAAGGGCAGCCAGTTTCATACCATTATTCGTCCGGTTAAGGGTAAAAGGGTGTTGGAGTTGTGCAAAGCAATTATTGAAGGGGAAGGCTCTTCAGAGAATTTGGTAATGGCAGAATCTAATGAAAAGTCTCATATTTTAGTTGTAGACGATAACGCGATGATGCTGCGTAATATAAAAGGAATATTGGAGGAAAAATATTCTGTAGCTGTGGCGCCATCCGGTGCAAAGGCATTTACGTCTATGCATAAACAGTTGCCGGATTTGATTTTATTAGACTACGAAATGCCAGAGATGAATGGTAGACAGGTTCTGGAAAAAATTCAGTCAGATTCTGTGTTAAAAGAGATTCCGGTAGTGTTTTTAACTAGTGTAGACTCCAGAGTAAAGGTGATGAATCTATTAGCCTTAAGACCGGCAGGATATATTTTAAAACCGGTAGAACCGGAGGTGTTGATGAGAAAAATCGAACAAATCCTTGGGAGATAAGAGTTAGCGTATAAAATAAGGATTTGTGCTAGAGATGAAGATTTAGTTTATTAGAAAGGAACGGTTATTTTTATATGTACAAAAACCAGATTTCATGTGCAATTATTATATTTATTATTGGAGTGCTTTACTTTTTTTCTTTCAATAAAAATAGCAAATCATCCAAGTGGTTTTCTGTTTTATTGAGCTGTTCCTTTTTTCAGTTGATATTTGATGTGATTTCTGTCTATACTGTGAATCATTTGGAAATCGTGTCACCTGTTGCCAACAGAATTGTGCATATTTTTTATATGGGCTTAATGTTGACATTATTTTATCTGGTATATAAATATCTGGAAAGTATTATTGAAGAGGAACTAGGTAAAAAAATAAAACGATATTCTTTTGCTTCTATTCCTCTTGGGCTGGCGCTTTTGGGTGTGATATTTTTGCCACTTTATTATGTTGAGTCCCCAAAAAGTAATTATTCCTATGGTCCGGCTGCGTTTATGACGTATTTTGGTGTGGTTATTTACTTGATTTTTATTGTAAGGCTATTGATTTGTTACAAGAAGACTATTCCGCTGAAAAAGAAGAAAGCGATTTATGTGGCATTATTGAGTGAAATACCAATTGCTGTTTATCAGATTATGGTTCCGGAGGCTTTGATTACTAGTCTTGGTATTGTAGTTCTTAATCTGGGTATTTATTTAACCACAGAAAATCCAGATGCTTTGTTAGTGGAACAGTTAGAGCGGGAAAAGAAACGTGCGGATAATGCCAATCAGGCAAAAACTAACTTTTTAGCAAATATGTCTCATGAAATCAGAACACCAATAACAGCAGTTTTAGGCATGAATGAATTGATTATAAGAGAGACAAAAGAAGCTTCAATAAAACAGTATGCAAGGGATATAGAAGGAGCAGCAAAGTCTTTACTTAGCATTATTAATGATATATTGGATATTACAAAAATTGAGGCAGGAAAGCTTAGTATTATTTCCAGTGAATATGCTTTTTCCAGTGTCATAAATGATGTAGTTACTATGATTTCTTTCAAGGCAAAAATGAAAGAACTGGAGTTTCGGGTTATTATTGATGAAGAGATTCCAAACCGCTTATTAGGTGATGATATTAGAATTAGACAGATTTTGGTGAATTTGTTAAACAATGCAGTGAAATATACCCATGAGGGCAGGGTTACATTAGAGATTTGGCAATGTCCTTGTGAGCAGGAGGAGACGATAAAATTACATTTTTCTGTAAGAGATACAGGGATTGGTATTAAGGCGGAGGATTTAAAAAAATTATGTACGCCTTTTGAGCGAATTGAAGAAAAGCGGAATCGAAATATTGAGGGAACCGGACTTGGTATGAGTATTACCAAGCAGCTTTTAAATTTGCTGGGTAGTGCATTGCAAGTGAATAGTATCTATGGAGAGGGGTCTGAATTTTCCTTTGAATTGGAGCAAAAGATTGTGGATACCGTTCCAATTGGAAAAATGAACCAGATAGATGTATCAGATGAGGAATATGAACATCAGACTTTCTTTGAAGCACCGGATGCGAAAATTCTTCTTGTGGATGATAATGAAATGAATCGTAGAGTATTCACTGGCTTATTAAAGGCAACCAAGATACAGATTGATGAAGCAGAGAATGGAAAAGAGTGTTTGGAAAAGGTTTCAAAGAAAGCTTATGATATTATTTTTTTGGATCATATGATGCCAGAGATGGATGGAGTGGAAGCATTCCGAATTATGAAAAAAATGGAAGATTTTCCTTCTAAAAATGCGCCTGTTGTTATATTAACGGCAAATGCTATTGTAGGTGCTAAGGAAAAGTATTTAGAAGAAGGATTCCAGGCATTTTTAGAAAAACCAATTGACTTTAAGAAGCTGGAGGATATGATTGAAGAGCTATTGGATGAATCCTTGCTGCATCCTGTGGTGCGTTCTGTCAGCCAGAAAAGTAATCCAGAAACAGAACTTCCTATGGTGGAAGGATTGGATTGGAAATATGCCCGTACACATTTTCAGGATGAGCAGAGTATGATGGATACGGTCTCTTTCTTTTTATCCGGCCTTGGGTATGAAGGGAAAGAACTGGAAGCTTTGTTTGATGAAATACAAACAGAGGACGGAAGGAAGAAGTATCGTACGAAGATTCATAGTATGAAAAATTCTGCGGCTACCATAGGTATTATTCCTTTGGCGGGTATGGCAAAGGTATTAGAGGATGCTGCAAGAAATAATGAGATTCCTGTTTTAGAGGCTATGACACCGATATTTTTAAAGAGATGGAATGCATATAAAGAGTTGCTTTCCGTATTAGAGATGGATTCTCATAAGGAAACAAAAAAAATGGCAGAGGAATTTCAAGAAGAGATTACGGAAATTTTAAAGAAAATTAAAATGGCAGCAGAGGAAATGGACATTGATGAATTAGATGCTTTGTGGAGCCAATTAGAACAATATCAGTTTTCCGAGTCACAGCAGCTGCAGATAGATGACATACATAGGGCGATTATGAATTTTGATGTGGATTATTTGCAGGAGGATGAGAATCTGGAGATTATGTAAAGAGAAAAATAGGGCTTGTATAAATTTCTGTGAAGAGTTATAATGACCAAGTATAACTGAATATTTCTTCGGGGCAGGGTGAAATTCCCGATCGACGGTATTTGTATTTTGTAGAAAGTAAATGATTTACTATCTAAATTACATAAGCCCGTGAGTCGTTTCGATGACAGGATTTGGTGCGATTCCAAAGCCGACAGTAAAGTCTGGATGAGAGAAGAGAATGAAGTGGCAAAGAAGCAGTCGAGATAGAGGTTTCTTTGTCTATATTTGAAGTAAGTGTATTACCCCGAATTTTTTTCGGGGTTTTTTGTTGTATGGAGGCTAGTATGTTTACTGGAATTATAGAAGAGATAGGAACCATTTATGCTATTGCCATGGGTGAAAAATCTGCTGTCCTTACTATTGAAGCATCAGTTGTGCTGCAGGGCAGTAAAATTGGTGATAGTATTGCCGTGAACGGTGTCTGTCTGACGGTAACCAGTATCCGCAATGGTCAGTTTACCGCAGATGTTATGGCAGAGACTCTTAGAAGAAGTTCTTTGGGAAGTCTTCATAGAGGAAGTAAGGTGAATCTGGAGAGAGCCATGGCAGCAGATGGAAGATTTGGCGGTCATATGGTGGCAGGTCATATCGATGGAACAGGAACCATTCTTTCTATGAAGAGGGAAGATAATGCGGTGTGGGTAGAAATTGGAACATCAGAAAAGATTTTGCGTTATATTATTGAGAAAGGATCCATTGCCATTGACGGAATCAGCCTGACAGTGGCAAGACTTACCCCAAAAAGCTTTTCGGTTTCTGTGATTCCTCATACAGGAGAAGAGACTACTCTTCTGAAAAAGAAAGCAGGAGATATAGTGAATCTGGAAAATGATTTGATTGGAAAATATGTGGAGCGTCTGTTGGGAATGGGTGATATGACAGCCACAGGAGCACAAACTGGAGATGGCGAAACATCTTCAAAGACTTCCGGTTCCAGTCAGGGCGGTATTACCATGGAAATGTTAGCGAAATATGGATTTTAAGACGGGAATAGTTTAAGAATAGAAAGGTTGGAATGATATGGAGAATCAGTTTAATACCATTGAAGAATTATTAGAAGATATTCGTCAAGGAAAAATCGTTGTGGTGATTGATGACGAAGATAGAGAAAACGAGGGGGATGTTATCTGTGCAGCAGAATTTGCTACTACAGAAAATGTGAATTTTATGGCAAGCTATGCCAAAGGCTTGATTTGTATGCCAATGGATGCAAGCTATACGGATAAGCTGGGATTGCACCAGATGTGTGAGGTGAATACAGACAATCATTGTACAGCATTTACGGTGTCCATTGACCATATAGATACTACTACAGGTATTTCTGCATACGAGCGGGGAATCACTGCCAGAAAGACCGTAGAAGAGGGCGCAAAGCCAGAAGACTTCCGTACACCGGGACACATGTTTCCATTGCAGGCAGTAAAGGGTGGTGTGCTGGAGCGTAACGGTCATACCGAAGCAACGGTAGATTTAGTACGTTTGGCAGGCTTAAAGCCAGTAGGTCTTTGCTGTGAGATTATGAAGGATGATGGAATGATGGCAAGAAAGCCAGATTTGATGGAGTTTGCCCAGAAGCATCAGTTAAAGATTGGTCGTATTGCAGATTTGGTACAATACCGGAAGGAACATGAGATTCTGGTAGAGTGTGTAGCAAAGGCAAAGATGCCAACCCGTTATGGTGAATTTACCATTCATGGATATGTGAATAAGTTGAATGGAGAGCATCATGTAGCCTTAGTAAAGGGAGATATTACCGATGGTGAGCCGGTTCTGTGCCGTGTGCATTCGGAGTGTCTCACAGGGGATGCCCTTGGCTCTGCAAGATGTGACTGTGGTCAGCAGTATGATGCAGCTATGAAAATGATTGCCGAGGAAGGCAGAGGAGTTCTTTTATATATGCGGCAGGAGGGCAGAGGAATTGGTCTGATTAATAAAATCCGTGCCTATGAGTTGCAGGATAATGGAAGAGATACGGTAGAAGCAAATCTGGAATTGGGATTTCCGGAGGATGCAAGAGACTATACCATTGGAACCCAGATACTGGTAGACTTAGGAATCCATCAGCTACGTTTAATGACAAATAATCCAGCTAAGGTATATGGATTGGCAGGCTATGATTTAGAAATTGTAGAGCGTGTACCGATTGAAATGGAGCCGGGAAAATATGACAGCTTTTATTTAAAGACCAAGAAGGAAAAAATGGGTCATATTTTGAAGCTGTAAATGGTAACAGTAACTTGGTTATGACTATGCAATAAAATTTTTTTGAATTCTTTATAGTATAAAGGAATTTTATGAAAAATCAGGATAGAAAAGAAGAGTAAAACATAATTATAGTAAAGAAAGGAAAAGAAAAATGAGAGTATTAGAAGGAAATGTAGTAGCAGAGGGAGCGAAAATTGGTATTGTAGCAGCAAGATTTAATGAGTTTATTGTATCAAAGCTGGTAGCAGGAGCAAGAGACGGTTTGGTACGTCATAATGTTTTGGATGATGATATTACCTTAGCATGGGTACCAGGAGCATTTGAAATTCCATTAATGGCTAAGAAAATGGCAGATTCTGGAAAGTATGATGCAGTAATTTGTCTTGGTGCAGTGATTCGTGGTGCAACAAGTCATTATGACTATGTATGCGCAGAGGTTTCTAAGGGAATTGCCAGTGTATCTTTAGAAGCGGGAGTTCCAGTTATGTTTGGTGTGGTAACTACAGATACCATTGAGCAGGCTATTGAGCGTGCTGGTACCAAGGCAGGAAATAAAGGATATGATTGCGCATTGGGAGCAATCGAGATGATTAATTTGAGCAAGCAGATGTAATCCAGAGGTGCGATTAGGAAGGTAGGTAAGAAATGTTTCAGCAGTTTTATCCCAAGGAGGATTACCAGTCCACCTATGACATTGATTTCCAAAAATATTATGAACAGGGATTCCGAGGGATTCTGTTTGATGTAGATAATACATTGGTAGAACATGATGAACCAGCAACGCCCCGGGCGATTGCTCTTTTTGAGAAGTTGCGGGAAATTGGTTTTGAAACCTGTCTCATATCCAATAATAAGGACTACCGTGTGCAGCCTTTTGCGGAAGCAGTAGGAAGTGAGTTTGTTTATAAAGCAGGAAAGCCATCTCCTCGTGGTTATCAGGAAGGAATGCGCCGGATGAAAACCCAGAGTGATAATACCTTGTTTGTAGGTGATCAGGTGTTTACGGATGTCTGGGGAGCAAACCGGGCAGGGATTTATTCTATTTTGGTAAAACAGATTGCCAAACATGAAGAGATTCAGATTGTTTTTAAACGTAAGTTAGAAAAAATTGCTTTGCGGGGTTACTATAGAAAGTGACGCAGAAAATGTGACGCAGAAAATGGTCTATGGTATTTCTTTTACGCGGACGCCTCTCGGCTCGGATTGGGCTTGGCAATGGATGCGTAGAACGCTATCTTCGCACTATGTGCTTGATACCGTTCAAGCACCAGCTAGCCCAAACGCCGCTTTAAAAGAAAACCATAGACCATTTTCTGCTGTGCATTGGCTGCTCTGGTCTTTCTGCTGTGCATTGGCTGCTCTGGTCTTTCTGCTGTGTATTGGCTGCTCTGATATTTGATAGTATTCAATGAAAGAGTAATTGTTCTTGTATTTATGATTTAAAAATATGTTATGTTCTTATTGTCTTTAGATTTTCTAAAAATCGTGATTCTATTTTTAAATCCTGATAGATGTCTGCGTATTGGGAGGGAGATAGTTCTGTTAGGTAATTCTGGGTGTATTTTTTCTCCACTCCGTGTTTGACTAGTAAATCTGCGGCTTTATTATATGCAATGGCAGCCTGTATCTCATCAGAGTATCTTCCCACTACCCAGTCACCATTGACATGAATTTTTACTAAATAAATGGTGTTATGATTGTCCGAAATTTGGGATACACCGTAGTATGGATTCATGATTTCAATGTTGGCATAACGCCAGTCGTGGTCGTCTCCATTAACAAAACGATAATCTTTATCTTTTACTGCAAAGTTTTTGATGTTGTAGCGAGAAGCAATATTTACCTGCATGCCATAATCGGAAACAAAAAGGTGGCTGCCTCTGCGCATAATAGAGTGATTGGAATAATAAAATAAATCATCTACATCGAATAATAAAATATCTGTCTGGGATAGATAATATTGAAAATAATTATTTCGCAGATAGATAGGGGTCTTTATATAAAGTCCATTATTTTTAAAATTAGTTAAAACAATCCACTTAGAAAAAGCCAAGGCTTGCTGGGAATAATCTTCAGGAAGAACCGGCTCCTTGGAATCAATAATACCAAGTGCCTCTAAATAAGCCTGATGCGCTTCTTTTTCTGTGGAATAACTTCCTAAGCTGATGTGCTTGGAACGATAGGTAATAGAAGAACGGTAATAAATGGTGCCGTTCTTTTTTTGTGCCATAAATACACCAGGTAGATTTCCCATAGCTATTGTCCTTTCAAAAAATGTAGTCATATTATGTCGAGTATAACTCATGTAACAAAAAAGAACAAATCCTATATCAAAAAAACTTAAATGGAAATTTTTAGAAACTAGGTATAAAATCCGTGAAATGTTACAAAACTATAAACTAATACGAATAATTTCTCAAATTGAATCATATAATTTGTAATGTTTTTGTAACAAAAAAGTTTTTTGCACATAGGCTAATAGAAAAAAGCAAAAAACAACAGAAAGGAAGAGTGTATGCGTAAAGTAATAAAAGGTTCTATGGTGATTGCCATGGCTACCGGTTTGACTTTGTGGAACATGGAGACACAGAAGGCGGTTGCTTTAGCACCGGTGACTTGTGAACAGGAGTTTCGTTCTGCGGCTGAAATGATAGAAAGTAAGCTGCAAAAGGAATATTCCAAAGAAGAGGAAAAAGCAGTTACTGTAAAGCTGACCCATTTAAAAAAAGTTCGGAAAGACCGGGTAAAGCAGCACAAACTAGAAATGGAACGTGCCAGAAAGGAAAGACAGCGTCTTCAGCGGATGAAGGAGATACAGGCATGCTGTGGTGTCCGAGTTAGTGACAATGACCGGACTATATTAGAACGTATCGTAGAGGCAGAGGCTGGAAATCAGGGATATAAAGGAAAGCTTCTGGTAGCGAATGTGGTTTTAAACAGAGTGAAGAGTGGAAGATTTCCATCTACCATTAAAGGGGTAGTGTTTTCTCCGGGACAATTTTCTCCTATTTCAGATGGTCGATACGAAACAGTAACTGTTTCGGCAGAGACGAAGGAAGCAGTAGATGATGCATTGCATGGTGTTGATGGGTCAAGAGGTGCGCTATATTTTATGGATCGCAGATATTCTGACAGCTCCAATGTAACCTGGTTTGATACTTGTCTGACCCGGGTGCTTAAGTATAGAGGTCATGAATTTTTTAAATAACTTGAAATACGAAATTTCTTATTGTATAATAGCACTGCTTTCTTTGTATGATTTTGCTATTTAATAGAGAATCTTAAGGTGCAATAATAATTTATGAAGAAAGCAGAGTAATAGACAGGAAACCTGATTGCATAGGACTCCAACAGGAAAAGCTATGCAGAGAATGGAGGAAATCATGGAACCAATGTATAAGAGTACCAGAAGTGAAGGAAAGACAGTAACAGCTTCCCAGGCAATTTTACAGGGTCTGGCAGAAGATGGTGGATTATATGTACCTACCAGCATTCCAAAGCTGGACAAGTCTCTGGAAGAGATTGCAGGTATGAACTATCAGGAGACTGCTTACGAAGTAATGAAGCAGTTTTTCACTGACTTTACCGAAGAAGAGTTAAAGAACTGTATTACCAGAGCTTATGATGATAAATTTGATGTGAAGGAAATCGCACCATTAGTAGAGAAGGATGGTGTATACTATCTGGAATTATTCCACGGTGCAACCATTGCATTTAAGGATATGGCACTTTCAATTCTGCCACATTTGTTGACAACTTCTGCAAAGAAGAATAATATTTCTAACCAGATTGTTATTTTGACTGCTACCTCTGGTGACACTGGAAAGGCTGCTTTGGCAGGCTTTGCTGATGTAGAAGGAACCAGCATCATTGTATTCTATCCTAAGAATGGTGTAAGTAAGATTCAGGAGCGTCAGATGGTAACCCAGAAGGGTGCAAATACTTCTGTTGTAGGAATCACCGGAAATTTTGATGATGCCCAGAGTGGTGTAAAGGCAATGTTTAATAATAAGGAACTGGCACAGGTAATGGATAGCAAGGGATACCAGTTCTCTTCTGCAAATTCTATTAATATTGGTCGTTTGGTGCCTCAGGTGGTTTATTATGTATATTCTTATACAAGATTGTTAGGACAGGGTGCTGTTAAGGCTGGTGAGCCAGTGAACTTCGTCGTACCAACCGGTAACTTTGGAAATATTTTAGCTGCATTTTATGCTAAAAATATGGGGATTCCAGTAGGAAAGCTGATTTGTGCATCCAATGACAATAAGGTATTGTTTGATTTCTTTGAGACAGGTGTATATGATAAGAACCGTGACTTTATTTTAACCACATCTCCATCTATGGATATTTTAATTTCCAGCAACTTAGAGCGATTGATTTTCAAGATTGCAGGAGAGGATGCAAAGGCAACTGCTGATATGATGGCAGCATTGGCATCTGCTGGTAAATATACCATTACAGAAGAGATGAAAACCCAGATGAAGGATTTTGTTGGTGGATGGGCAAGTGAAGAAAAGACTGCCCAGGAAATTAAGCGTGTTTATGAGAAGACAGGTTATGTCATGGATACTCATACTGCAGTAGCATCTGCGGTATATCAGGATTACAAGGCAAATACAGGAGATGAAACAAAGACTGTGATTGCTTCTACTGCAAGTCCATATAAGTTTGCAACCTCTGTTATGGGAGCCATTGATGAGAAGTATCAGTCCATGGATGATTTTGCTTTAATTGATGAATTAAGCAAGACCTCTGGTGTAAGCATTCCAAATGCAGTGGAAGAGATTCGTACTGCTCCGGTTCTTCATGATACTGTTTGTGAGACCGAGGATATGCAGAAGACAGTGGAGACGATTTTAGGATTATAAAAGAAAAATTGAGAGCGGTATGAGGAATTACATGCTGCAATAAAGTCTGTATGTGTTAAAAAACAAATGAAATACATAAAAAAGCCCTTGCATTCAAGGGCTTTTTGTGTTAGCATAGGACAGTACGTTGCGTAATAGGCTTTTTATGCCCATTTGGCAGAAAACCGAAGTACGTGCGTAGAAAACAAGTAAACACGCATGTGGATTGCTCATGGTTGTACAATCAGGAAGATTGTATCAGGAAGCATGCGGAAGCAAAGAAACCATATGGAGGTAAAATTATGAGCGTTATTTCAATGAAACAGTTACTGGAAGCAGGTGTTCATTTCGGACATCAGACAAGAAGATGGAACCCTAAGATGGCTG
>CAZEFX010000051.1:0-19245 GCA_964511525.1 uncultured Jutongia sp.
ATCCATAATCAATAGCGACGCTTCATCTGCAATACGAGTAGAATCATTGGGAAGAACCTTTATAATCCTTACTTTCTCACCTAGCAGCAAGGACAACAAATCCTCCAGCCGTTCTGAATCGTACTCTGGATTCAAAATTTCTTTAAAGAAGGAATCATAAAGAATTTTCACAGCCTTATTGCCACAACAAAAATCAAGAAAATCTTCCTGTGCCTTCTCCTCCCATTCTGTAAAAATTGCTCTCAGTTCCGATTTAGACTGAATTTCTGCAAGAAGCTCCGAACGTTTCCTTATCATTGGAAAATATGTATTTAATTTTGAAATAAAATCCCCTTCTTTCTTTGGTTTTTACATAGCTGAACTTATTTTGATAATTAATTGAAACAATTAGATTTTCAGAAAATCTGATAACAATACTCTTAAGATAAGTATTAATATATCATCGCTAGAATTCCAAAGTCAATATACGAAACATACAAAATCCATGGCAATATAGAAGCAAAAATTTGGAGGTATATTATAAATGAGAACATAAAACCACAAAAAGTCTTTCATTTCTGAAAGACTTTTTGTGGCTTTAACTCTTCATAAGGAATCTTGTAAAAATCATTTCACTTTCACTTTACATTTTACTACAACTCCACTCTTCATGGTAATCTTAATGGTAGCTTTTCCTTTTTTCAAACCTTTCACAAGACCATTCTTGCTTACCTTTACTACCTTCTTTCCAATAACACTACATTTCTTGATACCATCACTGGCAAGCTTTTGTTTAAACTGAATCTTGGCAGTTTTCTTCTTCTTCAAGGTTATTGTTGTCTTCTTCAGCTTTACAGCAGGTTTTGCAACTGTTATCTGACAAGTAAGCTGTTTTTTATTGGACAAGGTAGCAGTAACTGTAACTACACCTGCTTTTTTTGCCTTTAATAGTCCGTTTTCATCCACTTCTGCTACATAAATATCAGAAGAAGCATAGGTAATATTGGTTGCATCCGAAAGATTCATTATTTCTAACTGAAGTTCTTCGGTTACATAAATCGTGTATTCACTCTTTTCAAATGCCGGTGTTACGTTGGCGGTAGGCACTGGTTCTTTTGTAGTCACTGGATTCTCTGTATCTTTTGCACTGGAACTACCACTTGAATTTGTTGTTTCTAGCGAATCAGCATCCGATGTTGCGGTTGGCAATACTGTAGATGTAGTTCCCGTTGTTGCCGTAGGTACTGGAGGTATTGTTCGTTTTGGAAGTGGTACCACCGTTACTTCTGGCAGGCTAGTTTCTACAACACCGGAACCTGTTGTTGGTGTTGGTGATGCGATTGCCGATGGACCTGGCGCTGTTGGTGTTGTTTCTACCGATGGGCTTGACACTACTGGTGCTGTTGGTGTTACGTCTGCCGATGGACTTGGCTCCGCTGGTGCTGTTGGTGTTACGTCTGCCGATGGACTTGGCTCCACTGGCGCTGTTGGCACTACTGTTGCTGATGCAATCGGTGTTGCTGTCGGGGTTGCCGTTGGTTCTGCACTTGGCTCTATTGTTGGCGTTGTAATTGGTAATGTTGTAGGATTTGCTGTCGGCGTTGAAGTCGGCTCTATCGTTGGCTCTACCGTAGCTGGCGCACTTGGTTCCGGAGTGCTGGTGGATGCTACACTTGGTGTCACTGTTGGCGCTACTGTCGGTGTCGCTGTTGGTGCTACCGTTGGAGTCGCTGTTGGCTTCACTGTCGGGGTCGCTGTTGGTGCTACCGTTGGGGTTGCCGTTGGCTTCACTGTCGGGGTCGTTGTTGGCTTCACTGTTGGTGTCGCTGTTGGTTTCACTGTCGGGGTTGCTGTTGGCTTCACTGTCGGGGTTGCCGTTGGCTTCACTGTTGGTGTCGCTGTTGGCTTCACTGTCGGGGTCGCTGTCGGCTTCACTGTTGGTGTCGCTGTTGGCTTCACTGTTGGCGTTGCTGTTGGTGCTACCGTTGAAGTTGCCGTTGGCTTCACTGTTGGCGTTGCTGTTGGTGCTACCGTTGGGGTTGCCGTCGGCTTCACTGTTGGTGTTGCGGTTGGTGCTACCGTTGGGGTTGCTGTTGGCGCTACTGTCGGAGTTGCCGTCGGTGCTACCGTTGGCGCAATGACAGAGGTTTCATAGGTCTTTGTTACTCCAATGTCACTTAATTCTGTAGCCGATGCCAAGGCTTCACTGTGATCTGCAGCTGTAGACCCCTTTGTTGCCAGATATAAACCGGCAGAAGCCCCTACCAAACCTACGCTATAGTCCAATGCCACTTCATTGCAAACATAATCATTTTGATCATCTACATAAGTTCCATCCTGTTTTGGTCCACCTACTAAAGCTCCAAGCAAAGTATAATGATCCTCTCTTACTATTGTTGCATTGGAAGAACGGGATGCTGCCCTATGATGAGGATACTTGCTGGAATTTTCATTATAACCTACGATATAACAACGTTTATTTGGATTCTCTCCAATAATATACCTCATCTGTGATTCTGCCCAGGATGTATAACTGGAAGAACCGGTTCCCTTATCATATACCAGACCACAAAACTGCATTGCGGTATTGTATCGACAGGACCCCCAGTTGCTAATACAGTTATATACACCGTCTAATACTACACCGGTGTTTTTTTGATCAGTAATCTGCTTTAATATAGACCAATCCTTCATCAGCATAGCTGCCATAGCTCCACTGTTAGCCCAATCCATAAGCCAGCCTGTATTGATACCGGATTTGTTATTATAATATTCCTGCTGATAGGAAGTATCTCCTGTAGCTGCATACAAAGCTGCTGCAGCTACGGAATAATCATCCTGCCAGGAGGTGGATTCATAAAAACTTCCTGCACCTTCCGTAGCACAGCTTTTACTATTATTCTTTACAAAGGTAAATAAGTCCTTTGCCACCTGTAAATCTTCCTGATTGCCAAAATTTATGTAGTTAATTGCCAAAGCAGCAATGGCAAGACTGACCTCATCCGTAGCCGGATTAGACGAAGTGGCAAAATAAGCAGGACGGCTTCCTGTCTGATTCTCAGGCGCTCCCCAATAACCATGGTCTGCGTTGCCTTCTCCTACCTGATAACAGAATGCAACTACACCACCCGTTCTATTGTTATTATCACTATATATAGTACTTCTCTTAAAATAATCGCAAAAATAATCTGTAATGGTCTGTAAATGTTCTTCCTGTCCTAAATCCGTATAAGCCTCTTTGAATTCATAATAACTCATTCCCAAAGCAGAGGCTGCATATCCCTGTGGTAAACCAAATTTCACATGGTCACCTGCATCATGGAAGCCACCGGAAACATCTACCTTGTATGTAGTGCCATTTACAGTAACAGATACAGCGTCATCGTCTGTGTGACAATCTCCACGCCAGCTTAAACCACAGTTTTCATCTACACCATTTCCACACATATTAGCATCATAGAAATATAAAGACTCCTGTAAAACTTTTGCATAATTATATTCCACTACTAAATCCTTGTTGGTACTGGTATCTACCGTAGTGCTGGAACTTCCACCACTGCCACTATTGTTGTCATTGGTTTCACCGGAAGAATAGTCAAAGCCTGACTGGCTTCCCTTATTATAATAAACTGCTTTTATCTGAATATTGGATGCATCTACATATTTTCCTGCAAAGCCACCACCTGGTACATAATTTACCATTGTTCCAGTAGAAACTACCGCATTAGCTCCACTCTGCATTGGATAAAGATAAATGGTATCGCCATCTGCCACAAAAGTTGCATTCCAGCACTTAAAAGCATTGGCAGTGCCACTTGGAACCTGCAATGCCACAATCCAATCACAAATAGTACTGCCGGAATTATTGGTAATGGTCATATCAAAACCAGACCAGTCATTACTTGGTGTTCCTTGATTTGCAACTGTTGCTGTTACTCCGGAAGAATAATCTCTTTCTATTCCCAAACTAGAAGAGGGGTCCTCACCAGAACCACTGGAAGTACCAGAAGCAATTAGCTTAGCAGAATCAATGGTATAGGAAATGCTGGTTCCATCTGTACTATCCGCAAAACGCATTCCCAAACATCCTATGGTATCTCCGCCATTCCAGTTCATATCACTGAAATCATAGATTAATGTAATCTGATTTCCCGCCTGCAGCACAGTGGTATCTGTTTGATTCCATTCCCAGCTTCCAGAAGCATCTGGCTGAACATATAACATAACACCTGGATTACTGCCGGAAAAACTATGAATAGTAACCTTTACTTCCATAGAAGTAATTCCATAGGTAGATAATGCACTTTTATTTTGTGCCTGAGTAGGAATGTCAAAAAGTACATCGCCAATAAAATCCTTTCCATACTGATTCGCCGCAAGAGAAACTGTCCCACTACTACTGCCACTCTTAACTGATAAATCATAGCTGGTAGCCGCTGCCTTTGCCTGCCGGCTTACTCCTGACAAACAAAAACTGCTTACCACCATGGATAATGCCAATACCCATGCAATACCTCTTCGCATCTGCTTTCTTTGTTTTTTCATAACCTTCTCCATTTCTTAATGCAAACCTTATTAACAGCATCAACGTTGCAAAACTGCACGCTATTTTTATTTTATCATACTTTTCTATGATTTGAGAAGATTTCCCAAGAAAAAACAAAACAAAATTATACAAAAAAAACTTGCAAAAAATGTCATTCCTTTGCAAGTTTTTCTTTTCCTATTTTACTTTCTATTTTCTCTTAATCTTCTTATTATTCAGCTTCTGCTCTACAATACAAATAATACTGTACAATATTGTATTTCTTCAGCCATTCATCATATGGAGTCTCTTCTGTAAAGGTATACCAATTTCCATCCTTCCCTTTAAATCCAAGGGCATTAATCACTGGAACCTCTTGACTAAAGTCCCGAATAAATCGCTCATAGTTAGAAAGAGGTACCCCTGCCACATCCTTCACCATGCCACTAAGCTGATTAATTGATACGTCTTTTGAATATTCCTGAATATCATAGTTTGCCCAAATAACATACGGAGTAACATATCTTTTCTGTGTCTCTTCCAAACTACTGTCACCACTGGAAATCAAATCGTAAAATCCATCGGATAAGCCTGGCTGATGATCACCAAACATACAGATCACCGTTGGCTCATCCTGTTTCTCAAAATACTCTATAAGATACTGGAACGCCTGATCAGATACATAGGTAGAAGACAGGTACTCTTCTGCCTGAGGAAATTTCTTTCCTTTCACTTTAATTTTTGTATCAAATTTGGTACCTGTAGTATACCCTCCATGTCCCTGCATGGTTACATCAAACAAAAATAATTTTTGTCCTTCTTCCTTCTTTTCATATAATTCAATAATCTTTTCATAGGTGGCCTTATCCGTTGGATAACGTAATGTTTCTGCCCCTTTAAAAGAACTCTCCGAAAGGAATTGATCGAATTCCATACTAGGATAGACAATGTTACGATTCCAGTTCTTTGCATTCTGAGGATGCATCGCAATACAGGAATAGTCTTGAGCCTTTAAATCACTTGCCAGTCCTTTCGTATACTCCTGTGGAAAAAGCTGATATACTACACTTCCCACTGGGAAAAATGCCATACTATGACCAGTTAATGCCTCCAACTCTGAATTGGCGGTTCCTCCTCCCACAACAGAGGAATAACATTTTCCTTTTATAGTATTCTCTTCCATGCTATGAAGAAATGGTAACGGATCCTGTTCCAAGGTGACTTCACCACCATCCCACAGACTATAATCCGTCAAACTCTCATTCATAACCATAATAATATTAGGCTGTGATTTCTTTGCAGAACTCTCTTCTTCGGAATATTCTTCCAGAATTTCTTTTGCTAATTTATCTGAATATCCATTCGGCTTTTTAATAAATGTATACTCGAAATGTGCTAAAAAGTTCAATACTGGTCCATTGGCGTAATAATTTGCATCACGTCTCCAATGTGATACTACAATTCCAGCTTTACTTAACACGCTTCTATTACTTATGATGATTACACCTGATACACCAATAATGATACTTACCAGGCTAACAATAATTCCAACCTTCTTAAAGCGGCATCCCTTCAGAGAACCCAAAAGTTCCCCTTTTCTCATTTTTAAGCACAAGGTTACAAAAATAATGAACCAAAGCACCATATTAAGCTGTAATGGTGATATACTGATTTCATAATTGGAAACCACTGCATTTAATGTACCAACCGACAATAAATCAGTAGGTACAATTGGATAACCGCGATACATCATTACAAAATAATTTGCTAATGAGAATACCACTAACAATGAATCAACCAATATAATAGAAACCAATATATTGCCACTAATACCACTAATGATTATCGTCAAAGCCAGTATAAAAGCATAGGTTAATATCAGCAAAGGAACCTTCATGGCAATTCCTGCTTTTCCCATATTTTGTACTATCCATTCTACCAAAATAGCATTAGAAATAAGCACCAGACCAGTATATACTCCTACCCAGACCTTTCCCGTTTTTATTTTAAAACGGACAAAGCTCAGACCAAAAATAAGAATAAGCTGTATGATTAACATTAAAAATATGGTATCTTCCTTCTGCTCATAATAATAAACGGTATTTATCTTTAGGGAACTTTCTTTCTCGTTAATATACAATTTCTGGCTTGGTCCTTCGTTTTTACACAGCCATACTGTAGGTGGTTTCTTTACTTCAGCCTCAGAATTTGTTTCCTGTGATGTATTCTGTTCTTCTCCGGAATCCAAAACCTCTCTCTTTATGTTAGAAACGGGGGTATCTATACCTGTCAAAGTATAATAATAGCTGTGCTTTCCACAAGGAATCTTTTCCGGAAATGTAATCTGGTAGAAACGATTATCTTCTACTTCCTCCCCGGGAATCTTTTGAGAATATACTTCTTCATCCTTGGAATTATACAAACGGAACATAATTCCATCTGATTCTACTGCTTCACCATAAGTAGCAATTAAAAATCCCAATCCCTCCAACAGTACCGAACTATCATCAAAAGAAAAGGTTTGCTTCAAGCTTATATTGGAATAGATACGTTTTGCCGGCTGACTAACGCTTCTGTTCTTCCCTGAAGACTGGTCAACGTAATCCCAAGTAGCCATTTGATAAATAAATAGTCCTATAGCAATTAGGAAAAAGATGCCAAATTGAATAAAATTCTTTTTTTCAAAAGAAAAGGTTATATGTTCTTTCAAAAATAAAAATACCTTTTCTAACCACTTCTTGATTCCAACGAACCATTTTCCTACTCTTTCTTTTCTTTTCGCTTTTTTCCTCTGTTTAGCCTGGGCTTCCAGTCTCTGCTTTCTTTGAAACTCTTTTTTATTCTTCCCTGAGCTTCTTCGGTTCTCTCTGCTTTGTGACATAATATATTCTCCTCTGTGGTCTGTAATGAAAAGTATAGTTTCTATAATTTTACAAAAAACACACTAAGTATACCACAATTCTAATTAAAAACTCAACCTGCACATATACAAATGGGGTAACTTACCATAATTCATATTATGAGACGTTATATAGATTTCATATCGGAAACATGATAAGATTATCGAATTTGTGATACCGTCGTCTTTGAAATTATTCTATGATGTGGTTGAGCAACAGAGATACCGATTGTTCGATACAAAGAAATGGAATAATGGAAAGGCAGGGGTTTTTATTATGAGAAGATGGCTTGGTTATGAAAGAGGAGTAAATTTGGGAGGATGGTTATCACAGTGTTGTCATACCAAAGAACACTATGACAGCTTTATTGTGGAGGAGGATGTTGAGCGGATTAGCAGTTGGGGATTCGATCATATCCGGGTTCCAGTGGATTATAACCTAGTGGAAAAGGAGGATGGTTCCTATTCTGAGAATGGATTCGCATATATTCAGAGGGTAATTGACTGGTGTGGTAAGTACCAGTTAAACATGGTATTAGATTTACATAAAACGGCAGGATATTCCTTTGATGCAGGAGAAAAGGAAGAGGGATTTTTTGGAAGTGAATCCTATCAGGAACGTTTTTATCAGCTTTGGGAAGAATTCGCCCGTCGATATGGAAGATATGAACATCGACTAGCATTTGAATTATTAAATGAAGTAGTAGATCCAAGTCTTTGCGAAAAATGGAATGGGATTGCAGATACCTGTATCCGGCGTATTCGCAAAATCACTCCAAAAATATCTATTCTGTTAGGAAGCTACTGGAATAACTGTGTAGCAGCAGTGAAAGATTTAGCAATGCCTCAGGATAAAAATATTATTTATAATTTTCATTGCTATGAGCCATTAGTTTTCACCCATCAGGGAGCAGGCTGGGTTGCTGGTATGAAAGAGGATTTTCGTATATCCATTCATTCCCGTTATCAGGTTATTTTAGAGGAAACAGAGAAGTTATTGCCACAGCAGACAGACATTTTTCCAAAGAATTTAGATAAAAATCAGCCTTTGGATGAAAAATTTTTTATAGAATTTTTTGGAGAAGCAGTTAAGATAGCAGAGGAAAGAGGGGTTCGCTTATATTGTGGCGAGTACGGTGTCATTGACAGAGCAGAAACAGAGGATGCAGTAGTATGGCTGAAAGCCATTAACAAAGCCTTTGACCATTATGGAATCGGCAGGGCGGCATGGAACTATAAAGGGATGGATTATGAAATCAATGAAGCGATGCGGCAGGAGCTAATTGAGTGATTTTCCTGCAATATCAATTATGGAAACATGACGCAGAAAATTGTCCCTTGTTTTCCACTTCGTGGACGCCTTGCGGCTTGGGATGAACTACGCAATGGTGCATAGGAGAATATCTTCATGCATAAGCACTTGATATTCTCCAAACACCAGCGAGTTCAAACACCACTCAGTCGGAAAACAAGGGACAATTTTCTGCTGTGCATTGGTAACCAATAGTTGATATAGTGAAAATACGGTATTAACTATATACAGTTCCAAATGATTTTTATTATCATTGGCGTAGATATAAATCTCGCATATAGTCTGTTCAATTTAGAAAGCATGTTATAAAGATTACCAAAATATCATTTTATATTTAGCCAGTGCACAGCCACAAAAGGTCGTTGGTTTTCTTTCTGAGCGGTGTTTGAACTCGTCGGTGTTTGAAGTACAACCGAATGCGTTAGCATGAAAGTTGTGCTTCTATGCACCGCTACGTAGTTCATTTCAAGCCGAGAGGCGTCCGCGAAAAAGAAAACCAACGACCTTTTGTGGCGTCACTTTCTTATAATTGATATTATGAGAACCTTACATTAATATTGAGGTCTCATTAAGCTTCCTTTCTGGAAGGTGTATTCTGCTGTCTCGAAAGGATAGGTTACCTCTGTTTCGTAATACCATGGGTCTGTTTCATGGACTGGATTCTTCAACAAATGAAATTCCTGGGCTGGCATAAATCCCTGCGCCAGCAAAAAGGCTTTTTTTCCTTCTTTATTTTCACATATATCTACTACCATAACTACATGCCCCGGGCTTCCACCTTTAATAAAAATATCTCCTGCCTGAATCTGGGATAATGAAATCTTCTCAGACTCTCTTTCCATAGAAAGAGTACTGGCATAGGAAAAAACAATTCGCATATACTGTTGAAAGGTTTCATAGGAGTTATCTGCTGCCGCAGACTGCACCCAGCTGCATCCGCTGTCTGCAACCTCAATACGATAGCCCTGCTGCCATTTGCTATATTCTGCTAAAAAACCATTCACAAAATGAAAAGCAATTTTATCCTGCTGACCAGTTTTCCAATAATATTCTGCATACATTCGCATAATAGAATCTGCACACTGCTGTAAATCTTCTTCCTCCATAGGCAGCTTAAATACTGCTGCATGCACATTCTGATTTCCCTTCTCACTACCATCATAATACAACACAGGGCTTCCTGCTTTTTTTAATTTATAATTACGTAAAAAAGCAGCAAAGGAATTCTTTTTCACAGATATACGCTGGTAGCCTTCCGGCTCTCTGATACGTTTTTTTAATGTCATTCCTTCCTCGTGAATAATGGATACTTCTGCATCCTGTTCTACCCCTTTCTCCACTTCCATACTCTCTCTACCAGACTCACTTTCCATCTGCCGGGTATGTGGTTTTCTTCCCTGACCCCAGAGAATAAATAATGCTGCCATACCCACGCAAAGTAATAAAATAATCACGATGGATATATTTTGTTTCTTATTCATCATAGTTTTCATCCTTTTCCTCTTTTTCAACTGCAATTTGAATGATTTTCCTATCAGACTTCAAAGGCACAAAGTGCACTCGCATTTTATTCTTGTCAAAAAATCCCATTAAGTATATCATAAATTTCAAATAAGTGTATATATCCCATACCATTTTCTATGATTCTGTCAAGGAAATACCCACCACCCAAAGGAGAGCTTACATGAACCGTGAATTAGAACATTTACTTTTCTTACAACAGGAAGAAGAATCCTTTCACCTGCCTTTAGAAGACGAATTTCATTTTTACCGCAGTATTCAGCAGGGCGACTTGTCCGTTTTGGAAGGACATATGGAAATTGAGCCTTTAGAAGGATTAGGAACTCTCTCTACCAATCCTATGCGTAATAAAAAATATCATTTAATAATTCTAGTTGCCATGATGACTCGTTTTTGCGTGGAAGGAGGTCTGGATATGGAAACTGCCTACACCATGAGCGACATGTTTATCCGCCATATTGATCAGGCGGACACCCCTCAGGAGCTTTCCCAAATCAAACGGGATGCCATCACCCAATACACCACCACCATGCACCAACGCAAAAAACAGCAGCCCCTTTCTCTGCCAGTGGTACGGGCAATGGAGTACATCCGTACCCATTTAACCTTACCCTTAACCAACAAAGAGATTGCTGCTGCCGTTTCTTGTCATCCTGATTATCTTTCCCGGCTTTTCAAGCAAGAAACAAACTCTACCTTAAGCCGCTATGTTTTGGAACAAAAATGCCACACTGCCAAATATATGCTGGAAAACAGTTCCGCTTCCTGCACACACATCGGTGCTTTTCTAGGCTTTTCCTCCTGTAGTCATTTTATTTCCCGATTTAAATCCGTGGAACACATGACACCGGAAGAATACCGAAAGCTAAAGCAGCGTCAGCCATTAAGCTCTTATGATACTACATCACAATAGCTGTTACCTTGGCTTTCTTTTTGCCAATCTTCACTTGAATGGTAGTTTTTCCCTTTTTCAGACCCTTCACCCGTAAAACAATTTTTTTCTTGTTTATGGTAATCTTTGGCATAACCTTGAGTGCCTTTTCATTTGTTCTTACTAAAATATAGTCTGTAAACGCTTTTTTCGGATTCTCACATTTTATTTTAAAAGTCACCTTTGTGGTTTTTCCCTTTTTAATAGTAATCTTAGATTTCTTTGCTTTAATAGATTTTACACTGTTTTTTATAGCTACCTTTATGACCGCTTTCTTGTCACCAGCAAGAAGTGTTACCTTAGCAGAAGCACCCTTTACCGCTTTCTTCTTCGCAGTAATCTTCACCTTTCCTCCTACAAGCTTAGCCGTTACTACTTTTTTATTGCTGCTTTTTGCAGTAACCACAGCCGCAGTAGTGGCGTTTTCTGTCATTTGTACAGTATATTTTATTTTCGTACTCTTTCCAGGTGACAAAAGTACCGCGGATATTTTAGGCTTTATGGCAAGTACTCCTGCTGGAGTAGAAGGTGCTGTGATTCCTCCATTAGATGTAACATTATTTCCTGAAGTTGTATTTCCCGAGGTTGCTGTCGGTGCTGGATTCGTATTCTGTGGCTCTGCTGGAACCGGCTCTACTGGTGTTACTAATGGTGCCTTCTTTGCAGCATTTACATCATACAATGCCTTCTCACCGTTCATTACAGCCAGGCAGGCACTGAGTCCGCGAAGAAGCTGTTCTGGCTGGTAGCTCATAAGATTTTCATCCACCGTACCTTCTTCTACATTCACAAATTCTAATGCTGCATCTAATACGGATTTTCCATTTTTAATAAAATCACTTCCATCTGTTTCACTAACCGGACTGATTCCAAACTGTCCCATTACTGTCATAACCTGTGACAGAGACCATACATTATTTGCACTCCAGCTATCCCCATAGAAGCCTTCTGCAGACTGCATACTTTCTAAGAAGCGAAGTGCTTTATTTGCAGCCTTTGCCACACCTTCTCTATTAAAGGAAGCCTCTTCCTGCTCTGCCAGATTTCCTTCTTTGGTGTAAGGTGCCAATGGCTGGATGGTCATAGCTGCCATATCTACTCCCCAGGAAATAGAGCTTCCAATCTGAGGCTCTACTTCATTGACTAAGGAATTTACCAGCTCTGTTCTTGTAACATATTCCTCTCCCTCTGGAAGAGCATAGCTTGCACTGTCTAATGCCAAAAGCATAGTAGCAACTCTTGTATAAGACGCCCCAGAGGCTTCATAAACACTTCTGCTTGCCATTTTTTCAATCAGATTATAGCCACCTACATTGGCTGCATCCATTCCCATAGCAGAAACAGCAAGAACAAGCTTTGCATAAAAAGCCTCTGCATTCCCGGTTTCTAAAATAGATGCTTCTGTAATATCTTCTCCTGTGGTTTCATCCTTTGTCTTCCCTGTTTCCTTTAATTCATATAACTGCTGTACCAGCTTCTTATAGACAGCCTGATAAAAATCAGCATTTTCATATCCAGCCTGAATTAGAGAAAATACTGTGTATAATCCATTGGTATTTTCCAACCCCGGTACTACATTTTCTGAACCAAACTGCGCCTGATAAATAGCTTCAGCTAATACTTTTTGCTGTTTCTGAGCAGCTTCCTTTAAAGCGATTGCCTGCTCAGTAGCTGGATTTAAGCTTTCATCATCCACAAAATCCTTGGCTTCCATACTGTAATCTTCATAGCTATAAATCAGACTGATTTTATCATTGTCCTGCAATTCATAGCTTCCCATTCCCACAAGAGAATAGCTTCCATTGACATAGAAAGACCAGTAATACCAGTTCTCTCCTGCACTTTCTGTCCCCATGCCATTGATGGATTCCAGATAAGGACCATAGCCTGTATCCAGGATTTCATAGTTATCCTTATAATCCGAGTTGTCTAATACCTCTTTCACCACAACATCTGCTGTAGTGCCTTCCTCCACCTGCATTGCAGTCTTACCAATCTGCACACTGGTGCCCGTTGCATTCTTACCCTGAGCTGCCAGATATACGGTAATTAACTCCGCTGCCTGAGCTGCCTTGGCAGGTGCTGGACCGGCAGAAGCCAGGGTACTAATAACCAAAGCTATTGCCAGCAATAAACTTGTTCCTCTTTTTGTTTTCATAATATATAACCTTCTTTCTCCGCTTTTGCGGTTTGTTATAATTTATCATTTCTGTGATGCAATCAAATCTTTCGTAATATCATCTTTGAAGTAGACTGTATGCAGTAGGAAATTCTCTTTCATTTTCTGAATGAGTAACGTTTGAGTTCACTGGTGTTTGAATTGTATGAGTGCTTTAGAACGAAATACAATTCGTATGCACCACTGCGTAACTCATCCCGAGCCGCAAGGCGTTCACGAATGGGAAAATAAAAGAGAATTTCCTACGTCAATGTTCCCAAAATTGATATTACGAAGTATTTGATTGCATCAACAGTTGATTCCAAATTTTATCTGGATACGTTGCAGCTTCTGCAAAATACTGTCTCCAAAGAGAAACATACAAAATGCTGCTGTACCTGCATGAGATGCATCATAGGGAGCTCCTGTCAGATACAGGACTTTCAGTGTTTCCAAACTAATTTGACTATTTACCGGATCCGAGGTATGAGATAGTAACATCGTGGCGAAGTTCATGATGCCGCCATATAATAAAAACACACTAACAAAGGTAAATGCTGTTGTGGTAATTGCATCCACTGGTAGTTTTTTTCGCTGTAAAAAACATCCTAGTAAAAGTCCTATGAATCCAAATACATACAACCTCCAGCCAAAGAAGCTTTCTCCTGTTTTCTGCCCCGCCAGTAAATACCATAAATACGCCACAATCCACGCTGTGACGATACATAAAACCGGCGCAGCTATCAGTCGAAAGGAATGATTTTTTTCTAAAGACAATTTCTGGGCAAGGCTGTTCTTTTCCTGTCCCGAAAATCGGTCTCTTACTTCAATTCGGTTAAAAACCAATCCTGCCAGAAAGCCAATCAGTCCCCACGCCATCATCTGCCATGGCGTCCATGGTCCCTGCCCTGTAAAAAAATTACATAGCAGCCTGCTTAAGGCTCCGATTAAAAAACCTGCCTCCGGTCCCAAAGCAATTCCTGAAATCACCACCATGGTAGTTCCTGCATGAAGAGGAATGGTATGGCTACAGATTTCATTGGCCATAACACAAAATGCTGTCATAGAAGCCAGTAAAACGATTTCTCTTGCCCTTGGTTTTCTATATTCAAAATTAGCAAAGAAACTCACACTGATAATTCCTAATACTAATAAACTAACCAAAAGATAATGGCTGTCCTTCAATAAAAGATAGGAACCGGCAAGCACTAAAAGTAATATGATAAAAATTCCGGCAAAAAGTAATCCCTGTCGTTTCCTTTTTCGGAATAAATAGGCATCCCAGTCAAAATTTCTTCTATAGGTTCTTTTCTTTTCCATGACCGCTCCTCCTTTCCTGTCATTCATTTTACTGATTAGGGTATCAAAGCTTTTCTTCTAAGTCCTCCAATAGCACACATCCCTCTATGATACCGCTGGTCATTCGTTGAACCGCTGTAGTATAAAAGGAATTTTCCCGGAAAAATTCTCTTGTTACATTGCTGCTAATAATCTGACCATCAAATAGCAGACCACAGTGGGTGGCACTCCGGGCGCAAAATTCCATGTCATGGGAAACCATGATAATCGTAATTCCCTTTTCCTTTAGCTGTAATAACAAGTCCGACAGCTTGTCCTTAAAGGCAGCATCCAGTCCCTTTGTAGGCTCATCCAATAAAAGTACATCCGGTTCTAAAAGTAAAACCTTCCCCAATGCCAGACGCTGCTGCTGTCCTCCACTTAAATCCATAGGATTTTGCCGGCGTTGAGATGTCAATTCCATGAATTCCAACATATCCTCTACCCACTTTTGGATTTCCTCTTGGGAAAATGGGTTCTTTTTCTTCCCATAATCCTCAAAAGCCTCTGCCAGTTCCTCTTGAACGGTAATTTCCGTAAAAATACTTTGGGGATTCTGTGCCAGATAAATCACTTTTCCCTTTGTCCTTATTTTTCCTCCGCTAGGTTTGTATACACCTGATAACACCTTTAATGCTGTAGTTTTTCCTGAAGCATTTCCTCCTAAAATAGCATAAATACTACTCTGCTCTATTTGTAAATCAAAGCCTTCTAATATTTGTCGTTTTTTCTCATAAGCAAATTCTATATTTTTCGCTTCTAATACAATTTCTCCCTGCTCTTCTTTCTTAGAACACCAAGGAAACTGAATCTGCCTTTTTGACTCCTTTTTCACCTTATCTATAGTTAAACTCTCGTCTTCCCTAACCATATTTTCCCGAAGCCAATTCTTGCCTTCCCGGACAGTGACAGGAAGCTTTTCTTCCTGTCCCAAAATTCGGTCATTCTTTTCCATCCATCTTCTATACGCCTGTATTGCTACCGGCATTGCCTTTGCTACAGAAAGTTCTTTTTCCTTCTCTTGTCTGTATCTCTGCAACACTTCTAAGCACTGCTGGGGACTGGCATTTCCAACTAACCTTCCTTCCTGTAGGAAAAGTATTTTATCCGCAATGGGAACCACTTCCTCTAACCGCTGCTCTGACAATATAATGGTGGTTCCAAAGTCCTGATTTAAGCGAAGCAGGGTCTGAATAAATCTTTGGGCACCAATGGGGTCTAACTGAGAAGTGGGTTCATCCAGTAAAAGTAATTCTGGTTTCATAACCATAACTGCTGCCAAATTCAAAATCTGCTTCTGTCCACCAGACAACGTAGCAACGGATTTCCGAAACCAACTGGAAATTCCAAAATATTCTGCAATCTCCGCAGTACGCTTTCGGATTTCCTCCCGGGGCATACCTAAGCTTTCTAAACCAAAGGCTAATTCGTGCCACACCTTATCTGTTACAATTTGATTTTCCGGATTTTGTCCGACATAACCAATTTTTTCTGCACTTTCTCTATCCGACATCTCTTCCAGATTTCTTCCCTGAAAGAAAATATTCCCCTTTCCATTTCCAAAGGGAATCTGATTCTTTTTCATGTGGCGCAAAAGAGTGCTTTTTCCACAGCCGGACTGTCCACAAATCACCACAAATTCAGAGGGATAAATAGTAAAATTAATATCTTCTATGGCTTCTTCTGTAGAAGACGGATAGCAGAAGGATACCTGTTCCATTTGTAAAATTGCTTTTCTTTCCATATTCTATTTCCCCTTTCTAAATTTTCTCTTTCTGATTCCACAACAAAGGGAATAATCCTGCTACTCCAAAAGCGATGATACCAATCATAGACTCCTGGGAAATTTTCTGGATTACTACCTCAGGAAAATAAGAGGCACCATAAACTCCTCTTCCCATGGTCCAAAAGGTTATCCCATATAGTCCTAAAAAAAGGACACACAGAATGCCACTTCTTCTGGTAAATCGAAATAAATCAAAGCTGGTACGATGTCCTGTTCCATATCCACGGGACTCCATTGATATGGAGGTTTCAATAGAGCTTTCTAGAGACCAGGAGATTAAGATAGAAAATTCCTTTAATAGCATTTTTCCTTTTCCAATCCAAGACATTTCTCCCTTTCCTCTTCCCATGCCCTTTTGTCCATCTTGTATCAGGCGAAACCGATCTCTCATTAAAGGAATCATCCGAAACACCATGGAAACCAACAAACCAACAGCCGGAAAAGTCTTTCCAAATAAATACAATATCTTTTCGCTGTCTATAAGGACATTGGCTACCTGAAACCAGAGATAAATCCCGAAAAGCAAACCACTCATAGCCAGACCAAATAAGACTGACTCCAAGGTTACTGGCATATCATTTATATAAAACAAGGGCGTAACTCCATTGTGAGAGAAAAGCGGCAATACAATCACTGTAAAAAACAATACTGGCAGCATAAGCCAAAATGACCCTTTCCATATCCCTTTACCAGAAAGAAGAGTTCCGTATAGCCCGGCAGTCCCTATAGAAACCACCAGTAGGAAGGGGTGCAGAGTCAGCATAGTAACCAGCATACCGCCTAGTAAGTAGATTACTAATACCAAAGGATGCTCTTTGTCAAATGTATTCTTAAAATCCTTCATGGTACTCCTCCTTTCGGTTTGTATTTATGATGTTTTTCCATCACAGGTATATGTCCATGTCATGGTATCTCCTTCTGACAGCACATAACTGGAAGCTCCTTTATTCGGGGATTTTCCATTGATTTTATATACCCATCCACTTCGGTCTCCTGCCTGCTTTTCATATAAATGACCGATTCCCTTTACATAATAGGACTTGTACAATGGCGTGTATTCCGAATCCAAAGCAATACTTTTTGCCTTACAAATCTGACTTAAAGCATCATAGGCAGTAGTTCCCTTATCTACCGTAATGGTAGTTTCCGCCAAAAGAATTCCATTAGAAGGAATATATTTCCATATGGAAGAATCTACGTCTTGTTTATTTTCTACCAAAGTATTACATACAATCTGAACCTTACAGGTAATTTTCTCCTTCTCATCCTTTTCTGGTTCTTTCGTAGGCGCTGGAGTTGCCTTACTGTCCTCTTTCTCTGCATTCTCTGTGGATGATGCCGGAGCAGCCGTAGCTTCTGGCTGCGAACTACTTTCTTCTGGTGTTACAGGCTGAGATGTAGCAGCTGTATCCTCTCCTATGGAATTATCCTTAGATGGTTTCTTAGAAGACCCATCTTCTTTCTGATTATTCTGGGAACTGTTCCTTTGAGAACTATTTTTGTGAGATTTACCTGAAGCGTTTCCCTGTTTTCTCTTTCCTGTCTCTTTTTCCGTTTGATTCTCATTCTTTTTCGTTTGATTCTTTTTTGTCTTCTCCGTTTTGTACTTCTTTTCAGAATTCTTCTTCTGATTTTTTTGGTGGATTTCACCATCTGCCTTTTTCTGAGAAACAGATAGGTCATCATTTTCTGAATCCGTAGACGCTACCGTGGATTCTGCCTCCACATCTTTCTCGGAACTCTCGCTAAGACCAAGCTCCTCTTCTATTTGCTTCTTTTCCTTTTCGTAAGAGTCCACGGACTGAAATTTCATCTGGTTCAAACCAATAACCAAAGCCAGTAAAAGCACAATTCCCGTGGCAATCTGTTTGCATCTTTTTTGTTTGTTCATTTCTATCCCTCGCTTTTTCTATGAAAGATTAGGGTGTCAAAAGAAAAAAAGTCTCTATGCATCTTCTCATGCATAGAGACTACTTCCCCAATTTGACGTACTTTAATAGATGTTTTAACCTCGCTTACTTCCCACCGAAGCAGTCTGCCGGCAAAACAACGCCTTTGTCTCTTGTCAGCAGGTCTCCTGGCTCGAATAAATTTCACCCACCTTCCCATATGGTATAATAACAATTTATTATGTTATCTTTTCATACAGTGGCATTATCGGATGTCCTCTCTTCCAATATGGAAGTACTTCTTACAGTAGCGGGGGCTGCTGCAGCATCTCACTGCATTCCCTTTTCAGCCTGTCTCACAGTATATACTACACGCATACCTGCGTACAGGGCACTGACACAGAACACAGTATAGCATCTGTGTCTTGAAATAGCAAGACGTATGGTTTAATTGTTCAGCGCAGAAAATCTGTTTCATTCTAGAAAGAACCAGGCAACCCATATTTTGCCTATAATTTATCAAGATATGTATCCTTGGTTAAATTCTTAACAGGACAGGTTTTATTATTCCCAGCCATAAACTGTATAACTCGGGTACTACCAGCCGTCTCGAGTTTTACCTTGCTTTTCTTGCATAGTTTGACGGCATCCTCATTCACTTTTTTTATACGCATAAAAATACTCCTTTCTCAACAAAATTAATTGTTTTGAAAAGAGTATTTTTATATTTCAATATTGGAACTATATATCCATTAATCGGAACTTATATAAACTTCGTCCTTTTATGCACCCAAAGGCAAATTTCGCCATAAGGGTATATAAATTAATTTCATGGAACTTCGCTAAAACGAACACCATTTCAATTAATTTATATACCATAGATTTAGGTTGTTGGACGTCCTTATGT
>CAZEFX010000052.1:0-19022 GCA_964511525.1 uncultured Jutongia sp.
TCCATACACGGTACGGGTAATAACAGAACTCAATTTTCCTTCCTTCTGGTGTATAAATTACAGAAGGAAGGAAAATTGAGTTCTGTTATTACCCGTACCGTGTATGGATTGTATAAGAAGGCTGGCTGCAAAAATGTATTGGAGATGCATGGTTCTGCTGAGGAAAACCGCTGTCCTGCTTGTGGAAAGGTTTTTGGCATTGAGCATGTTAAAAAAGCAACGGGTGTGCCGGTTTGTGACGAGTGCCGGATACCATTGAGACCAGGGTTTTCGCTATTAGGAGAAACCATTGATAATGGAAAGGTAACCAAGAGCTGCAATGAAGTGGAAAATGCCAATGTTTTGTTGATTATAGGAGCTTCTATCCGGGAACCGATTTGCCAGCATGTGATTAATTATTATGAAGGCAGCCGGATGATTTTGATTAACACCAAGGAACAGCCTGGGGATGAGCGGGCAGATTACCGTATTTATGGTGATTTAAGTGAACTGGTTTCCTATGTAACAGATTATGAAGAAGAGGAAACGGAGGAATAAAAGTTTCCGAGGAAAGAATAGTTGCAAATAACGGAAAAAGAGTATAAAATAAATCTCTGACTGGATATTCTGGTTCAGAGATTTATTTTTGCAAAAAAGAACAAGGGATGTGAGTTGTATCTGCAAAAGCAGAAATAAAAAAGCATTCTATTGGTTCAAGAAAAACGATGTAGTTTATAAAATAAACCAGGGTTTTAAAATAGTAGAACGGAGGAACATTATGAGTAAAATCAGAACAAGATTTGCACCAAGTCCAACAGGAAGAATGCACGTAGGAAATTTAAGAACTGCATTATATGAATATTTAATTGCCCGTCACGAAAAGGGAACTTTCGTGCTGCGTATCGAGGATACAGACCAGGAGCGTTATGTAGAAGAGGCAGAGGAGATTATTTACAACACCATGAAAATTACTGGATTGACTCATGATGAGGGTCCAGATAAGGATGGCGGTTTTGGACCATATGTACAGAGTGAACGTATGAAAACCGGTGTTTATATGAATTATGCAGAGAAGCTGGTGGAAAAGGGCGAGGCTTATTATTGTTTCTGTACCAAGGAGCGTTTAGACAGCCTTCGTGCATCTGATAAGACAGAAGCTGGAAAAGAGATTGCAAAATATGACAAGCATTGTCTTCATTTATCCAAGGAGGAGGTTGAAGCGAATCTGGCAGCAGGCATGCCTTATGTAATCCGTCAGAATAACCCAACAGAGGGAACAACCACCTTCCAGGATGCTATTTATGGAGATATTACTGTTGATAATGCAGAGTTGGACGATATGATTCTGATTAAATCTGATGGATATCCTACTTACAACTTTGCAAATGTAGTGGATGATCATTTACAGGAAATTACCCACGTTGTCCGTGGTAATGAATATTTATCTTCTGCACCAAAGTACAATCGTCTTTATGAGGCGTTTGGCTGGGAAGTGCCAGCATATGTCCATTGTCCGGTTATTACAGACGAGAATCATAAGAAATTGTCTAAGAGAAGTGGACATTCTTCTGTAGAGGATTTATTAGAGCAGGGATTTTTACCAGAGGCTGTTATTAATTTCGTGGCATTATTGGGATGGAGTCCTTCTGAAGACCGCGAGATATTTACATTGCAGGAGCTGGAGGAGGCATTTGATTATACTCATATCAGCAAGTCTCCAGCGGTATTTGATATTGTAAAGCTGAAATGGATGAACGGGGAATACATTAAGGCAATGGATGATGAAAAGTATTATGAGTATGCGTTGCCAGTTATTAAGGAAGTGGTTACAAAGGATTATGATTTGAAGAAAATCGCTGATTTGGTAAAGACCCGTATTGAGGTATTTCCTGATATTAAGGAGAAAATCGATTTTTTTGAAGAGCTTCCAGAGTATGATATTGAAATGTACACCCATAAGAAAATGAAGACCAATAGCGAGAATTCCTTAGTAGTTCTGCAGGAAATGCTGCCTAGACTGGAGTCATTAGAGGATTATTCCAGAGAGGGAATCGAAGCTCTTTGTAAGGAATATATTGCGGAGAAGGAGATTAAGAACGGACTTTGCTTGTGGCCACTTCGTACCGCAGTATCTGGAAAGCAGATGACACCGGGTGGCGCCTATGAAATTATGGAGATTCTTGGTAAGGAAGAGTCTTTGGCACGTATCCGCAAGGGAATTGAATTATTACAGGCATAAAGAATAGAAGCATGGTTTTTTAGAAGCAGACCATGATGGAGATTATTCATGGAGTTAAATGAGGCACAAAAAGTAGCGGTAACTCATTTTCAGGGACCTATGATGGTACTGGCAGGACCCGGCAGTGGTAAGACAAGAGTCATTACCCACCGGGTCCGGTATCTTATAGAGGAAAAGGGAGTGAATCCGTCTAATATTCTTGTAATTACTTTTACTAAGGCGGCAGCGGTGGAAATGAAGCAGCGTTATCAGCAAATGGCACCACCCCATTCTGCCCCGGTTCAGTTTGGCACCTTTCATGCCATTTTTTTCACTATTTTAAAGCATGCATATGGATATACAGTAAATAATATTGTCCGGGAGGAAGTCCGTCGTGAGATTTTAAAGGAAATCGTAAATGAAACGGATTTAGAGATTCAGGATGAAAATGAATTTCTTCACGATTTAGAGTCGGAGATTAGCAGGGTGAAGGGAGAACGGATGTATTTGAGCCATTATTATTCCCCTAACTGTCCGGGAGATACCTTTCGCCGGATTTTTCAGAAATATCAGCAGAGCTTAGAGCGACAGCGGCTGTTGGATTTTGATGATATGCTGGTATATTGTTATGAGCTGTTGGCGCAAAGAGAAGACATCCGACGGATGTGGCAGAAGCAATATCCATATATTTTAATTGATGAGTTTCAGGACATTAATCAGGTGCAGTATGATGTGGTGAAGCTATTGGCACAGCCGGGGAATCATTTGTTTGTGGTGGGGGATGATGACCAGTCCATTTATGGTTTTCGTGGCGCCAGACCGGATATTATGCAAAGCTTTGTAAAGGATTTTGCTCCAAAGCAGTGTACGCTGGGGGTAAATTATCGGTGTGGCAGTGAAATTGTCCGTCTGGCAGAAAAGGTGATTGGTCATAATGAGAACCGGCTGGCAAAAGAAATACATTCTTTTAAGCAGAGTCAGGAAAAGGTACAGATTCAGGAATTTCCCCGGGTTACAGAAGAAAATGAAAGGATTTGTAAGCAGATTTTGGAATATCGGAATCAGGGGATTTTATATGGACAGATGGCGGTGCTGTTTCGGACTAATACTCAAGCCAGATCCATTACCGCAAAGTTAAAGGAGTATAATATACCATTTGCTATGAAGGAAATGGTACCGAATCTTTATGAACACTGGATCGCCAGAGATATACTCAGCTATATTCAGGTGGCAATGGGAAACAGGGAACGGGCATTGGTGCTGCGGATTATTAACCGGCCAAAACGATATGTACACCGGAATGCATTTACGGAACCTTATGTGGATTTAGAGGAACTGAAGCTTTTTTATGAGGATAAGGATTGGATGGTAGACCGGTTGGAGAATTTTCAGTATGATTTACAGATGATTAGTGGAATGCGTCCTTATGCAGCGGTGAATTTCATCCGACGGGGAGTAGGATATGATGACTATATTCAGGAGTATGCAGATTATCGGGGAATTCGGGCGGACGACATGTATGAAATCTTAGATGAATTACAGGAGGAGTCTAAGGCGCATGAAAGCTTTCAGGAGTGGTTTGATTACATTCGGGAGTATGGTGAGGAGCTTCGGGAACAGTCTGAAAAAAGCAGGCGCATGCGTAATGGTCAGGAGCAGCGGGAGGACGCTGTGGTGATTATGACCATGCACGGTGCTAAGGGGTTGGAATATGAATGTGTGTTTATTCCTGATGCCAACGAAGGAGTCACTCCTCATAACAAGGCAGTTCTTACCGCTGATATGGAGGAGGAGCGAAGAATGTTTTATGTGGCAATGACCCGGGCAAAAACCTACCTGCATATCTACTATCTAAAAGAACGGTTTAATAAGGAGGTTTCTGTTTCTAGATTTGTAGAGGAAATCTTGGCAGAGGATTCTGGAAATGTTTCACGAAGGTCCCGTAAAAGTACCTTATAGCGAAGGTTTGCAGCGTTCCATTCATAAATATAACGGTCAATTAAATCAGGCTCATTGGTGTTTTGCATGCCACGATAGGCATTGTCTAATTCCTGCTGGCAGTCACGGAGGGCTTTTCTAAGAAAATCTTCCCGCTTGGGAGGGTTTTCTTTTTTTGCCTCTGGACGAAGTGAAGTGATGAATTGATTCCAAAAAAATAATACTTTCATAATGTACCTCATTTCTAATAGAATATCTTGTTTCATAAATTTCCATACAATAGTTTCTATTAGGAGTATAGACAGGGTTTGGAAAAAATATGCAATGAAAAGAATTCTATAAAAATTGGTAAATAATATAATATATTGTCCAAAGAAACATATACTATCAGTAAGAAATTTTATAATATGCGGTTGGGTAAAAATTTTAGACAGACATTATAATATGTTTTTTGCCTAGTAGAAAGTGGAACATGAAAGGAGATAACATGTATATCATTGTATTTTTAGGGATTGTTGTTTTTTTAAATATACTTTTGCTTGGAAATGGGTGCAGAATTTTTTTGGATACCGTCATCAGATGCCTATTTGGCTTGGTTTGCATCTTTTTTGCCAATGAAATAATTGCCTATTTTGGAGGAGATATTTCCGTCAAAATTAATGAAATTTCAGCCTGCGTTTCCGCGATTTTTGGTGGCAGTGGTGTATTGGCATTGTATGGTTTGCAGTGGTTTTTCACAAACTGAAATGAAAAAGTTTGTGAATATTAAATAAAAATCTGTTGTTTGACAAAGTAAAAAGTGGGTGTTATAGTGGCGTCACCATTTTCCGAAGGAGGTGATTATCATTGACTGCGTCGCTATGACAGTTATCTTAACAGCAAGTTCTGTCAGTGACCTGTGCAAGTACAAGATTTCTAATGTTTGGATTCTTATAGGGTGGCTTTCGGGGCTTGCTTTTCGTTTTTTTGAAAAAGGAATATCTGGAATGGGAGAAGGGATATTCTGTGTGGTGGTGAGCATTTTGCTGCTTTGGCCTTTGTTTACCATCAGAGGAATAGGAGCGGGAGATATCAAGCTGTTATCAGTAATAAGCTGTTACTATGGACTTGCTTTTTGGGCAGAAACAGGGGTGGTGTTCTTATTTATCGCAGGGGTTGTATCTATTGTTCAGATTTTGAAACAAGGAATTCTTAGAGAACGTTTTCGATATTTTATCACATATTTTTTGTATGACAGAAAAAGTAAATATTATGAGCCGGAACGGGATGGAAGGTCTATGACGATTCCTTTAGCTCCGTTCATGGCGGTGGCATATTATTTCATTTACTTCAAAAGAATTGGGGTGGTTTTTTGAGTAGGGTTGTATTTGGATTATATGATGAGATGGGATATATGCAGCTTTTAGCAGATTATCTGGAAAAAATCAGTACAAAGGTGGAAAGCCACTTGTTTACCAGAAAAGCAGCTCTGGAAGAATATTTAAAAGGGAATGAGGTAGAAGTTCTACTTCTTGGAGAGGAAGTAGACCAAACTCAGATTTCGTATCTGGAGCATGTGAAAAATCTTTTGGTGTTGTCTGAGGAGCCTGTTGGAATGGGAGAAACAGCAGGTAAAACACTTTTTAAATATCAGTCAGCGCAAAGGCTTGTGGAGACAGTTTTTGAGCAGCTTCTAGGGGAGGAGATTTCTTTTAAAGAGAAAAAAGGAATACGGGAGCAGACTAAAATTTATGGGGTGTACCGGCTCTTTGAAACAAGTCCGGTTATACTGGAACGATTGTTGTCAAAGGAGGTATCAGAGGGAAAGACATTGATTTTGGATTTTGGACTATTTGGTGGCGTCTTTTCTTTGGAGCAAAGGCAGCAAGGAATGTCAGAACTATTATTTTATTTAAAGCAGCCTACAGAGAAAATTGTAAGAAAGCTGCCTGGGCTGATTCAGGAATGGCAGGGAGTAGACTACCTGTGTCCGGTAGAGGATTATAGGGATTTATATGGAATCACTCCGAAAGAAGTGGATTTGATGTTGCAGGTTTTGTCAGAAAATACAGAATATGAAAATGTAATATGTGACATTGGTTTTTTGAGTGAAACCACCTTACATCTCATGGAGGAATGCGATTTCTTTTATCTATGTCAGCCTCGAAATCAGTGGGAGCAGAAACAGCGTGATGGATTTTTACAATTGCTTCAAAAGGAGAATATGGAAAAAGTCATATCAAAGCTGGGCTACCTTTCGGAATAAAGGAAGAAAAGGGGAAGCAGAGTGGCGGTTGGAAAATGAAACGAACATGGAAAGAGGGTAGGGATGGAGAAAGAAAAGAAGTTAGAGATACAGAATGCTTTGCAAAAAAAACTTTTGGCAGAGTTAAATCAAGGGATAAATTTTTCTGACGAAGAGCTTTATGAAGAAATCGAGCAGCGTGTCCTAAAAATGGAACAGGTTGAGTATCTTTCCATTGATGAAAAAATACAGCTTGTAAAAGGCATTTTTAATTCCATCCGAAGGCTGGATGTGCTACAGGAATTATTGGAAGATCCTACTGTTACAGAGATTATGGTAAATGGTCCGGAACATATTTTTATTGAGCAGGAGGGGAAGCTTTTGGATTCTGGAAGAAGCTTTCAAAGTCAGGAAAAGCTGGAGGATGTAATTCAGCAAATCGTTTCAAAGGTAAACCGGGTTGTGAATGAAGCCACTCCCATTGTGGATGTAAGGCTTTTCGACGGCTCTCGTGTGAATGTAGTACTGCCACCGGTGGCATTAGATGGACCTGTTATGACCATTCGTCGGTTTCCGGAGGAGCCCTTTAGTATGAATCGGCTTTTGGAAATGGGAAGTATTAGTCAGGAAGCAGTGGATTTTTTACGAATCTGCGTAGAAGCCCGGTACAATATTTTTATCAGTGGGGGAACCGGTAGCGGAAAAACCACATTTTTGAATGCATTGTCGGATTTTATTCCTTCTGATGAGCGGCTGATTACCATAGAGGATGCAGCTGAGCTTCAAATTCGTAATATTTCTAATCTGGTGCGATTGGAGGTTAGAAATGCCAATCTGGAAGGAAAAAATGAAATAACCATTAGGGATTTGGTGAAGTCAGCCCTTCGGCAAAGACCAGATCGAATTATAATTGGTGAGGTTCGTGATGCTGCAGTGATTGAGCTTTTAAATGCCATGAACACGGGGCATGATGGTAGTATTTCCACCGGTCATGCCAATAGTCCTTTGGACATGCTTCACCGTATGGAAACCTTGGTTTTAACAGGAATGGATATTCCCCTGCCGGCTATCCGTAATCAGATTGCATCAGCCATTGACATTATTGTTCAGCTGGGAAGGCTTCGGGATAAGTCTCGTCAGGTTTTGGAAATTGATGAGGTGATAGGAGTAGAATCAGGGGAAAACCAGTTACGGCCCCTATTTCGTTTTCAGGAAGAGGAGGACAGTACTTCCCAAAAGGTAAAAGGAACGCTTCTTTTTACAGGAAATAAGCTATTGCACAGAGAAAAATTACAATGGGCAGGGAAGGTGATGGAATGGTAACAAAAAGGCAGTGTGGAGAAGCAGCAGTTTTATTGGCGGAAGTCATATTGATTTTGACTTTATTTTATAAAAACATTCTATTTGTCATGATGTTGGGCGTACCAGTATTTTTCCTTGGTTTTGTAAAGCTGCGAAGGGAATGGGAGGTAAGGCGCCGATGGCAGATGAATTTGGAATTCAAGGAGGGACTTCAAGGAATTGCAGCTGCTTTAAGTGCAGGCTATTCCATAGAAAATGCAATCGGAGAAAGCAAAAAGGATTTAGAAGTCTTATACGGGAAGGATTCTGTGTTGTGTCAGGAATTTCAAATCATTATGGCACAGTTAGAATTGAACCGTCCCATAGAAACCGTTTTTGATGAGTTTGCCAGACGGAGTAAGGTGGAGGATATTCAAAGCTTTGCGGAAGTTTTTCGGACTGCAAGACGCTCGGGGGGAGATTTGGTGGCTATCACTAAGATGACATCGGATCGTATTGGAGAAAAGATAGAAGTAAAAAGGGAAATTAATACTCTGCTTGCTGGCAAAAAAATGGAAGGTCAGATTATGAATCTGGTGCCGTTAGGAATGATTCTGTATTTTTGGCTTTGTTCTCCGGGATTTTTGGATTGTTTATATGAAGGATTGAAGGGGCGGTTGGTGATGTCTGTTTTTCTAGTGGTTTATTTATTGGCATATGGCATGAATCAGAAGATTTGTAGTATTGCGGTGTAAAGGAAGAAGGGGATGCAATGTGGATATTATGTATTTGCTTTTGTGTGATTATGGGGCTGGCTGGAACAGCGGTATGGTTTTGGAAGCATTTACCAGAGGGGCTGTCTAAGGAACAAATTTTAGAAAGGAATCTTTTAAAGGAAGGAAACGAGAGGGCTTTCTGGTTTGATTTATGGTATCCCTTAGCCTATAAAATATATGGTTTTCTGCAAAAGCAAACATGGCTTACTGCCAATGAAGAGAAAATAAATCAGCTGCAAAAATTGTACGTAGGGTGTAGAAGAGAAAGTTTAAAGGAATTTTATTTCTGTTATAGAGTGATTATTATCCTTTGGCTGATAACAGGATTTACTGCATTGGTTATGTTGGGAATTTTTTCAGAGAATGGTACTTCTCTTTTTGATGGAGGCTATGGCTTGTCCAGAGAAGAACCCGGTGGCGGACAGAGACAGATTACCCTTAAGGTGAGGTCGGAAAGTGAGGATAGAGAGGTTACAATCACTGTGCCAGAAAGAACTTATACCAGAGAAGAAGTGCAGGCAAAAATGATGGAAGCCAGAGAATATATTCTAAAGAGTTATTTAGGAGAGAATCCGTCTTCGGAAAAGGTTTCAAAGCCTTTGATTCTGGTATCCAAAATACCGGACAATCAGATTCAGGTGAAATGGAAGCTGGATAGTAATGGATATGTTAATGCGGATGGCACTTTAAATAGGGATGAGCTAAGTGAAGCAGTGGAAATACATTTCACAGCGGTTTTAAAATATGGTGAGGAAAAAGAGAGAATACCTATTGATTGCACTTTACTCCCACAGGAAAAGACAAAGCAGGAACTGTTTTGGGAAAAGTGGAATAAAAAACTGGAGAGCTTAAAAGAAGAAAGCAGGCAGGAAACGGTACTTTCTTTACCAGAAGAAGTGGATGGAATACCAGTTAGTTATCAGGAGAAAAAAACCTCTTCTTGGTTAGGGATTTTTATTTTGGGCTTGTTTGCCTGTATTTTGACACCAGCCTTTTTAGATTATCGTATGGAGCAGAAGATAATTAGGCGGGAGGAAGAGTTACAAAGGGAATATCCAGAAATTGTAGAACGATTTATTTTGCTGATAGGTGCAGGGCTAACCATTCGCGGAGCGTGGTACCGGATTACGGAGGATTATGAAAAACGCTGTGAGACAGGGGAAAGGCAAAAGCATATTCTCTACGAAGAAATGTTGGTAACCCGTCGGGCAATGGAAAATGGGCAAAGCGAAATGGTGGCATATTCTGACTTTGGCAGAAGAATGTCCCTAATACAATACATGCGGTTTAATACAATGCTTACACAGAATCTGAAAAAGGGTTCAAAGGATTTACTTCAAAGAATGGATTTTGAGGCCAAGGACGCTTTACGGGAGAGAAGGGAACTGGCACGAAAGTCTGGAGAAGAGGCAGGAACAAAACTGTTGATTCCTATGATGCTAATGTTAGTCATTGTATTTGCCATGATATTAATTGCCGCATTTCAAAATTTATAAAATAAGAAAGGATGATGATTATGAATAATTGGGAAAGATTTTGGGTGGAAGAAGAAGGTGTTGGAATCGTGGAAATTATCTTAATTCTGGTGATTTTGGTGGCAGTTATTGTCATATTTAAGGATCAGATTACCAATATTATCACAGATGCATTTTCGGAAATTGAAAGTGGTTCTAGTGATGTGAATGGAGGTATCAGTTTAGAAGGAGAGTAGGATGAAGCAAGAAGGTAGTGTGACGGTATTTCTAACTCTTATATTTTTAATTTTGTTTTCTTTGGTGGGAGCCTGCCTGGATAGTGCCAGATTCTTTGGAAGTCGTGGATATATAGAGACGGCAGCATGGGGTGCGCAAATGGCAGCTTTTGGTGACTATAATCAGGAGTTGTATCAGGAATATAAACTTCTGGCATATGGTGGCTATAGCGGAATCGGTTCTGACGACTGGTTGCAGGAGTATGAAGAGATTCTTATGGAAAATTTAAAAACATCTCCGAAAAAGAAACAGGGATGGCAGGGGCTTTTTCAAAAGAGATATGCTTCAGTATACCAAGTGAAAACCATATCTACAACGTTGTCAGGGGTGTCCTATTTATCTCAAGAACAGGAATTTCTGGGACAGATTGATACCTGGTTAAAGTCCAAGGCTTTTACGGATATTACGTCTTCGCTGCTGGGAAAGGTAACAGGAGCTCAGAAGGAGGAGCCTCAGGAAATTCTTGAAGAATTAAAAGAGAAAGAGAATCCAGAGATAGAAGAGGAGTCTACAGAGGATGGTGTTGAGGACACAGATGAAACCCTAGACGGAGCAGAAAAGGAAGAACAGGACTCCGTAGAAAATCCCATTACTTTTTTTCAGAAGCTGATGACTCATGGAGTCCTGCGACTAGTTTGTCAGGAAGAGATGCTTTCGGAGAATACCATTGAAAAAAGGGAGAAAAACCACTTGAAAGAGGGGGCTTCACAAGAACCAGAATGGTGTCAGAAAGAGAATGGAGTTGCTATGCTGGAAGGCATGTTAAGTCAGTCGGATTCTTTATGGAGCGAGGAAATGAACTATGGGCTGGAAGAGAAAGGAAAGCTTTTGTTATATGCTTCTCAGATGTTTCGTAATTATTTGGAGGAAGGGGAGAAAAGTGCTGCCTATGGCTTAGAATATTTGGTTTCTGGAAAGACCAAGGAGGATGACACCATGGCTTACATTGTAAATCGTTTATTTCTAATGCGGACAATATTAAATTACGCCCATGTGAATCAAAACCCTTTATTCTTGGAGGAAAGTCTAGTTACAGCAACAGAAATTGCAGTTCCTATCTGTGCAGAACCGTTTATTCCTTTAATTCAACAATGCATTCTTTTGATTCTGGCAGTGGAAGAGGCTTGTGTGGATGTGACTGCTTTATTACAGGGAAGGCTGGTACCTTTTACCAAGACCGTCACCAATTTTAAGATGAAATATGAGGAAATTTGTCTGGCTACAGAAAGTTTATTTCAAACCAAGGCGAAGGTCTATCCAAAAAGTGATACAGGGCAGCAGCTCAAGGGAATCCATCAAGGTTTTGGATATCTTCATTATTTATGGCTGATGCTTTTAATGACTTCTTGGGAGAAGCTTTATTCCAGAACCTTGGATTTAATACAAGATGATTTACGGAATCGTTTTAATGAAAGTTTTGAAATAGAAAAATGTATTTGTAGGATGAAAGTGGATATTACATATGGAATCCCGTTATTATCTCCTGTGTTCATAGAGGCACAGAAAGAAAGGAATATAAAAAAATCCAATAGTCAGCAGGGTCTGGTATATCAATCTATAACAATGCAGTATGGGTATCAATAGAACAAAGCAGGGATCATCAAGAATTCCTCTGGATAACCAAAACGTAATAAGTATGTATTTTGGTAAAAACAGCTTCCCCAGTTGCCTTTCCATTCCAGAGGAGTTCTTGGTGATTCCTGCATAACAAAGGGGGAGAAATGTGCTAAAAAGTAGGAAAAGAAATAGGATGGATAACCATGAAAAAATCATATCTCAAAGAGAATGGAGGCTAACAGGTTCCATAACGGTAGAAGCCTGTCTGGTAGTGCCCTTTTGCTTTTTTGCGTTGCTATCTCTTTTGTGTCCCTTTCAGATGTTACTAAAAAAGAATCAGGTTCAATCAGAAATGCTACAGGCAGTACAAATATATAGCAGTCAGGGAGAAAAGCTGGTTTCTTTAAAAACGCTGGCCAAGGAAGGAATATTACTGCGTTGGAAGGAAGAGGAGGGACAAAGGATTTGCTATACAGAATATGTAGTTCCGATTCCCTTTTTGGGAACCAGGTTTTGGAAATTAAATTGCTATCAGCAAATGGTAGTAAGTGATTATCAGGGAGTAAGTATGCTGCCCTCGGAAGAGGAAGAAGGATATGTGTATCTGGCGGATAATAGTAAGGTTTGTCATTTAAATCCAGAGTGTACCTATTTAAGAATAAAAATTCGAACAGTGACCTTGGAGGAGGCAGCAGATTTGAGAAATCAATCTGGAGAAATATACTATCCTTGCGAAGCTTGTGTTGGGCATTCCACAGAAAATCCAGTTTACATTACATCCTATGGAACCCGTTATCACAGGCTGAAAAGCTGCTCAAAAATAGAGAGAAATATTCGCAAGGTTTCCCGTTCCAAGGTGGGAAATATGCCTGTTTGTAGTAAGTGCCAGATGGAAGGAAGGTGATACAATGACCAATCAGGAGATGGTATATCTAATCGCATTTTTTGTATTAATAGTGTGTGCGGTGACGGACTGGCTGTCCTACAAAATCTGGGTGCCAGTTGTATTATGTCCCGCACCAGTGATGCTGTTTCTAATTAGTAGAAGCCATGTAAGCTTGTGGAAAAGTATATTAGCTAGTGGAATAGTAGTTGCTTCGTTTTTGCTTTTTTGCTTTGTAACCAAGGAACAGATTGGCAAAGGGGATGCTATATTATTGGGAATCGCTACGCTGGGAATGGATTTATGGCAGATATTTGCTTTTTTATTCCTTAGCTTTGCCTTAGCAGGAATTTTCGGTGTTTTTATAATGGTGGTGCGAAAAAAAGGTAGAAAATATAAGATTCCCTTTGCGCCCTTTGTATTGGCGGGATATATACTAACAATTGGACTTGGCTATCTGTAGAGATAAAATCAAATCAAAAATCAGGTTGTTTTAATCTGAAAATCAAAATTCAATGGTAGAAAATATTGTAGTAGATAGAAAGGAAATGGGGAAAGGAAGATGGGAGGAACAGAAGATAGGAAAAGAGCGTTGGATTGGAAATGGAGTGGAAGCTATACCGTGGAAGCTGCCTTTGTTGTGCCAATTATACTAGGGATTCTATTTGCATGGATGTTTGAAGTTTTTTATTTTCATGATCAAGTAGTTCTAAGCGGAATGATGCAGCAGCAGGTAATTAAAAAAGCAGGAAATATGCAGGAATATAGCACAGAGGAAATTAAGAAAGAGCTTCAGGGAAAGCTTTGGCTGCTAGAAATCCTGTCTGTAAAAGAAACAAAAAAGCTTGGAAAGGTGAAATATGGGGTACAGGCAGCAGTGACTTGGGACATTCCCATAATGAAGGATTTTCTGAAGGGGGCAGTTAATTATCAAAGAAAGTGGAGCTGTTATAATACTCCGCCAGATTATTTGCTCCGATTTCAAGAATGAAAGGTTTGGTGTTAATGAGGATATAGTGTGGAGGGTGAAATGGAGATAGGAGATAGAAAAGAACAAGGGAAATTCATGAGTTTAAAAAGGGATGATAGAGGATGGATTTTCTTAAAGGGGAAATCTGGATATCAGGGGATTGATATTAAAATGTTACAGCACAATAAAATTCAAGGTTTTCTTAATTTGCAAATCCGTCATATAGATGAAAACTGCTTCTATTATTATGATGCTTCGGGGATGTGTTCTCTTAAGGACTATTTGGATGGAAAGCAAGCGGATTACAAAACCATACGAGGAATTTATCGGGATATTGCTAAGATTTATCGGAATTGTCAGGAGTATTTCCTGCAAGAAAAAAATTGCATCCTTCAGCCAGAGTATTTATTTTGGAATGGGAGAAAGGGGGAGTGGAGGGGATGCTATGTGCCGGATTTTGGAAGAAATCCCCAAGAGCAATTAGAAGAGTTAAACCAGTTTTTATTACAAAAAATCAATCATAAGGATAAACAGTGTGTAAAATTTAGTTATGGAATTTATGAACGGATACAGCAGGAGGGGGATTATTTAGAAGGGATAGAAGGTTATATTAGAGGATTTGCAGCAGAGGAGGAGAAAATCAAAGAGAGGAAGGATGTTAGAAGGGAAAGAACGAAGGGGAAGAGGAAACAACCAACATTTTATCTTAAAAAAGTAACACCCTGCTATGGAATTCCAGAATTAGTGGAAATTACCTCCAGTGATTTTCGTGTAGGACGTTTGGAAGAAAATGATTTGGTGCTGCCTATGGCACAAATCAGCCGCAGGCATGCACGGATTACAGTGGAAAGGAGCCGATTATATATCTATGATTGCCAGTCTACTAATGGAGTTTCTGTGAATGGCAAAAAAATAGCAGGAAACCAAGAGGTTTCCTGCCAGGAAAAGGATGTCATATCCTTTGGAAATATTTCATATAAAATACAGCGATAAAGCCTGTGGTAAGTTCCTGGCAGAAAGGATGCTTTGCTTATTTTATCACAAGACGGATATCCGTATATTCCTTACGGAAGCCCTTGTGCAGAAGGGAGGTTGTTAGTTTTTTGTTTTCCGTTATCATAAATTGATATAAGTTATATTCTCCTGCCTCATAAGCAAAATCCGTTCCGTTGTCCTGATAGTGGATATAAGTAATTGGTGACAGGACGGTATGAGAATTCTCTGCCGGTGAGAGCTGTTGATTTGCAGAAGCTACAGGATAATATTCCAAAACCAGTTTGTCCATTCCAGCTTCCGGGATAAAGTGAGTGTCTTCCCAAGTAGGAAGGATACTTCCGCCCTTGATGTATATAGGACACAGGTCAAGAGGGGCTTCTTTTAAGATGTACTGTCCGCCGGAAATTCGCTCACCAGTCCAGTAGTCTACCCAGATTCCTTCTGGAAGATAAACCATTCTGGCTCTTGCGCCCTGTTCTGTGATAGGAGCTGCCAGCATAGAATCACCTACCAGATATTCGTCGTTACATTCCCAAGTAGTTCTATCACTTTGATAGTGCATTACCAGTGGACGAAGAATAGGAAGACCGGTCTGGCTTTCTTCATGGCAAAGGTCGTAAAGATAGGGGAGGAATTTATATCGCAGCTTGATATATTTTTTGTTAATCTCCAAGGTTTCAGCATTAAATTGCCAAGGCTCCTGACGACGAGTGTATTTTGCGCTATGATTCCGAAATAAAGGAGAAAAGCAGTTTGCTTCAATCCATCGACTTAGTAGTTCTGGAGTAGTGTTAGAGCCAAAACCACCAATATCAGTTCCCACCAGAGGCATACCAGACATTCCAAGGTTTAATAACTGAGGAATAGACATTTTCAAATGAGACCATAGACTTTGGTTGTCTCCTGTCCAGGCGGTTGTGTATTTTTGGGAACCACTATAGCAGGCACGGGTTATGACAAATGGCCGCTTTTGATCCAATTTTTTAATGCCCTCATAGGTGGCTTTTGCCATTAAGTGTCCATAAATATTGTGAACCTCTTTATGTAGGCGAGGGTGGTCATCCCCGGGGAAAACTACATCATCTGGGAGAGGTCCTTGGAAGCTGGCGGGCTCATTCATATCGTTCCAAATGCCACGAATTCCTTGATTGAAAAGCCGTGAAGCTTGACTTCCCCACCATTGGCGAACCGTAGAGGAAGTGAAGTCAGGGAAAACAGAATCACCCGGCCAAACCACATTGTGATATATTTTTCCTTTCTGGTCTTTAGCAAAATATCCTTTTTGAACACCCTCATCATAGAGAAAATAACCTTCCTCTGCTTTTGTTCCGGGATCGATAATAGTTACTAGTTTGATGCCCATTTCCTTTAAAGCTTCGCTGAGCTGCCCTAAATTTGGAAATTTTTCATTATCCGAAGTGAAAACCTTAAAATCATCCATATAGTCAATATCCATATGGATAGCATCGCAAGGAATATCGTATTTACGGAAGTTTTTTGCCAGCTCTAATACTTCTTGGGCAGAAGAATAGCTCCAACGGGATTGGTGATAACCAAGAGTCCACATCTGTGGGAGTGGGCTGCGTCCAGTTAAACTGGTATAGGCTGAAACTATCTCTGATATGGTTTCGCCATAAATAAAGTAATAGTCCAATTCCCCATCTGCTGCACCAAAGGAGTAGTATTCCTCGCTACTGTAACCCATATCGAAATAGGTTTTATTATGGTTATCAAAGAAAATACCATAAACGCAGTCTGGGCGCAGATGAATAAAAAATGGAATGGATTTATACATAGATTTAAAGGTTGGATTTTCTACATGTGGGTCTGGATTATCCGTGTTCCACATAGTGTAGTCATACCCCTTTTTATTTAAAAATCCAGTTTTTTCACCAAGTCCATAGAAAATATCATCGCCAAAAAGTTGTTTGTGAATCATAAATTTACAGGTGTCATCTTTGCCGTGGATGACGTGTCCTTCCTGAATCATCTGCTCTAATTCTGCTTCAGAAAGAACTTCTGCTTCTTTTATATCACCTATGTAATCGGCGCATAGAAGCTGGCCTTTTCTGCTGTAAATACGAGAATGCAATTGGTTATCCAATTTTAAAATCAGCTGGCCTGTGGAAATACACAAATTATCATTTTCACAAGAAATAGATAGGTTTCCGATGGAATCGGGAATTTCTTCTATGGCAAAGGAAGAAGAAGTCCGGGCATGGATTCGTAAAATACTTGAAGTAATTCCATGAATTTGCAATGGCTGGTTTGAAAATAGAGAAGAAGCATTGGATAATGACTCTGTCTGTATTTTCACACTGGTACTTGTGGAAGTGTATTGAAGTGAAAAATTTTCCATAATCGTCCTCTTTCTGGCAAAAAGCCTTAGTTTGTCATTATTCTATCTAATAGAAATAGGTGTGACAAGGGTGTATTTGCAAGAAAAGGAATAGGTCTTTTGAAAAAAATTATAGGAAAATTACAGGCTCCTCCCGATATTCGGTTTTGATTACGATATAAGGATAGCTTGGCTGTCCGGATACCTCTTCGTTGGTTTTTGGACCGAAAAGTTCGGAGTCAAATACCAGACAATCCTCTGCTTGATAAAAATCGTTTACTACAATGTTATAGCCACTATTGTCTTGTTTTCCGTATCCTTTTACAACATATAAATAGGTATTGTCTGTATAAGTTAGTTCAAAAGGGTTTTCCTGACGATTTTGAATGAGTTCCTGCAAATCTCCAGGGATGTCGGTTCCAGCCACAATGGTGAAATCCAGAGCATCGGTTTTCTCTGGAGCTTCTTTCTTACTGCAGCCAGAAAAAGAAAGAGAGCATAGAAGAAAAGTCAGAGATAAAAGTAGGAAGTGAGAAAAAACATGGTGATTTCTTTTCATAAAAGCTCCTTATGTAACAAAATTACAATAGATTGATACTTGCTTTATTGTATTCTTAGGCAAAAGAAAATATACCTTACGAAAATAATTAAGTTTTTTTGGGAAATAGTACTAAAAATGAGGTGTAAATAGGCGCGAAGGGGGAGTTTTCGTTGCTTTTTTAAAGGTTATGGTATATTATAGTAAGGTGACTGAGGTGAAATTTCCGAGAAAAGAGTAGATAATTGAGGGAGGACACTACCGATGAAAGAAATCAGTAAAGAAGAATTTAAGAAGGAAGTAGAGCATTATGCCAAGGTATTATTCCGTAAGTCCATTAAAGAGGCGAATGAGCAGGAATTATTTCAGGCAGTATCTTATGCAGTAAAGGACACTGTAGTGGAGCAGTGGATGGCTACTCATAAGACCTATGAAGAGCAGGATGTTAAGACCGTGTATTATTTGTCTATGGAGTTCTTAACAGGACGTGCACTGGGTAATATCATCATTAATTTAAAAGGAAATCAGGCAATTAAAGAAGCCATCGAAGAATTAGGTATGAATCTGGATATCGTGGAGGATCAGGAACCAGATGCAGCATTAGGAAACGGTGGTTTAGGAAGACTGGCAGCCTGCTTCCTGGATTCGCTGTCAACCTTGGGATATCCAGCTTATGGCTGTGGTATTCGCTACAAATATGGTATGTTCAAGCAGAAAATTGAGAATGGATACCAGATTGAAAAGCCAGATGATTGGTTAAAGTATGGCAATCCATTTGAAATTAAGCGTCCAGAGTATGCTGTAGAAGTTAAGTTTGGCGGTTATGTAGCAATGCGCAAGGATGAGTATGGAAGAGATCGTTTCGTGCAGGAGGATTATCAGTCTGTATTAGCAGTTCCATATGATTTACCAATCGTAGGATATAATAATAATGTAGTAAATACTCTTCGTATCTGGGATGCAGAGGCAATTGATACTTTTAATCTGGATTCCTTCGATAAGGGTGATTACCAGAAGGCAGTAGAGCAGCAGAATCTGGCTCGTACAATTTGTGAAGTGTTGTATCCAAATGATAACCATATGGCAGGTAAAGAGTTACGTCTGAAACAGCAGTATTTCTTCGTTTCTGCAAGTATTCAGCGTGCAATTACAAAATATATGGAAAACCATGATGACATTCGCAAGCTTCATGAAAAAGTATGCTTCCAGTTAAATGATACACATCCAACAGTAACTGTAGCAGAATTAATGCGTATCTTGGTTGACGAGTATTGCTTAGAATGGGATGAGGCTTGGAGTATCACAACAAAGACCTGTGCCTACACCAACCATACCATTATGTCAGAAGCATTAGAGAAATGGCCATTAGAGCTGTTCTCCAGATTGCTTCCTCGTATTTATCAAATTACAGAAGAAATTAACCGTCGTTTCATTCTTCAGATTCAGTCTGCATATCCAGGAGATTATAGCAAGGTTGAGAAGATGGCAATTATTTACGATGGTCAGGTAAAGATGGCTCATTTAGCTATCGCAGCAAGCTTTTCCGTAAATGGTGTAGCAAGATTACATACTG
>CAZEFX010000053.1:0-18988 GCA_964511525.1 uncultured Jutongia sp.
GTCCTATAAAGCAAAAAATGCTCCGCAGGATGCGCACCTCGCGGAGAAGAAGTTAATTGCTTCGCAATTCCGCTTGGGCGCGAAAGAGTCGCAAGCGACTCTTTGTTCTTTTATAAAAATGTGAGAATTTTATTTTTTTGAAATAACATCATTCAACAATGACAATACTATGAATAGCAATACAAGTTAGAAAGGATAAATGTTATGGCTTATATATGGATTAATCCAGTGACAGATAGTATGTATGAACCAGATATGCTCAATGACTTTCTTCACCAGCATGGATATCAGCGTTTGGAAACCTCAAAGGATTGGCTTGGTATTGTGAGAGAAAAATATCGGCAGACAATGGAAGGGACAACAGATACGGTTCTAGATATGCGGTGTCCGAAAACCAAAGAATTGTTGGAGGAATTGGAAGATTGTTCCAATGTGACCATTCCGGATATTAAACCGATTTTAATTCATTGTGGTGAGGAAATTAGTGAACGAGAGGATTTGCAGGGAGAAGAAAAGATTATTACTACCCCCTGTCAGGCTCTTGCTGACATGGGAAATAGACTTGGGTTAAAGGATACCAGATTTGTGTCATGGAAGGTTTTTTTAGAAATGCTTGGAAGCAAACCGGAAGGCCTTCTGCCACAAAAGAGTCCGATTCCACCAGGTTTCTTTAAAGAACTGGGCTTAAAAACAATTTCTCTTAGCGGAGAAGAGGAGATACGAAATTATTTCAAAAAAAATATGTTAGATGATGTACAGCTTGTGGAACTCCTATATTGTAAAGAAGGATGCCATAATGGAGATGGTATAAGAGGATGTAAATCATGAATAATGCAAAAGAAAAAAGGAAAAAATGGATAAATAGCATAAGTCCTTTTCTCTGTATTTTAATCCTGTTTGGGGTATGGTTTACTGTGAACAGACTAGAGGTGTTTAATCCTTATGTGTTACCGTCTCCAGAAAAGGTGTTTCAAAGTTTTCTGGAAATGCTACGATCTGGCGAACTATTTGTAGATATTGCCATTAGCTTTGGCAGGGTGCTGAAAGGCTTTCTGATTGCCTTTCTGTTGGCATTTGTGCTGGGGATGTTTCGGATTCTGGTGCCCGCAACGGAAAAGTATTACGAGTATCTGTTACAGTTTTTTAGAAATGTGCCACCGTTAAGTTTGATTCCTTTGTTGATTTTGTGGTGTGGCATTGGAGAAACAACAAAGACAGTTATCATTGTGCTGGCATCATTTTTTCCAATGTACCTGAATATTGTGAAAGGTTTTACCGGCTGTGATAAGCGGCTGTTGGAGGTGGGAGATGTATTTGGGTATTCTTCCTTGGAAAAAGTCACTCATATCATTCTGCCCTATGCTTCTGCGGACATATTAGTTGGTATGCGGATTGGTATGGGATATAGCTGGAGAGCCATTATTGGTGCAGAGATGGTGGCAGCCTCCACCGGACTTGGTCATATGATTTTATTTGCCCAACAGATGTCCCGCACAGATAAGGTAATCGTAGGAATTTTTGTGATTGGAATTGTGGGACTTATGACAGATTGGATTTTTGGAATTAGCATGAAAAAATTGTTTAAGGGAATTGGAGAAAATGGCTGGAATTAAGTTGAAGGATATTCAAAAAGCATATACCGTAGAAAATCGAAAAATCTATGTCTTAAATGGAATCAATTTACAAATTCCCGAAAAAAAAATCACAGTGATTCTTGGCAGAAGCGGTTGTGGGAAAACCACCCTTTTAAGACTAGTAGGTGGATTGGAAATGGTGGATGCCGGGGAGATTGAATATGAGGCTGATTATAAATCGGCTTTTGTTTTTCAGGAAGCCCGGTTGATGCCCTGGCTTACTGTCTGGGATAATGTGAAATTTGGTTTAAAGAGACAGGAATGTGACAACTCTTTTATTCAAAGCATTATTTCCACGGTGGGATTGAATGGTTTTGAAAAAGCATATCCCTATCAGCTTTCTGGTGGTATGCAGCAAAGGGTGGCGATTGCCAGAGCCCTAGCCTATAAACCCTCTTTTATTATGATGGATGAGCCCTTTGCGGCACTGGATTATTTTACCCGGGATCAGATGCAGAAGGAATTGATTCACTTGCAACAAGATCATGGTGTCAGCATTCTTTTTGTGACTCACAGCATTGATGAAGCATTGCTTCTTGGGCATAAAATTGTGGTAATTGAAGCTGGAAGGATTCAGTCAGAATTTATTGTTGAGGAGGATAATAAAAATCGCAATCTTCTGGAAACGGAATTTATTGAATTAAAAAAATCAATTATTGAACAATTAAATTTATAACAAATGAGAATACTATTTATGAAGGAATAAAATAATAGAGAGTCAGTAGTAAAATTATCATTTTTAAAAATGCAAGCTGAAAGAAAGGAAAGGTGATTTATTTGAAAAAGAAAATTCTTAGTTTAGTAATGGCAGTATGTATGGCAGCAACTGCTTTGACGGGTTGTGGACAAGCCAAGACAGAAGCAGAACCGGAGAATACAGCTTTGGAAAATACTGCTCCAGAGAATGAACTTCCGGAAAAGGTGGTTTTTACCTATGTAACTGCCCCTTTAAATGTACCAACTATTGTTGAAAAGGAAAAAGGTATCTTTGCCAATGCATTGAAAGAGTTGGGAGTTGATGTGGAATATGCAGAATTAACCTCTGGTGCAGATCAAACTCAGGCGCTGGCATCTGGTGACGTTCAGGTGTTGTATGCTGTCGGTGCCACTTCTGTGATTCTTTCCGCAGCAAATGATGCGGATATTAAAGTATTAAATATGTACAGCCGTTCTCCAAAGGCATTTTGCTTATATTCTCAGGATGAAAAGATAACTTCACCAGAAGACTTGCGGGGAAAAACCATTGCTTGTACTACTGGCACTAACCTGCATGAACTGCTGGTTTCTTATCTTAAAACAGCAGATATGACCCTTGAGGATGTGAATTATGTGGACATGACCATTCCAGAGGCAAAAGCAGCTTTAGATGGGGATAGTGTGGATGCCGCCTTACTGGCAGGTGCTACTGCTTATCAGGCAAAACAGCAGGGATACCATCTGGTTACCGATGGGGAAGGATTGATTGATGCAATTATTGCTGTGGCAGTAACCGACGAATTTTACAATCAGTATCCAGAAGTTATAGAAAGACTTAAATCGGCACAGGAAGAAGTAGCAGGATTTATCAAGGACAACAAAGAAGAAGCAATGAAAATCGTAGCAAATACACTTGACCTTGACGTGGCAGCAGTAGAAGAAATGTATGGGTATTATGATTTCTCTACAGAAATCACCAAGGAAGACAAAAAGGGATTTCAGGAAACAGCGGATTTCATGTTTGAAGCTGGCATGATAGAGAAGGAATTGGATGTCAACACTCTTTTTTATGAATAAAGTACACAGCTACAAAAGGTCATAGGTTTTCTGTCTGAACGGTGTTTGAACTCGTCGGTGTTTGAAGCACAACCGAATGTGTTAGCATGAAAGTTGTGCTTCTATGCACCGCTACGTAGTTCATCTCAAGCCGCAAGGCGTCCGCGAAGAAGAAACACCAATGACCTTTTGTGGCGTCACTTTTTCATAATTGATATTATAGCAACCCGATTCCATTTTATAGGCGTGTATGTTAGAATGAAACAAGTATGTAGTGATGTTATTGAAACCCTTTGGCAGAAAGTTGGGAACAAGTTATGTTAGATATATTAATAGTAGAGGATAATAAGGAGATAGGTGGACTTCTTCAGGATTTTCTTAGAAAGGAAAATTATGTTGTAAGTGTAGCCCAAACCGGTGAAAAGGCATTGGAATTATATGAGACATATGGAGCGAAGCTCATTTTGCTTGATATTATGCTTCCAGGCATGGATGGTTTTGCTGTTTGTTCTAAAATCAGAGAAAGTTCCAATACACATATTTTAATTGCCAGTGCAAAGACGGAAAAAGAAGATAAGCTGAAAGGGCTTAATCTTGGTGCGGATGACTATATTGAAAAGCCCTATGATATTGATATTTTACTTGCAAAGATAAAGGGGATTTTTAAAAGAAAATATGCAATGGAAGAAATCATAGAAGGGGATTTAAGGCTGAATACGGTGCAACATACTCTTTTTGTAGAGAATGAGCCTGTAGATGTCACGGTGAAGGAATTTGAACTTTTGAAGCTTTTGATTGAAAATAAAAATACTACCCTGAAAAAAGAATATATCTTTAATACCATATGGGGGAGTGACAGTGATTCCGAGCTGCAAACGTTGACGGTACATATCAAATGGCTTCGGGAAAAGGTGGAAAAGGAACCGAAAAAGCCGAAACATATTATTACAGAATGGGGAGTTGGATACAGGTTTGAATAGATACAAAAAAATTGTCTTTGTGGTATTAGGAGTGGAACTGCTCTTGTTCCTTTTGTGCAATGGAATCTATATATTTAATAATAAAGAGCAGACACATCGCATATACAGGGTAGAGGCTGCAAGGATAGCCAGAGAATTACAGGAAAATCCTATATCAGAAATTGAATTGTCAAAGTATAGTACAATTATTCATGTTAGTGAATTTCAGGCAGACGAGGAATGTAACAATGATTATGTTGTAGAAGAGGTGAAGGGGAAGCTTTATCGGATTGAGTATAATGTAATAGAGAATAATAACGTTCTTATTTATATGAATGTGGTAATGTTTATAACATTTGTATTAAGTATGATACTGCTTCGATATATTGAGAAAAAAATCTTAAAGCCCTTTCATGATATGAGTGAGCTTTCCTACGAACTGGCAAAAGGAAATTTGTCTGTACCCATTAAGGAAGAAAAAAGCAAATATTTCGGCAGATTCCTTTGGGGCATGGATATGCTTCGGGAGAAGCTGGAGGATAATAAAACGAAAGAGTTAGAATTTCAAAAAGAGAGGAAGACATTGATTTTATCCTTGTCCCATGATATCAAGACACCCTTGTCTGCCATCCAGCTTTATTCAAAGGCTCTTTCTGAAAATTTGTATGATACAGAGGAAAAAAAGAAGGAGGCATTGCAGGGCATATCAAAGAATGTAACAGAAATCCAAAGCTATGTGAATGAAATCACATCGGTTACCCGGGAGGATTTTCTGAATTTAGAAGTAACCACAGGAGAATTCTATTTATCCCAGCTCATAAAGGAAGTAGAGCGTTATTATAAGGACAAGCTTTCTATGATACATACCGAATTTATTGTAGATGAGTTCTCTGATTGTCTGCTGAAGGGGGATAAAGACCGTATTATTGAAGTTTTGCAGAATACTATGGAGAATGCAATCAAATATGGTGATGGAAAGAGGATACGGATTTTCTTTGATGAGGAAGAAGACTGCAAGCTTGTATTTGTTGAAAATACAGGATGCAGATTGAAAGAGGAGGAACTGCCCCATCTGTTTGATTCCTTTTACCGTGGAAGCAATAGCCAGAAGATAAAGGGAAATGGATTAGGATTGTACATCTGTAAGAATCTAATGAAAAAAATGGATGGAGAGGTATTTGCAAAGCTTGCAGATAATCTTTTTCAGATAGCTGTTGTTATTCCAAAAGCATAGGTTTTCAGGGGGTTGGCGCTCCATAACCAATACTTTGAAAATCTTTTTTTCATTTAATGATTATTTAATATTTTCTCTTGTATGATGGTCAGGAAGATTAAGAAAAGGAGAAAAAGTCAATGTTTTTTAGGATTTTAAAAAAGGATCTGAAAAGAAAAAAGACCATGAACATTATTTTGCTGCTGTTTATTATTTTGGCAACCATGTTTGTGGCAAGTGGTGTTAATAATGTCATATCCGTTGTCAGTGGTACAGATTACTATTTGGACAAAGCTGGCGTCGGTGATTACGTTATTATTACCATGGGAGATAATGCAGTAGGTGTCATGGAGGAAGTGCTTTCCAGTAATTCTGACGTGGAAGATTATCGTATTGAAAATGTAGTGTATGGCTCTCAGGATAATATTTCTGCAGAGGATGGGGAGGAAGTAACTACAAAAAACACCGTTATTTTTCAGTCCTTGGAGGATTCAAAAATTTCTTTTTTCGATTTGGAAAATGAAGAAATCCATATGGTAGAATCAGGACATACTTATGTATCCGGTGATTTTATGAAAAGTAACCATCTAAAAGTAGGAGATAAGGTGCGTATCAAGCATAATGATGTGGATATGACATTGATTTTGGATGGAAAGGCCAAGGACGCATTGCTGGGTTCTGACTTTATGGGGAATACCCGGTTTATCTTGAACGAAAAGGATATGCAAAGACTGCTTGAGGATGAAAATATAAAATTGCATTCTCAGGGAGAGATTGGCTATGTAAAAACTCAGGATACCCATGCTATGTCATCTGCAATCACCAATATTACAAATGTAGCATTTAGTGGAACCAGAGCTACTATAAAAATGTGTTATGTTATGGATATGATTGTGGCATTTATTACATTGATATTAAGTGTTTGTCTGATTATTGTATCCTTTGTGGTTTTAAAGTTTTCTATTAATTTTACCATTGCAGAGGAATACAGAGAAATCGGCGTTATGAAGGCAATCGGAATCAAAAATAGAAAGATTCGGAGTCTTTATATTGTGAAATATCTGATGATGGCTATAATCGGAGCCGGTATTGGTTTTATAGCCAGTATTCCTTTTGGAAATCTATTGCTAAAATCTGTTAGTGAAAATATGGTACTAGGAAATAATATTGGAATTTTAATCAATCTGCTTGGTTCTTTCTTAGTGATATTGGTAATTATTCTGTTTGCCTATCACTGTACTGGGAAGGTGAAGAAAGCATCCCCGGTAGATGCCATTCGGTCAGGGCAGACGGGAGAACGATATAAGAAAAAGTCTATCTATCGGATTGGAAGAAGTCACACCGGTACCAGTTTGTATATGGCAATTAATGATGTGCTTAGCAGCCCTAAGCGTTTTGTTACGATTATTGTTTCCTTCTTTATTTGTACCTTGTTTGTGTTGATATTGGTAAATACAGTAGAAACCATGAAAAGCCCGAATCTTATCTATACATTTGGAACAAAGAGTGATTTGTATGTAACGGATGTTGCAGATGTTATGGAAACCATGAATACGGGAGATAAATCTAGTCTGGAAAAATATTTTTCCAAAAAAGAGAAAGAACTTTCAGAGCAGGATATGCCTGCTGAATTTTGTGCAGAGGTGCAATATACCTATAAGCTTTCCTTTGAAGGAAAGGATTATTCCTTGACCTGCCAGCAGGGACTAGGAACATCTGCTTCGGATTATAAGTATTCTGAGGGGCTGGTTCCTCAAAATGAAAGTGAAATAGCCATTACTCCACAGATTTCGGAAATGACAGGAGCTAAGATTGGTGACACCGTAACCATAGATTATGGAAATGAAAAAAAGGATTGTATTGTAACTGCTTATTTTCAGACCATGAATAAGTTAGGAGAATTGGTGAGACTTCACCAGGATGCGCCTACGGATTTTAAGTATGTATCCAGCATTATGTCATACCAGATTAATTTCACCGATAAGCCATCTGTGGAGGAAATCGAAGGACGCAAAGATAAAATAAAAAAATTATATGATAACGAGGATGTTATGACTGCAACAGAATATTGCATGGATTGTATCGGAGTTGTAGATACCATGGAGGCTGTTAAGTATCTTCTTTTAGGGATTACACTAGTTGTGGTGCTTTTGGTTACCATTCTCATGGAGAGAAGCTTTATTGCGGATGAAAGAAGTCAGATTGCCATTCTGAAAGCAATTGGCTTTAAGGACAGTGCAGTTATTCAATGGCAGGTATACCGGTTTGGAATTGTAGCATTGATAGCGGTTATATTTGCTGCTATATTTTCCATTCCAATGACAAATCTTTGTATTACACCGATATTCGGAATGATGGGGGCAACAGAGATAAATTATAAGATTGAGCCGTTGCAGATATTTATCATTTATCCGGGAATTGTGTTTTTAATGACGGTGGTTATTGCATGGATTACCGCACTGTATACAAAGACAATCAAGAGTAGTGACACAGCAAATATTGAGTAAAGTTAGTATCAGATCAATAAGACCATGGAAAGAAAATTTCCATGAAACAAATAGAAATGAGGGATAAAATGAAACGTTTATTAGAGGTAAAAGATCTTTGCAAAACATATGTAATAAATAAAAGACAGAATAATGTTTTAAAGAATGTGAGTTTTAACGTAGAAGAAGGAGAAATGGTGGCGATTATGGGACCGTCTGGTTCTGGAAAATCCACGTTGCTCTATGCCATATCCGGTATGGATAATGCTACCAGTGGTACCGCATTATTTGATGGGAAGGATATAACGAAAATGAATAATAATGAGCTTGCCGCTCTTCGTCTGGATGAAATGGGATTTATTTTTCAGCAAATGTTTATGATGAAGAATTTAACCATCTTAGATAATATTGTACTTCCTGCAGTTCAGAGTAAAAAAACACAGGAGACCAAAAAGGAAAAAGTAAAGCGTGGAGAAGAATTAATGCGAAAGCTGGGCATTATCGAAGTAGCAGACAACGATATTAATGAAGTATCAGGAGGACAGCTTCAGAGAGCATGTATCTGCCGTAGTATGATAAACAAGCCAAAGCTTCTATTTGCCGATGAGCCTACAGGAGCGTTAAACCGAACCGCCTCCAATGAAGTTATGGAGGAACTGGTGAAATTAAATCAGGAAGGAACAACGATTATGATGGTAACCCATGATGCCAAGGTTGCTGCCAAGTGTTCCAGAGTGTTATATATTGTAGATGGAAATATAAAGGGAGAGTATCATAGTCCAAAGGATGCAGAGGTACAGGATAAAGAAAGAGAGAGAAAGTTAAATAATTGGCTTCTGGATTTGGGCTGGTAAAATGGAATTGATGGCACAAAGGGGTCTGCTTCGGCAGACTCCTTTGTGATTTGTAGAAAATTTGCACTAAATTTGTTTTTTGGACGATAGATTATTATAATATTGATTATGGATTTGATGGAATTTAGCAAAAAATGTATGGTATAGTATATTATGAAGAAAGAGGGGGAGAGTTATGAGACCTTATGTAGAAAAGAAAAAATATCTTTTATTAAGTGTAGATGATGCACCAAGTGTTTATTTGGTTCCCGATGTGGTTGCAGACTGTATAGAAAGCTATTGTAATGATTATTATGAGTGGCGTCATAAAAGAAATATCAAAACGTGGGGAATCGAAGAGTTTATCGCATATATTGATGAAAGATTTCCAGAGTTTCCTTGTGAATATGTGGAAACCATTGGAGAGGAATTCTGGGAGGATGACTGGGAACTGCCAAAGAAGTATAAAAGATGCAAATGGTATAATTTTTAATGAATAACTCAAACTTCCCATAATATCAACTACTGGAAGTTTGACGCTCTGTAAAGTCGTTAGTGTTTCTTTTTCGTGGACGCCTTGCGGCTCGGATGAACTACGTAGCGGTGCATAGAATGATAACTTCGTGTGATACACTTGTTATCATTCAAACACCGACGAGTTCAAACGCCACTCAAACAGAAAACTAACGATTTTACAGAGCTGTATACTGAAAAAATATTCCTGATATTATGGGAGGTTCCATAAGATTTCTATGTGGGAAGTTTGAATGAATAATAAAAATGATAACGGGGAGGAAGATACCAATGAAAAAAAGAGCAAGAATTTTATTTGTTTGTTTGATTTTAATAACTATTTTAGGGAATAATATCATGAATGCTTCTGCTGGGTCTAAGAAATTTCGCACTACAAAGTGGAAAGAAACTTCGGAAATTGATACGAAGCAGGAGATTGATGTAGTAAAATATTCTTATACCAAGGGGATGAAACATAAGAAGAAAAAAAGAGCATCCTTTATTCTGAGCTATCAAACAATACAACTGACAGAGGAGTATGCGGGAAACTATCCAGAGTTAAACCAATGGTGCATAAAACATGGAGAAGAGCATAAGAAATCTTCCCAAAAAGTATTTAAAAGGGGAACTAAATGCGTAAAAAAAGATTATAAATATATGGTGGTTGGATATGGTACGGAACATGATATTGAGATAGAAAGGGCAGATGATAGTCTCTTTAGCATTCTGGAGAATGAAGACTATTATTGGGGCGGTCCACATCCAAATTATTATTGTACCAGTCACAATGTGGACTCTAAGACAGGAGTGGAACTAACGGTGTATGATGTGTTAGAGGATAGGGAGACATTTGTAAAATTATTAAAAAAGAAAATGAAGAAAAAGTCAAAATGGTATTATGGGTATGATTCTATGATAAAGGATGTGAAGAAAGGGAAATATGACCTGACTTGGATCATGAATGATAAAGGAATCGAAGTTATCTTTAGTCCTTATGAAATCGCCAGTTATGGAGTGGGAGAAATCATAGTGAAAATATCCTATTCTGAGGCCGTGGGAATCTTTAAAGAACAGTATATCTTATAACTTAAACTTCAGATAATATCAATTATGGGAAAGTGACGCAGAAAACGGTCATATATATTTCCGTTTCGTGGACGCCTTGCGGCTCAAGATGAACTACGCAATGGTGCATAGGATGTTATCTTCATGCTACCGCATTTGATACCATCCAAACACCAGCGAGTTCAAATGCCACTCAATCGGAAAATATATGACCGTTTTCTGCTGTGCACTGAATATTCGTATAATAAATATTATCAAGAAAATTATCGCATTGTAGTTACAATATATACTTAGTAATATAGAACTGTGCAAGCAGTCAGTGAACAGACAAAAAGTGTCATTGGTTTTCTTCCTGAGTGGCGTTTGAACTCGCCGGTGCTTGAAGGATAACAAGCGTATTACGCGAAGTTATCCTTCTATGCAACCGTTGCGTAGTTCATCCCGAGCCGCAAGGCGTCCATGAAGAAGAAACACCAATGACACTTTTTGTCGTCATGATATACATAATTGATATTATGCGAAGTTATTATTTCTTTCCATTTTTGAAGATTGTTACATAAACATACAACAGATAAACCTTGTCATTCTGGTTAATCTTTACCTGAACTAGGGAACTACCCAGCTTCTTACCGGTGTATTTGCCTTTCTTGGTCAGTTTTAACACTTTCTTATTGTATGCTGTAAATTTCACCTTAGAAGTCTTCTCCAAATCATGGATCCGAATCTTGGTGGATTTCTTCAGAAGTCTTTTCTTTGCAATTAATACAGTAGGTGTCTTAATTTGCTTTGATTTGAACTTCTTTAATTCCTTCGCGTTTTTAAACTTTTTTCGTACAATAATCTTTACAACAAGGCGGTTTGTATATTCGCCCTTGATAGCAGTAAAGGTAAGCGTTGCTTTACCAACCTTCTTTGCTTTGATAATGCCTTTCTTGTTTACAGTAGCTACCTTTTTATTGGTAGAAGTACATACAATGGTTGCACCCTTACACTTAATCAGCTTCAGAGTTGCCTTTGTACCCTTCTTCATAACCTTTCTCAGCTTGAAGCCTGGGATTTTGTACTGCTTCGCCATATCTAACAGCTGCTGGAAGGTATAAGGACAACCACTTTCCTTTAATTTGGCATCAACAGCTGCCTTTTCGGTTGCTGTGAAATTATTCCACTTAGTTTCACCGGATGTAACAATATCTCTGGTCATATCTGTGATTTCTGTAATAATATTTCCAGATGGGTCGGTTGCATGCTCTTTTACAAAGGCAGCAGCATTATCTATTTCAGCCTGAGTAAAGCTGTTTCCATTTCCGGACTGGCTGCCAGGGGCTGCAGATGGTGCAACGGAAGGAATTGGTGAAGGAGTTCCTGCTGTATTATCTGGTTTTGAAACTGTAATATCTACAGAACCACCGATAATCTGGTCTGGGGTTAGGTCCTTAATAATGGTGTCAGCAGAATCACTCATAGATACTGCAACGATACGATAAGTACCATCTGCTGGCAGATTGGTAAAGGTAACAGTTGTTTCCCCGCCATTAGACCATGTATTTGTACTAGCAGTACTTGCAGCATAGTTTCCATTTGCGTCCTTTGTAACAGGAACTTCTACATAGATTCCGTTTTCTTTTTTCAAAACAGCGTATTTGTAATTTGTTAAAGCAGGGTCTACAACAATGGAAATGGTATCGTCTGTAGCATCTGCTGAGGTGTTGTTATCATTGTATTCTGTATTAATACTAGAATCAGGAATAGTAGGGCTGATTACTTCTGTATTAGTTGTAGTAGCCTTTACTTCGTGAATAATGTAGTTTTTGTTTTTATCAACAGTAAATACAAGCTTTCCACCTGCATCTACTTCGTAATATCCTGGATATGCACCAACATTTGGGGAAAGTGCTTTGCCATCGCCATCTACAGCAGGTAATGCTGCTAAGTCTCCTACGCCATATACATTACCGTTTTCATCTTTGATAGCATAAATGGTATCTTCCATGGTTGGATAAATAGTAATAATACGTTTGTCATCTGCAATTTCTGTTTCATTAGAATCGTTTCCATCATCCACATTGATATCGGAATTCGTTCTGGTTGCATTAAAAGGAACAGATACTACTTCTCCAGTGTAATTACCATTTCCAAATGCCTTTACCACTAGGTTTTTTCCAAGGGTATCAGAAGTTAATATGTAGTTCTTTGAAGTTGCACCATCAATGGCAGTTAATGTATTGTCTGCATTTTTGATGTACCACTGGTAGGTAAGTGTATCATGACTGCCAGCAGGTGTTACACCTGTAATATCTGCTGTAAGAACAGAACCTTCTTTTACAACAGAAATTCCATTATCATCCGTGGTCTGGTTGATAATAACAGGCTTTCCAGCGATTGCAACCTTTACATCGGAAGGAGGAGTGGCAGTAATGTCATTAGAACCTCCAATTACCTGTTCAGGAGTTAAATCTTTAATAATGGTATCAGCGGAATCACTGTTAGATACTGCAATGATTCGATAAGTCCCATCAGCAGGAAGTCCTGTAAAGGTCACCTTTGTTTCACCGCCATCAGACCATGCATTTGTGCTGGCAGATGAATATGCAACATAATTGCCGTTAGAATCTTTTGTTACAGGTACTTCAACATATTTTCCGTCTTCTTTCTTTAAAACAGCATATTTATAATCTGTTAAAGCAGGGTCAACCACAATCGAGATAGTATCATCTGCTGTATCTGTGGTGTCCTTGGTATTGTAATCAGTAGTAATGTCGCTGTCAGGAATATTAGGACTAATTACCTCTGTGTTGGTTGTATCCTGTTTAATCTCATGGATAATGTAGTTTTTATTCTTGTCAATTGTAAATACGATTTTTCCGCCTGCATCTACTTCATAATATCCTGGATATGCACCAACATTTGGGGAAAGTGCATTGCCATCGCCATCTACAGCAGGTAACGCATCTAAACCAGAAGTACCATAAACATTGCCTTCTTCGTCTTTGATAGCGTAAATGGTACCATCTACAGTTGGATAAATGGTGATGGTTCCTAAATCATCAGAAACATCTGTGTCCTCATTATCATCGGTATTGATACCGGAGTTTGTTCTCGTGGTGTCATAAGGTTCAGAGGTTACTTCACCAGTGTAATCGTTTGTTCCATATGCTTTCACTACAAGCTCTTTATTGATGGTATCAGTAGTTAAGGTATAGTTTTTTTCCACAGCACCAGCAATCGGTGTTAATGTACCATCGGTGTTTTTGATGTACCATTGGTAGGAAAGACTGTCTTGTGCAGATTCTGGTATAACATCTGTAACATCTGCGGTAAGAATAGCCCCTTCTTTGATGATTGCGTTGCCATTGTCATCAGTGGTCAGGTTCTTAATTAAAGGTTTACCGCTAATGTTAGGGTCTTCCTTATCATCTGAATTTTCGGAGTCGCTATAAGATCCATCTGTAATGATTTCATCCGTTGCTTGCGTGGTGGAAATCACAATCTGGTCTAATGCGCTTTCATATTTTTCGTCATCCCCTTCGTACCCACCAAATTCAATATAATAACCATCTGGATCACCGATATTTGGGTTGTCATTCCAACGACCATATGCATACTTTCCATAGTAACCATAGGCTTCTTCATATAATGTAGGACCGCCACCATTTGGTTCAATATTGAGGTCATCATTATTCCAGTTAGAAAATACTCCTTCGTCTGCTACGAATCCACCATCATCCTTATTATTTTCATCTAAAATTCTATCGCCACAGGAATAATTCTGATATCCAATACGCTGTCCTGCTTCTGGACCGGATACCCATCTCCATACATAATCTTGTTGACAGGTATCAGGATTAAATGCGGTTAATTCTTTCCATTGTGTATCTGCGTCTGCATATGAACTGCCGTTTGCAAGCTGTACACGAGTACAACCAATCCAACCTCTTTTAGCATAGTTATCATACCATTTGAAGGAAGACAAAATAAAACGGTCTTCTGCTCGGGATGTTAAGGTAGCAAGATAACCTTTCGTATTGCAGAAAGTAGCAGTTTTACTTTCCTTATATGCAGAAGTCCAAGACTTATCAGTTGTCTTTGGTACATAACCATAATAATGACCATTAAAATAATGTAACTGAATTTCCTGACCATTGATGGTGGTTTTTAATTCACCATTGCTTTTGGTTGTAGCATAGATAGAAACCGTTTGATTGCGGTTTGAGGTAGTAAACTGAATGGTTCTAATAAAGCTCTGAATTTGTTCTACGGTAGTTCCTTCAGACCATTCAAAATAGACAGCAGAATATTTCTTTGTTGTATCAAGTGTCTCAAAGTCTACATTCATACTGTTACCGGAATGAATTCCCTTTCCGGTAGTACCATCGATTTCCGTAGAAGTAACTTTTAAATGTCCATAATCAACACTAATAGTCAGACTATGAAATTTCTTTTCTGCATCGGGATAAGAAATCGTTGCATTTGGGTATGTATAATAGGTTCCGTTTGCACTTTTTTCTAATCCATTTAATGTGATTTGTGCCTCATCAGAAGCTTTTGCTTCACTAGTAGAAACAATCTGTCCGGTAAAAAGACTCATTACCATTGAGAAAGCTAAAAGCAAAGACAGACTTCTTTTTGTCCATTGTTTTTGTCTCATTTCATCGACCTCCATGATAAATTTGTATATTTACCCTATTAGTACTCATTATATCGGCTGCCTTCCCCTTTTTGACAAGGGGAATTTTAGCGGAAACATTATGAAAAAACACCAGAAAATTCCACATTTTTCGTTAAAGTACACAATGAAAAGTAATACTAACGAAAAGAACATGAAAATATATTTGCTTTTTGTGAAAAATGGCAAATGGACACCGGCTTATACATTAAAAGCTATTTAAATGTTTAACTGGTGAGCCACTTGCCAACATGTAATAAGTTCATTATAATTATAGTAGTTGTCTGATAAAGGAAAAATTTCTGATACGGAGGAAAAACTATGGAATACAATGAAGAATATTTTGCTAAAAGCGCAAATAAAAAGGCAATGATTGTATGGCTTATTATATGTTTGTTTCTTTCCATTGCCTACGCATTGGAGGTAACCAAAGGAACCCGTACCATTGGGTATTATGCTTTGTTTGAAACCTTTTGCTGGGTGCCGTTTTTTGCAGGTTTATTGATATTGAAGCTAAAAGGCTGGTCAACTTCCTGGTATAAGGAGGCTGTAGTTATTGGCTATGGTGTGTTTTATGCCTTTGTTATGTTAACTACAATAAATACCTTGACAGTTATGTTTGTACTTCCCATTGCCAGTATGCTTGTTTTATACAAGAATCGTGCATTTTTAGTGAGGGGATGTACGGAGGCTATGATAGTTATTATTATTTCTGTTATTAAGAATTATCTGTTAGGGATGAATTCTGCGCAGGACGTGGCTACCTATGAGATTCAGATTTTGGCTACGGCGTTATGCTTTGTAGGATGTATTCTTTCTATTAATCATTTGAATCAGTCTGATGGAGCTATGTTAGCTTCCATTAATGCCAACTTAGATAAGGTGGTTAAGACCATTGAGCAGGTAAAAGAAGCAAGTTCCGCTGTGGTAGATGGTGTTACAGTAGTTCGTGAATTGGCAGATGAGAATAAAGAAGGCGCCAACATGGTAGTACAGAGCATGGAAGAGCTTTCTGCAAATAATAATATATTAGGAACAAAGATTTTTTCCTCTATGAATATGACAGAGGATATTGATAGTCAGGTGACGAATGTTGCAGAACTGACGAATCATATCGTGGAAATTGCCAATAAGTCCATGGGACATGCTACCACAAGTGCCCAGGAATTAGAAAATGTAGTTGAATCTACCAATGTCATGGCACAGCTTTCTTCTGATGTTGAGAAGATTTTAGGAGATTTCCGTGAAGAATTTGATATGGTAAAGCAGGAAACCGGAAAAATCGAAACCATTACTTCTCAGACAAATCTTCTGGCTTTAAATGCTTCTATTGAAGCGGCAAGAGCAGGAGATGCAGGTAAAGGCTTTGCCGTTGTAGCAGATGAAATCCGAAATTTAAGCATGGGAACCCAGAATTCCTCCAGTAGTATAATGAATGCATTACAGCATCTGGAGGCTACTTCTGATAAGATGACAGAGTCTATTACAACGATTCTGAAGCTGATTCAGGAAACCTTGGAGGGCATGAAGACTGTCAATGAAAGTGTTAGCGTAATTGCCAGTGATTCCAAGAAGCTGGGAGAGGAAATTCAGACGGTAGATTCTGCAATTCAGCAGGTGGAAGCTTCTAATAAAAACATGGTGGATAATATGAAGCAGGTACAGGATATTATGGTGGTGGTAACGGAAGGTGTAAATGCTTCGGAAGATACCACGAAGACCATGTTAAGTAAATATGCAGAAACCAGCCGTAATGTTATGCTGATTGAGGATGTAGTTGGTAAGCTGGTAGAAGAATTAGGCGATGGCGGATTTATGGATTTAAGTGACATCCGTCCTGGTATGATTGTCAATGTAATGGCATGGGTAAACGGACAGAAGAAGGAGTTAGAGACTGAAGTGGCGCAGGTAGAAGAAGGGGTTCTGATTAGTACTCCTAGTCCGGCAGATGACTTTATTGTACATGCAGATAAGAAACAGAGATATGAAATCTGGATTACTGTAGACAATGCGGTATATGTATGGAAGGAAGTTAAGATTACCTCTGCTACATATAATGGAACCTCTTGCTATAAACTCTGGCCGGAAGGCAATCCAAAGGTAATGAACCGAAGAAAATATCCACGACTGCCATTGAATTATTTATGTAAGGTGGAGATGGCGGAATCTGGCAGCAGCTGTAATGGAAGAATGGTCAATTTGTCTGCAGGTGGATATGCATTCTCCAGTTCAGAACAGGAATTAAAGGATTCCGTTGGCAAACAATTACAGATAACGATTCAGAGCACCGATGAGTTGGATGGTGTTACATTAAAAGGCGTTGTTATTCGTTCTACAGATGATGCTGGAAGATATATTGTAGGATGCAGAATGCCGGAAGATGATATGATGATTCGGAGCTATGTTGAGAAGAATTTATAAAAGAAATACATACGAAAAGGGAACCAATGAGACCGGATTGTTTCATTGGTTTCTTTCTATCAAGAAAAGGAGATGGAGGTTACATATGAAACGTTCAGAGATTAATCAGATTATTAAGGATATGGAGGCAATGGCAAAAGAGCATGGTTTTTGTTTGCCGCCATTTTGCAGCTGGACTCCTCAGGAGTGGCAGGAGAAGGGACAGGAATACGATGAAATCCGGGACAACATGCTTGGATGGGATGTAACAGACTATGGACAAGGGGACTGGAAAAAGGTTGGGTTTGCTCTGATTACCCTTCGGAATGGCAATCAGAACAATCCGAAATATAAAAAGGTGTATGCAGAGAAGTTATTAATGCTGAAAGAAGGACAACATTCTCCAATGCATTTTCACTGGAAAAAATCAGAGGATATTATTAACCGTGGTGGTGGAGATTTGATAATTCACCTGTATAATTCCACAAAAGAGGAAGAATTGGATAAGGAAAATGATGTATTGGTTAATGCGGATGGCCGTTCCTATTATGTGCCGGCTGGAACAGCGGTAATATTAAAGCCGGGAGAGAGTATTACCCTTTGGCCGGGACAATACCATGATTTCGATGTAGTGGAAGGCAGTGGTGATGTTCTGATTGGAGAAGTGTCTATGTGTAACGATGATAACACAGATAACCGCTTTTATGAGCAGGTAGGAAGATTTCCTGAAATCGAGGAAGACGAACCACCATATCGTTTACTATGCTTTGAATATCCGAAATCACATTCCTAGCGGAATGTGATTTCGCCGGTAGCGGCATTCATACCGTCTACAATTGCAAGAGATTCTAATTGGTAGCCAAGATTGCGGATGATGGTTCCACCAGACTGGAATCCTTTTTCGATAGCAATACCGATTCCTTCTACGGTAGCCCCAGCTTCTGTGACGATAGAGATTAATCCTTGTAATGCACAGCCATTGGCGAGGAAATCATCAATAATCAAAACATGATCCGCTGGTCCTAAGAATTTCTTGGAAACAATAACCTGATTCTTGCATTTGTGGGTAAAAGATTCTACTTCTGCAATATACATTTCTCCTTCAATATTGATACTTTTTGATTTCTTGGCAAATACAACAGGTGAATCAAAGTGTTTCGCAACAACGCAGGCAATCCCGATGCCGGAAGCCTCAATAGTTAGTATTTTATTGATGGGTTTGCCGGCAAAGCGACGTTTGAATTCTGCGCCCATTTCATCGAAAAGCTGTATATCCATTTGATGATTTAAAAAGCTGTCAACCTTTAAGACATTTCCTTCTTTTACAATACCATCTTTTTGAATCCGTGCTTCTAAAAAGTTCATTTATATTTCCTCCATTTGCAAATTAATTTTATAAAAAAGGGTACCATATTCCATATGGTATTTTATTAATAAGTTATCAGATATAGTAGAACATGACAATTGGAA
>CAZEFX010000054.1:0-18585 GCA_964511525.1 uncultured Jutongia sp.
AGCCGCAACAGTTTCAACTTCTCCCGCTCTGTTTCCTGACTCATTAATTCCTTTGTGTTTCCTAAAATTCCATTTACCGGAGTTCGCAATTCATGAGTTACATTGGCCACAAACTCCGTTTTAACCTTTTCCATCTCTTCCGCTTCGAGACTTACCTGACTAACCCGTTTCTCTAAAAATTCTTCATTTGTATTATTAAATGCTGCACAAATATACAATGGCTTTCCCTCATAGGGATTCCATTCTTCAATCATATTTTGCGAATTTTCATAGCTAAGAATCCGAACCTTCGCCGGAAAGCATGTCCTGTTTTTGCGATATGCCATCATAGTCTTTAAGGTATCTGTATCCTCACATCTTAATTCCAGAAGTCCTCCTTCTATATAGAACTCTTCTGGAAAAACATCCGATATAAAGTTTCCGCACAATTCTTCGTATTCCAATTGCCGTTTCGCAGACTGATTTCCATACACAATAGTACCGCTAGCGTCAAACATAATGATAATTTCCAATGCGTTGTCCATGGAAAATTGAAATAAGTCATCCTGATTCATCCGATTCCTCCTGATAACACTGATACTTAATTATATAAGTTTTGACCAAATTATACAAGACTTTTTTCAAAAACAAGTGCTTTTTTGTGAATTTTACCATTATTTTTCCATTTTTTACAATTCTTGAATCCTACCGAATAAATTTGCATTCTTTTTTATGTCTGCTCTGCTTCCCATAACACAAAAAACACCATTGGATAATAGCTCATCCAGAAAATCCGCTGCATTATGGATATCCTCCAAGGTACAATTGCGAATCTGCTCAATACGTACAGAATCAAAATCAGGCTCCATTCCTTTCACCTCAATGCAACGAATATCTTCCTGTGTTCCCCATGGGGAATTTTCTGTATCCTGTATATAACCAGTCAGATAACCGTTTTTTAACTCGTTTAATTCCTGTTCCGAAATTTTACAATTACGCAAAAACTCTCCACAGTTGTTAATTACTTCCATCGTCCTCTTAATATGAGAATCCCGATAGGAGGTAATGCAAATCTTTCCAGAGGAATAATAATCCACTTCACATCCGTACGCACCACCCTTTTCTCTCAGTTCTTTTCGTAAATATCCATCTACTAATATAGTTTTTACAAGAGTCATAACACCCATATGCATCTTATAATCAAAATCCTTTTTAACACTGCCATAAAACGCAATATAGTTAATAGATGTGGGCATAATGATTCCGTAATTGCACCGTTCCATTTTTTCTATCGGATAGTCCCTTCCAATAGGCACCATCAAATCACGATAATCATGATAAAACCGCCGCCATCGTTTATATTCCTTTTTCTCTTCTTTTGATTCTGCATGATAAATATAGCTTTGATACCGCTCTGCTAGAATGGATTGCAATTTTTTTCTTTGCTTTTTTAACGACTTTTCTGTCAAGGCTTTCTTTACCAGCACCAATCCTCTCTCCGCAGAATTGCAGTATACTTCCAAATTTTCGTTGGTAAATATCTGGTTAATAAAAACATAGCAGTTTTTAAAAAAACGTTCCAGCCCCTCTTCGCCTTCTTCTATAAGCCTTTCTAGAAATTTGCAATACCCAACCCCATCCATAGCATTTATCATTGCCATTCTCTCGTCCACCATAGCTCCCGCTACAATCTCATGATATTCATCCGGATTATCGCAGATAGCATTCCGATATCCGCTTAACAAATGAGTAACATAGGACAAAAAATCCTTTTGTGCCACAAGATTATTGAATAATATCATTTCAATCAACGCAATGGTATCCAAAATATTTTCTTCTAATACACTGGTAGAAATATCAATTTGAACATGACATGGATTCTCTAGATTAGAAAAATCCCGGTTCACCACTAAATCTATATCAACCCCTCCTGAAAGAAATTTAGCCGCTTCATCTCCTGTCATCCCAAAAAATTCTCCGATATTTCTTCTTTTAAGCCAAGAAATAAACAACCGAAGTTCGGAAATATATTCTCGGTATTCATTTGCATTAAAGCTAAAGCAAAGCCATGCAACCTTACCTTGCTTTTCTAAAACATGATAAATCCTACTTCCTTTCACCTGATGCTTGGTGTACTTCAAAGGCTCCTCATATTTCATTTCAAGAAAGTCCTTGTTTACTTCCTTTTTCTCTACAAAATCTCCCTCATCTTCTCTCTCGTAAAAGGCTTTCATTTTCTGCTGGATACATTCCAGCTCCTTCACCGTAAATCTTTCCTGCATTTTTTTCAATCGAAACATTTCTTTTTGATAAAAATAGCCTTCTTCCACTAATTCAGGATGAACTTCCACCAGAATCCGTTTTCCAGCAGGAGGAATCGAACCCAGCACTAGATTTTTATAGCAGTTCCCCCAAATTCGATTTTTAATATATTGAAGATTATCTTTAATCTGAAAAGCATCAAAAACATACCTTTCGTCATAACACCAATATTTATCGATCTGCTGATACAGAAATTCTCCTATGGAGGATTTTTTCTGCATCTGTTCCCAAAAGCGTAATTCATACTGATTCATAGTCGCAAACAGACCTGGACGATAATTTTCACAGTCAAAGGATTCTTTAAATACTACTTCTATACACTTACGTATTTCCTTTGCAATCCCTTCCAGAGCATTATGTATTTCTACCATAATATAATCCTGTACCACATTTTGTACAAAATAAAAATTTGAATAGCCATCCAACTCACGCTGATACATTTCATTTTCAATTAATTCCTCTATGGTATCACCAAAAATTTTCATAACCAAAGCCTGCTCCGGTCTAGCTTTCCCCGGAAAAAGATAACCATAGCAATATATATTTTTACACTCTTCATGCTCTACTTTCATTTTCTTTTGATAAGTGCGAAACCTTTTTTCACATGGAATAGACGGAATTCTCACCTCTTCTTTCCTTTCCATCTTAGATAAATATTCCCTGTCTAAAAATTCAAGTTTTTCTTCTACATCAAAATCTCCATACAAATAAATATACGCATTAGAAGCATGATAGTATTTATGATAATACTCCTTTAATTCCTCATAATCCCCCTTAATAATTTGAGAAATTTTCCCACCATTATTCTGTCCATAGCCGGAACCAGACATGAGCTTTTTTCTAAAATAAATGTCCCTATTATAATCATAATCCGATTCCTTAGACTTCATCTCATTATAAACCACACCGTTCACCCGCAATGCCGGATCCTTTTCTTCCTGAATTTCATAACGATACCCTTCTCGCAGAAAAATCATTTCATCCTGCAATATCTGGGGATAAAAAACAGAATCCAGATAAAAATCCATTAACTGGTCAAATTCTTTATCCAACATCGCACTAAAAAAATAGTCCGTTTGATCTCCACGGGTTCTTGCATTAGTATTTCCGATGCTGAGATTTTCTGATAAGTATTCAAAGGTGCCCTTTGGATATTTTCTGGAACCGGATAAAATACTATGCTCTAATATATGGGCAACTCCGGTACTATCCTCTATAGGCGTAACAAAGGTAATATGAAAATTTTTATATGGATTATCATTGGACAAAAGCAAAATACGTGCTCCCGTTTTTCTATGACGCAGACGCATAACAAAGCTGTCTGTTTCATCTATAAATTCTGCTTCCTCCAATTCATATGCCTGAACTGTTTTATATTCTCCCAAACTGTGAATTGCTTTTGCCATATCCCATCCTCCTTTGTTTTTTTAAGTTATACTTTCGTCCTCATTATTCTCTATCATAATTAAATCCGCTCATATTTTAATCTGCTTTTATTATAACACACCTGCTCTTTTCCTCAAAAGTTTTTATTCCACCAGATAGCATAACCAGATTCCTTCATTCCCTTTTTCTGTTTTTTGGGTTATAATTGATATTATGGAAAGTTAATCTCATTTTGTATGTGCGAAGTATGAGTAATATTATTTAAAAATGAGGATGAAAATTATGGAAAAACTTAGGAGAAATATTTTTGACACCATACAAATCGGAAATAAAAATAATTTAATCAGTAATTTTTTTGACTGGTTTATTACTATTGCCATTTTTTTTAATTTATTCATTGTGATTTTTGAAACTTTCGATGAGTCCATACCTTATCTTCCACTCTTAAAAAGTTTTGAATTGATTACCATTGTTATTTTTTTTATCGAATACCTTCTGCGTCTATGGACTGCAAAATATTTATATCCTGAAAAAAATTCTTGGAAAGCCGCCTTGTGCTTTGCCACTTCATTCTTTGGAATTATTGATTTTTTAACCTTTTTTCCATATTTTCTTCCGATTGTATTTCCAAGCGGTGCAGTGGCATTCCGAATCTTTCGTGTTATTCGGATTTTCCGGCTTTTTCAAATCAACACAAAATATGATGCCTTCAACGTAATCATCAACGTATTAAACGAAAAAAAATCCCAGATTTTTTCTTCTGTTTGTATGATTGCAATCTTAATGGTGGCATCTTCTTTGTGTATGTATAGTCTGGAACACGAAGCCCAGCCGGAGCAATTTCAAAATGCTTTTTCTGGAATCTGGTGGTCTATGTCCACACTATTAACTGTAGGATATGGTGATATTTATCCCATTACCACACTGGGGAAATTTATGGCTATTGTTATTGCCTTTTTAGGGGTAGGCATGGTAGCCATTCCTACCGGTATTATTTCTGCTGGTTTCGTGGAACAATATTCTAAATTAAAGACCATTGCCTTTCATTCCGAGGAGCACGACTTAAAATTTGTCACCTCCACCATTCATGAAAATCATTCCTGGAACCGCTGTGCAGTAAAGGATATTATTCTGCCTCCACAGCTATTGCTGGTTATGGTAAAGCGTAAAAAAGAAGTGATTATTCCAAAAGGAGATTTCATCCTAAAAAAAGGAGACACTCTAGTAATTGGTGCAAAAAATTTCAAGTCTGATGAGGACATTCACTTAAAAGAAATTATTATTAAAGAAAAAAATCCTTGGATTGGATTACAGGTACGGGAATTAGATATTTCCAGACAAGAATTAATCGTTATGATTCAGCGAAAAAACAAAGTAATTATCCCGAACGGTTCTACTTTCATTATGAAAGGAGATGCCGTGCACATCTATTCCAAAAAAGAATTAAATGAAGAAATTTAACAAAAAACTATTGACTTTTCTAAAGACTGTCGATATACTGACTGTCAAGTTGTAGGCATAATTTCTATAAATCCAATGATACCTGCAGCTTGCGAAGGAGCACGACCTTCGTAAATTGTAACTAGCAACCCAGTAGGATAAGGAGGACAACATGCAGCAGATTACTATTTTAAATTCAAACCAAAAACTTAATAGCTCGTACACAAGGTGTGATTGTCTTCAAAAGTCTGTAATGGGATAACAATATATAATAAAACGATATATTACCAGATAATCAACACCTTCACTTGAGGTGTTTTTTTGATGCAATTTTTTTGCGAAACTATGTTTTATAACTGCACAAAAAAACACAAATAGGAAAGGAAAATTACTATGATTACAATTTACGGTAAATATACAAATGCTGTGGTTTATCATACCACTAACGAAGAATATGCACTTGATGATTATGCCAGAAAACAATTACAAATGATTTGCAACCACCCTTGCTCTCAAGGCAGCAAAATCCGCGTGATGCCCGATGTGCACCCGGGAAAGGTAGGCACGATTGGATTAACTATGACTATAGGGGATTCCCTCCTGCCAAATCTAGTCGGAGTAGATATCGGCTGTGGCATGACCATTGCAAAACTCAAAGTAAAGCACATGGAGTTCCAAAAGCTGGACACGGTTATCCGGGAGCAGGTTCCAACTGGCGGTAAAATCCGAAAAAATGCCCACAAACTCAGCCATAATATAAACTTAAATAAATTACATTGCTTTAAGACAATTGATGAGGCAAAAGCCCTTTTAAGCATTGGTACTTTAGGGGGTGGCAACCATTTCATTGAGGTGGATAAGGACGAAAACGGAGACTTCTACCTTGTGATTCATTCCGGAAGCAGACATCTTGGTATGGAAGTTACCAGCTACTACCTGAAAGAAGGTCAGCATGAACAGCAAATGAAAAAGCAGGGTGGACATGCATCCTATGAAATGACTTGTCTTTCTGGAGAACTTTTAAAATCCTATCTACATGACCTGGCAATCACTCAGGATTTTGCTGCAAAAAACCGGGAGGCTATGGTAGATGAAATCGTTAGAGGCATGAAATGGCGCATTCTAGACAGTTATTCCTGCATCCATAACTATGTAGACTTTTCTGGCGAAGTACCTGTTTTAAGAAAAGGTGCAATCCGTGCCAATGAAGGCGAAAAGGTGATTATCCCTATTAACATGAAGGACGGCATCATTCTTGGAACCGGACTAGGAAATGAGGAATGGAACTGCTCCGCTCCCCATGGTTCTGGACGAATCTATAAACGTTCAGAAGTGAAGGAGCACCACACTCTATCAGAATTCAAAAAGGCGATGCAGGGAATTCATTCTGTGTGCATAAACAAGGACACTCTGGATGAAGCCCCCTTTGCCTACCGCAAGCTGGAGGATATTGTAGAAGTAATTGGAGACACAGTAAAAATTGATAAAATCATTAAACCAATCTATAACTTCAAAGCGGGCGGACAGTAACACAATAAAATTTCATACAAATTACAGAAATGAGGTTATTATGATAATACAAATTAGTTCGGGGCAGGGTCCCGAAGAATGCGAGCTGGCAGTATATAAACTATACCAAACTCTCGTAAAAGAATATAAAGACATTAAATTAATTGCTACACACAAGTCAAAAAGAAAAGATTGCTACACTTCAATTCAATTTAGCACATCCTCTGACCTTTCTTCTCTAGAGGGCACGGTACAATGGATTTGCCAAAGTCCCTTTCGCCCAGAGCACAAACGCAAAAACTGGTTTGTTGATGTTAGTATTCTGGATTTTGATAGTACAGAAGCTTTCTTTCCTGACAGGAAAACTGAAATCCCGCCCCAGCATCTACAGTGGACTTATTTCCACTGTGGAGGCAAGGGCGGGCAAAATGTGAACAAGGTTGAAACAGGAGTAAGATTAATCCATCTTCCTACTGGCATTATCATAACTTCCACAGCCGAAAGAAATCAGCTTCAAAACCGGAAGGATGCTTTAAACAAGCTAAAAAAAGAACTACAAAATCAAGGCAATGTCCAAAAACAAACCCAGACTAATGCCGCCTGGAAGGAACACAACCGCATCATCCGTGGAAATCCAGTACGTATATATAAGGGCTTACATTTTAAGCTTTGTTCAGACAGCGCCACAGCTCAAACAAGCTTTTAAATGCAGTAAGGAGCCTCTTACTTATTTAAATCAATCTTTCGCACTGTTTCTCTCACCTTTAAAACAAAGGACGGAGATACCGAAAGTTCATCAATACCCATTTGCAAAAAACGTTCCGTAAGTGTTACATCGGAAGCCAATTCTCCGCAAATACCAATCCATGCACCGTTTGCATGGGCATTTTGAGCAGACATTTCAATCAGCCGGAGAATGGCTTCATGATGGGTATTGCAAAAACGTTCTATGTTAGGATTTTGTCTATCGCAGGCAAGGGTATACTGGGTAAGATCGTTGGTACCTACACTAAAGAAGTCTACTCTTTTTGCCAACTGGTCACTGATAATAGCCGCAGCTGGAGTTTCAATCATAACGCCCAGTTCAATGCCATGGGAATAACTGATATTTTCTGCATCCAACTCCTTCTTTACCTGCTGACAAAGTTCTAGAGTCTCTTCTAACTCTTCCACACTGGTGATCATAGGAAACATAATGCCAAGATTTCCATAAACCGACGCACGGAACAAGGCTCTTAACTGAGTTTTAAATATTTCCGGCCGTGTGAGGCACAAACGAATCGCCCGGAGTCCAAGGGCAGGATTCTCTTCCTTTTCCATGTGAAAATAATCTGCTTGTTTATCAGCACCAATATCCAAAGTACGTATAATTACTTTTTTAGCACCCATACTTTCTAAAACCTTCTTATAGACCAAATACTGCTCCTCTTCTGTAGGATAATCAGACTTTTCCAAATACAAAAATTCACTTCGGAAAAGCCCAATACCACCAGCATCATTTAGGAGTACTGCTCCAATACTATCCGCACTTCCAATATTGGCATAAATATGAATCTTTGTGCCATCTAAAGTAACATTCTCTTTTCCCTTCAGCTCTTGCAAAAGTTTCTTCTTTTCCGTTTCTTCCTGTTGCTTCTGACTATACTCCCCAATGATATTCTCATCCGGCTCTACAATAAGTTCTCCTGTAAATCCATCTACAACTGCCATATCTCCATCTTTAATTTTCTCAAGAAATTCTTCTCCCACACCAATGATAGCAGGAATATTCATATTTCTTGCAAGAATAGCAGTATGAGAATTCGAAGAACCATGGGCTGTTACAAAAGCCAACACCTTATCCTTATCCATAGAAACAGTTTCACTTGGTGCAAGGTCGTCAGCACAAATTATCATCTTTTCCTCTGAATAAAGATTACCACCCACCCCATGGGTGAGACAGGCAATAATCCGATTGGAAATATCCCGGATATCCGCTGCTCTTGCCTGCATATAGCTGTCATCCATAGCAGCAAACATTTCTGCAAAATTATCCGCAGTTACTGCTACTGCATATTCTGCATTTACATTCTGACCACTAATCATTTCAATGATGGCGTCATTGTAATCGTCATCCTCGATCATCATCATGTGAACTTCAAAAATCTGGGCGTTTGCCTCTCCCACCTCTTTCAAAGCCTTGGCATAAATCTCTTCCAACTGCTCCAGAGCTGTTTTTTTCGCTTCTTCAAACTTTGCCAGTTCCGCTTCTGAATCGTGAATTTTTACACGTTTCACCGAAATGTCCTGACGTTTAAAAACCATAATCTTGCCTATGGCAACTGCTCCGTATACACCTTTTCCCACATATCTGACCATACCATCACCTCATTAAAGATTTGCTTCCAGAAACTGTTTCATTCCTTCCAACGCTGCATCTTCGTCACTACCATCTACAGTAATGGTAACGGTATTGCCACATTTCACCCCAAGCCCCATTAAAGCCATTAACTTGGTACAGTCAACTTCTTTCCCTTCCTTTGTAAGGGTAATTTTACTTTCATATGCCTTTGCCGCCTTTACAAGTAAGCCTGCTGGTCTTGCATGAATTCCTAACTCATCCTTAATTGTGTAATCAAATGTTTTCATAATAATTTGCTCCTTTCATTTTACATATATTTTTGTTTAATACGTTCCTCTTCCATAGATTTGAGTCAACCGCTTCACTTCCTTGCAAAGCTCCTGACTCAGGTCTGCATGTGTCATTCGCCATTTCCAATTTTCGCCTACTGTAGATGGCTGATTCATTCTGGATTGGTCATCAAGTCCTAGATAATCCTGCATTGGAATGATACAGAGATTCGCCTTGCTTCTCATTATAAGTCCGATAAAGGATTTGTAAAGCTGGGAATCCGGCGTACATTCATCGCACAAATATTCTCTTGCCATCTGACGCTCTTCATCACGAATGGTATCAAACCAGGATTGAATCGTCTGGTTGTCATGAGTTCCTGTATAAGCTACACAGTTCTCATCATAATTATGAGGAAGATAATCATTTCTACTGCCAGTGTCTCTGGAATCAAAAGCAAATTCCAGAACCTTCATATTCGGAAATCCACTCTCCCCAACCAACTGTCGGACAGAATCTGTCATAAAGCCCAAATCCTCTGCAATTACCTCTTTTTTTCCAAGAGCCCTTTCTACAGTCTTAAACAAATCCATTCCTGGTCCCTTTTCCCAATGACCATTTACAGCTGTAGTATCTTCATAGGGTATGGAATAATATTCATCAAATCCTCTAAAATGATCAATTCTAACTACGTCATAAAGTCGAAAACAGTGGGCGAGCCTTGCAAGCCACCATGCATAACCTGTAGCTTTGTGAACCTCCCAATCATACAAGGGATTTCCCCAAAGCTGTCCATCGGCAGAAAAGCCATCTGGAGGACAGCCAGCTACTGCCTTCGGAATATTACATTCATCCAATTGGAAAAGCTCTGGATGAGCCCAGGTATCCGCACTATCAAAAGCAACATAAATAGGAATATCTCCAATGATTTTTATTCCATTGTCATTGGCATACTGCTTTAATTTTGTCCACTGCCGATAAAAATAATACTGCAAAAATTGATAAAACCCTATTTGCTCTGCCAGCTTCTCCCGATACTGCCCCATAGCCTCCGCTTCTCTTAAACGAATCTCCTGCTCCCATTCATTCCAGGCAAGACCATTATACTCGTCCTTAATCGCCATAAATAAACTATAATCTTCCAACCATTCATTATTTTGACAAAAATCTTGAAATTCTTTGTCATTCTGAATCTGACTATTTTTATATGCCTTTTTCAGTAATGGATATCGGTTATAATACATCCTATAATAGTCTATACTATCTTCCCTTGTTCCCAAATCTGCCATGTTACACTCTTCTTCTGTCAACAGTCCATCATGAATAAACTCTTCCAAATCAATAAAATAAGGATTTCCAGCAAAGGTAGAAAAGGATTGATAAGGAGAATCTCCATAACTGGTAGGTCCCAGAGGCAAAATCTGCCAATAGGTTTGTCCTGCATCCTTCAACCAATCCACAAATTGGTATGCACTTTCTGAAAAACACCCAATCCCATACTTAGAAGGAAGACTGGAAACAGAAAGTAAAATTCCTGCACTTCGTTTCATTTTTACTCCTCGCTCCTTTCTACCTCAATCATGACACCGTAATGGTCAGAGATAACGGGATAATTCTTTCCGTTAAAAATCACCTTGGAAGACTTTACCTGTTCCGGCTGATTGCACCAGATCTGATCAATACGCATACCGTTTGTATTTTTGATTTTCTCTTTCCAGCCATCGATTACCGTTCCTACCGTAATCCCTAAATCCTTCCTTTCTGCTAACATGTAACTATCCAGCCAGCCACAATCCGCAACCATGTCATAGCCCTCAGCTTCAACCTCAGAAGGATTATTAAAATCCCCCATAAGCCAGACCTTATTATACTTTTTCATGTAGTCATCCGTCTTTTTCCATTGTTGCTGGAATGGTTCTTCTTCATCATTCCACCATCCATAATGCACACTGTAAAACCACTCATTTGGAAACTCTTCCACGGAAATTCCAAGAAGCTTTCTTGTCTTCCAATTATTATAATCATTTATCTTACTAATATGCAGAACTTCTGTCCTATTAATAGGACTACGACTCATGAATGCAATTCCTTCATCATACTTATCATATCCTTTTTTTAATGGCAGCCAAGTCCAATAATAGACAACCCCTTTCAACCGAAGCATCTTGATTACACTCCAAATATAATTTCCTTCCCGGATAACAGCTTCTTTATGACAGGGATAATACCCTGCCAGCTCCTCTTTAGAAACCGGCAAGGCATGACAAAGCTGATTTACCTCCTGCAGGGCAATAATTTCTGGTTTTTCCACCAAAATAGCTTCTACGAAATGTATTAGCTTTTCTATATAATTTTCCTCCACAAGACTGTGGGTATTCAGTGTTAGGAACTTAATACGTCAACACCCCTTTACAAAATATCATTAATATCTGATTTCAAAACATCTGCCTTCGGACCATAAATTGCTTGAATACCAGTATCTTTTTTCACCAGACCAAGAGCACCTTCTGCTTTCCAAGCACCAACATCTGCAACTAGTTCTGGATTCTTTACCGTGACACGAAGTCTCGTCATACATGCATCCACCAGCGTAATATTATCCCGTCCACCTAAAAGAGCAATAATACGTTCCGGCTGTCCATCTCCACTAGCTGATTTCTTTTTACCAGACTCCTCCTCTCCTGTTCCTTCTGAAGAATAATTGCCAAGTCTGCCCGGTGTTGCAAATTTAAACTTTCCAATCATAAAATAAGCAACCAAATAACCAACCACAAAGAATATAATAACACTAATAATAAAGTTTATGATGTCTCTGGAAAGTCCTGCCTCCACAGACATTGGAACTCTTGTAATAAACTCCACATTTCCAAAGGAATGCAGCCTTAAGTCAATAATTCCTGACAATGCAAATGCACATCCCTGAAGCAGGGCATATACAATATAAAGCGGTAACGCGCAAAACATAAACATAAACTCAATTGGCTCAGTTACACCAGTAAGAAATACAGCGAGGCCAGTAGATACAAACATGGATAAATATTTCTTTCTCTTATCTGCATCCACTCTACGGTACATTGCCATTGCAATACCTAGAAGAAGGCCTGTGGCACCAATCATCTGTCCTACTTTAAACCGGGCTGGAGTAACACCTTCCATCAATGCAGTGTAAGAGGCCATATCTCCTGCATCCTTAAAATTAATCAGGTCTGTTACCCATGCAAGCCATAATGGGTCCTGTCCAAATACTTCCGTTCCCATATTTGCTCCTGTTTGAATCAAATAGGTACCACCAAAGGAAGTGTAATTCATTGGAATAGTCAGCATGTGATGCAGTCCAAAAGGAAGCAACAGACGCTCCAATGTACCATAAATAAAAGGTGCCAGAATCGGAGAAGTCTCCGAAGAGTTTGCAATCCAAATACCAAAGCTATTGATTCCTGACTGTACAAATGGCCATACAATTGCCAATACCAGAGAAACCACTACAGACCACGCAATTACCACTAATGGCACGAAACGTTTTCCATTAAAGAAGGAAAGGGCATCCGGCAGCTTTCTGAAATTATAATACTTATTATATATTGTACCACCTACAAAACCCGATATAATACCAACAAACACACCCATATTCAGTGCTGGCGCTCCAAGTACGGAAGTAAAGTAATTTTCTACTAGCATTTCCTGTCCAAACAGAGACTGAACCACCGCTCCTGAATCATTTAGCATATCGCTGGTAACACCAAAAATCGCACCAGTAATATTATTAATCAATATGAATGCAATCAACGAAGCAAATGCTCCTCCTGCTTTCTCCTTTGCCCAGGAACCACCAATGGCAATGGCAAATAATATATGCAGGTTACTAATAATCGCCCAGCCAATATTTTCCATTACACCACCAATAGTAACAATGGTATTAACATCTGCTCCTGCCATGGCAACCAGCTTACCAAGACTTATCATTAATCCTGCTGCCGGCATAACTGCAATCACACCCATCAATACTTTTCCCAGCTTTTGAAGAAAATCAAAATTAATATTTAGTTTTTTCTTACTGGATTCTTCCAAAGCGGAGTCATCTGCACATTCTTCTTTCTCTGTATGTACAGATTCTTCCTCCTTATGAAAGATAAGTGCTGGTTTTCCCTTTTCGATACTTCCTTCTTGAACATTCATTTCAAAATCATCAGCACCATCACAAACAAGTACCGGAGTAATCATATTAATACTTTTACTCTTTAACAGTTCTACATCTGCCTCAGCAACTAAATCCCCCACTTTAACCTTATCGCCTTCTTTTACATAAGAAGTAAATCCCTCACCGCTTAATGCAACCGTTTCCAGTCCAAAATGTACAAGCACCTCCAGACCATCTTCCGAAGTAAAACCATATGCATGAAGTGTCTCTGCAACACTAGAAACTTCTCCGTTTACAGGACTATAAATTTTCCCATCCTTAGGAATCACTGCACAGCCATCCCCCAGAACTTTCTCAGAGAAAACCGGATCTGGTACTTGTTCCAGTGCTACCACTGTTCCATTCAGTGGAGATGCAATCACAGCCCTCTTGTTGTTTTCCATCGTCTTTTCCTCCTTCTAAATTTCACTTAAATCTTACAATAATTATGCAATTTTCAGAAACCTTATGCAATAATATTACTTCAATTGCATAAAAATTGCAATAAATTTCACCGTTTTTTTCTTTTATCACAGCATATTCGTCAGTTCTGTACAAAAATTCATTGTCTTTTTGTGCATATTGTCTAGGCGTATGAACATTTCTAACACTTTTTACATTCCCATTGCATAGGATTGCACTTTTTTCCAGAAAATTGCATTCTATTTTTTGACTTTCCCTCTTAGATACCCTATAATAGTAGAAAACTTTGAATAAGGAGGTTGTATTTATGTCCGTTACACTAAAGGATGTGGCTGCATTAGCTGGCGTATCTCCCTCTACCGCTTCAAGAGCTTGCAAGGACAACCCTTCTATTAGCAGGGAAACCAAAGAAAAAGTACGAAAAGCCATGGAAGAATTAGGCTACGAGCCAAATTTTCAGTCTTCCAATGAATCAGCTGAAAACAAAACAATCGGTATCATCCTCCCCCCTTCCCCAAAGGAATCCTTTGAAAATTCTTTTCACTTAGAAGTAATCAGAGGCGCCAGCCAGTTTTGCAACCGACATCATTATATGAATACGGTGATTACTGGTCAGGATGAAGAGGAAATTCTAAATGCATTAAATAATTTTGTAAAAAGCGAAAAGGTGGATGGTTTTATTGTTACCTATTCCAAGCAGGATGATCCTGTCATTGATTATCTATACAATGAAGGCTTGCTATACATCGTAATAGGTAAAGCACCAAAATTCGCCAACCAGACGGTCTATGTGGATAATGATAACGTGCTTGCAGCCCAGGAAGCAACCGAATACCTAATCAACCTAGGCCATAAAAATATTGCCTATCTGGGAAGTGACAGTAATCTCATGTTTTCTGCTGACCGAAAGGCTGGCTATCAGTTAGCACTACTTAGCAATAACATGCCAGTAAATCCAGATAATATGATTGAACTGCCATTTATTCCCGAAGAACATTCTACCGCTGTACATGAATTGCTAAATCGAAAAGAACGACCTACAGCAATCCTTGTCAGTGATGATATATTTGCGGTTGCACTGGAGCGCGCCTGCATCGAAATGGGAATTTCCATTCCAGAGGATTTGTCTATCATTTCCTTTAACAATTCCCTTTTTGCCAGACTGACCTCCCCGCCACTTACATCCATTGATATTAATTCCGTCCAGTTAGGAATTGAAGCAGCATCTCAGGTAATCAATCACATTGAAAATCCAAATCTGCTTGCTACTAAAATCATTGTACCCCACAAATTAATTGAGCGACATAGCTGCAACAAATTATCTTAAATAGATGTTTCTATTCTGGAATAACTACTTCTATATACTAAAAAGGAGGCTGTTTCTACAGCCCCTTTTCTTTTGTATTATATTTTTATAATTTCCAAATATCCTTGTTGTATTCTTCAATAGTTCTATCCGAAGAAAAATATCCTGCCATAGCAATATTTACTAGCATTTTCTCCGCCCATTCCAAGCGATTCTCGTAATCAGCATATGCCTGTTCCCTTGTTTTTACATAATCCTCAAAATCTGGAAATGTCATAAACCAGTCCTTACCAATGAGTTCTTGGGAAAGTCTCTTCAAACGAGGTTCATTACCAATCTTTAGCAGCTCTTTTCCAGTGATGAAATCCACTGCCTCTTTTATTGCTGGATTTTCTTCATAATACGTTTTTGCGCAATAACTGGCTTTCTCATAACGCTCCACTACCGTATCACTTAAATCACCGAAAATATAAATATTCTCATCTCCTACCAGCTCATGGATTTCAACATTTGCACCATCCTCTGTACCCAGAGTAATGGAACCATTTAACATAAACTTCATATTACCTGTCCCACTGGCTTCCTTAGATGCCAAGGAAATCTGCTCTGAAATATCACAGGCAGGAATCAACCTCTCTGCCTTTGTTACATTGTAATTTTCCACCATAACCACACGAAGATATGGACTTACTTCTTTGTCATTTTCAATCATCTCCTGTAAGCAGAGAATCAAATGGATAATATCCTGAGCAATAGTATAGGCAGGAGCCGCCTTAGCACCGAAGATTACAGTAATCGGGGTGCTTGGTTTATTGCCCGCTTTGATTTCCAAATACTTATGAATGACATATAATGCATTTAACTGCTGACGCTTGTATTCATGAAGTCTCTTAACCTGAATATCAAAAATAGAATTTTCGTCAATGGAAATATTCTGCTCTTTCATTAGATATTTTTTCAATTCCCATTTCTTCTCATTTTTTATGTCCAGAATACTTTCCAACACTGTTTTATTTTTTCGATAATCCAACAGCTTCTTTAACTGGGTTGCATCCTTTTTAAAGTCATCTCCAATCAAACTGGTAATCAGCTCTGTCAACTGTGGATTACTATGCAGCAGCCAGCGACGGAAGGTAATACCATTGGTCTTATTATTAAATTTCTCTGGATAAATCTCATAAAAGTTATTTAACTCATTATTCTTCAAAATATCTGTATGAAGAGAAGCCACACCATTTACACTAAAGCTATAGTGTATATCCAGATGTGCCATATGCACCCGTTCTTCCTTATCAATAATATATACCGAAGAATCCTGATATTTTCTGCGAATTTTATTATCCAGCACCTCGATAATTGGTATCAGCTGTGGCACTACCTTTTTGAGATATTCCATCGGCCATTTCTCCAAAGCCTCTGCCAGAATCGTATGATTTGTATATGCACAACATTTACTTACGATTTCTATGGCTTCATCCATTTCCAGCCCCTGCTGAACAAGCAACCGAATCAACTCAGGAATCACCATAGTAGGATGAGTATCATTAATCTGGATTACAACATAGTCTGCTAAATCATACAAATTGCATCCTCTGGCAATGCTTTCTTCCAGAATCAACTGTGCTCCGCTGGATACCATAAAATACTGTTGGTAAATTCTCAACAAGCGTCCAGCATCGTCACTATCATCGGGATATAAAAATAAAGTAAGATTCTTATCAATGTCCTCCTTATGGAAAGAAATCCCCTCTTCTACAATAGATTCATCCACTGTCTCAATATCAAATAAATGAAGCTTATTTGTGGTATTTTCATATCCTGTGACATTGATATCATACATTCTGGAAGTTACTTTTTTCTTTCCAAATGCCACATCATAGGTTTTCTCTGTCTTAATTAACCAGCTATTATCACTAAGCCATGCATCCGGCACGGAAGTCTGCTGATTCTCCTTAAATACCTGTTTAAAAAGACCATAATGATAATTTATCCCAATTCCATCTCCGTTCAATCCAAGAGTAGCAATGGAATCAAGAAAGCATGCAGCAAGTCTTCCTAGACCACCATTTCCTAAGGAAGGTTCATTTTCTAATTCTTCAATTTCCCGTAAATCTTTTCCGTTGGCTTCCAGAATAGATTTCACTTCATCATAAATCCCCAGATTAATCAGATTATTAGATAATAGCTTTCCAATCAGAAATTCCGCAGAAATATAATAGAGTTTCTTTTTCGTAGAAACTTTTTTCTTTTCTTCTGACATTTTATTGGTAATTTTTAGAAGTCCAGAATAAATTTCTTCATTACTGCATTCTGATATATTTTTTCCGAGTTCCGTTTTCAGATTTTCCAAAAGTTTCATTATATTAGCTCCTTTACATTTTCTATTGATTGCATTATACTATTCCAAAAATTGATTTTTCTTGCATTATTATTTCTATTTTTTGCACAATACTATCTTAAAGGAGACTTTTATGAAACCAGAACAGCTTGAGCTCTATCATGAAACCAAAAGCCACACCCCTTCTGACTTTCCTTATAACACCTATCTTTGCTCCATCCCCTTAGATTTTAAATCAGTCAAAACCCATTGGCACAATGAAATCGAAATCATTGTAATCAAAAAGGGGGAAGGAATAATTTCTGTAGACTTAACTCCATACACAGTAAAATCCGGGGATATTATTTTTGTAGTTTCCGGTCAGCTTCATTCCATTGAACAGAAGGCTGATGCGGTAATGGAATATGAAAATATTCTATTTAAGCCAAACCTTTTAAAATCTTCTGGTCAGGACTATTGTAACGATAATTTTATTCACCCCTTCTTTTCAGGAAAAACAAAGCTCTTGCCTATTATTAATCACACCTGCCATTATTATGCGGATTTGTCTGATTTAATCGAAAAAATCGACCAGCTATGTGACTCCCGTCCCTACGGCTATCAGCTGGCAGTAAAGGGATATTTATATCAGATTTTTTATGTATTACTTTCCAATTGTGAAAAAAACAATAAAAATTCTGGAAATAAAAAATCTCTGGAAAAATTGAAATTAATTCTGACCTATTTGACAGAAAATTATCAAAATCCCATTACCATTGAAGAGATTGCTGCACATTGCTTTTATAGCAAATCTTATTTTATGAAATTCTTTAAAGAAACTATGGGCATGGGATTTATTCAATATTTAAATGATTACCGGCTGGATATTGCAGCCAAATTATTGTTAGAAACCTCAGACAATATTCTGGACATTGCCGAACAAACAGGCTTTGATAACCTCTCGTATTTTAATCGCTGTTTCAAAAAGAAATACGGTATCTCACCAGGGAAATACCGTAATCTTTTTTAATATTTTATTATATTAAAGCCCTTTTGGTTTTATTCAGACAGTGCCTCCAGTACCTCCTTCTTATATGGAATGGAATGTACTGCTC
>CAZEFX010000055.1:0-18341 GCA_964511525.1 uncultured Jutongia sp.
GTAATGTAATCTTACATCAGTTTGAAGGTTTACACAAACTCTGGGATACTCCCATAATTCCTGCTTTTTCTCTGGCATTTTATTTTTTACTATAATACTTTTCTCGCCATTTATTTGCTTCTTCTTTATACAAAGTTGCCGTATTCATCAACTCATCATATTGCTTTTTTATACTTTGTATAATTAGATCAGATTCTTTCACTCTTTTTTGCAAAGCAATGCTTTCATTTATATATAAATCCATTTCCATTTTGTCTGTCAGCTTTTGCTTTTTTGCAACACAGGTTTCCCCTTGCCATAATAGCTTCCATATTTGCTTCTTCGTTCCAAAATCCAAAAAAACTAGTCCTGATTTTAATACAACAATAGACTCTCTACAAGGAAGCTCATCATATTCTTCCGGAAATAAAAATTCTTTTTCATTCAAAGGAAAAACTACTTTCAATATATATTTTTGATCCAATGGATTTTTTATAAAAAACAAAAGGGCCAGTTTCCCTCCTATTATATTCACATGAGGTAAAAAGCATTCAAAATTCCCTTGTGCCATACTGGAAAATTGTACTTTTTGCTCTAATATATTTTTAACAACAACTTCCCCTTTCGTACTTGTATATCCATAGTATATGGTATTGTTATAGGATACATCCGATAAATTATCTTGAAAATCATTTGCAAGAATAACTGCTCTTTCCGCTCTTTCCCCCAAAAAACTGCGCAAATATATTTTTCCACTGTATGAATAAAGTAACAAACCTCTTTCCCCTTCTGCTGTATATATATTTCTCACAAATTTTCTTTCCTTAAATTATATTTTTAAATTATATGGTAGCAAAGCTCTAAAAAGAACATAGAATAGTATAAAGCTTTTATATGGAGGAATCTATCCATGGCAAAATGTAAATGCAATCGTATTTCCAGTCATGCTGTACAAAGCATGAAACCTGGATGCGTCGATGTTTGTGTCAATCCTATCTGTGGAGAGCCTGGAATGTTAAGCATTATGGCTCCTTTGATTTATGATGAAATCGGAATTAATCTCTGTACCACATTTCCCTTAGGAACTGACATTATTACAACCTATCCTACGGCAGCAAACGCTACCGCACAAGTCCTAAATATTTCATATGACTATGGCGAGTCCAATGTTACAATCGAAAATATTCCAAGTCGTCCAAATTGTTATCTTGTGACACTTTCAAACCTTACGGTAACCTTTGCAATAAACATTTATGATTCTACCTGTCGTCTTTTAGGAACCATTTATCCAACTGCAGTCTATCTGCCTCCTTCCGTTACCGATCCTACTTATGATGAAGATACAAACCCTACTTCTGTAGCCTTAGAAATTTTTGCACCATATGGTCTTTCTTACGAACAGGGAGATACGGTTTTAACTCCTGTTTTAAACTATATTGGATTTTTATCAGATAATAACTTTGTCCGTCAGGGCATTAATCTATTTGCGCTCCCTAGAATAATAAACTTTGATTTAACAGATAGTACCATTACCATCGGTCTAACTTTAATTTTACAAAGTTTATATTTTGCAGGCTATAATGTGGCAAGTTCCGGAAAAATCTGTACTCCAAAGGGTAGTTTAATTGCTCCAGAAAATTCAGATTGTATGAGTTTTGTAGCTGGAGATTTATTAAACTTAGCTATCAAACCTCTGGAATTTAATATACCAACTTGCGAAGAAAAGCCGAAAGAACCATGTTTTACCGATTCTTGCGACAGTTGTACCTCTAATACAAACCAATCCTGTTCCAATTGCTCTACAACAAATTCTCAAATAAACTTTTCTAATCTGTTAGATTCTAATACAGAATTATAATTGTTCTTTTCTTTAACAATAGGGGGCTTTTCTTGCCCCTATTGTTAGTCTGAATAAAAAGCCACTTGCAACTCTTTCATGCCCAAAGAATATTGCAAAGAAAAAATGCTCAAAATCTAATGATTTCAAGCATTTTTTTAGTGGAGCTGAGGGGAATCGAACCCCTGTCCGAACCCAAATCCAATGTACTTCTACTGTCATAGTCAGTGTTTTAACATTCCCTCCGGCCAACGCCCACTAACAGGCTTTGGTCTTTGGTAGCTTCATAAATTTTCTGCTGCCGCAAAGCTTAGGCAACAGAGTGTCCCGCTGGGTCGACACCGGTGATCCTCATCACGGGGAATGAGGGCCGATGGGCTGCAACTAGGCAGCCAGTGCTAAATTATCTTCAGCGTTTATATTTAGTTTGAACTTTTAACGTGGTGTCCAACCACGGACAGCTTCTCCACCTTCAGTGAGCCCGTCGAAACCTGTACAACCCCAGATAATAACTGGCTAAACCAGCTTTCTATTGTACAAGTAAACGGCTGAAAATGTGTAGCTACACAATGACAACAAATCAATCACTGTGCTTTCGGTATCGACTACTATAGCATAGCTATTTTATTTTGTCAAAACCTTTTCTTTCCATTTTTTATATTTTATCCAACTTAGACAATTTTTATTCCTACATTAATACAGATTCTTCACCTTAAACTGCTTCTCCGCCTCTCTTCTTTGATCCTTCTTGGCAATATCCTGACGCTTATCATAGAGCTTCTTACCTTTAGCAAGACCAATTTCAATCTTCATAAGACTTCCTTTCAGATATACATTAAGGGGTACCAGGGTATATCCCTTCTGCGCCATCTGTCCCTCAATCTTTCGTATTTCATGCCGATGAAGCAAAAGCTTTCTTGGACGAAGGGGATCTTTATTAAAAATATTGCCTTTTTCATATGGGCTAATGTGCATTCCATATACAAACACTTCCCCTTTTTGAATCCGGACAAAGGCTTCCTTAATACTGCATTTCCCCATACGAAGAGATTTTACTTCTGTTCCTACCAGCTCAATCCCTGCTTCGTATTTATCTTCAATAAAATAATCAAAGAATGCTTTTTTATTATTGGCGATAATTTTTTTTGTTTCCTTAGCCATACTCTCTTCCTATCCTTTTCTTTTCCTACTTTTGGATAGCCAAAAACTTCCCATGGAAATCTTTGGCTATCACTATTTTATACCTTTGAGCGCCGCTTTGCCGCCCGTTTCTTTGCTTTCTTTTCTGCTCTTTTTTTCTTTAGTTCTTTTCTAGCTGCCTTATCAGCCTTTTTGCCCATGCGTTCCGAACTATTACTTCCTCTGACACGGCTTCTGCTGCCTGCGGTTCTACTTCCTGTACCTCTGCCTGCCATAGCCTTTTTCTCTACAGCACTGACACGCTTTCTTCTTCCAGATTCTTCTTTTGCTAATGGAGGTAAAATCACATTTCCTTCTTCGTCTTCCTGATAGAGAACGAAATCCACGGTACGTGTTAACTTATCTACAGAAGCTACAATAATTTCAATCGCTTCCCCCAGCTTATATACCTTACCAGTACGCTCTCCAATCATGCGGTGAAGGTCATCATCATAATAGAAATAATCTCCTGGCAAATCTGCTACACGAATCATGCCTTCAATGGTATTTGGCAATTCCACATACATTCCCCAAGTAGTCAGTCCGGAAATCACGCCCTCAAAGCTTTCTCCAATAAACTGCTCCATGTATTCTGCCTTCTTCATCTTATCCACTTCACGCTCTGACTCTTCCGCCCGGCGTTCCAATGCACTGGTCTGCTCAGTTACATCTGGCAAAATCTTATTGTAATGACCAATCCGCTTCTCGTTCATCTTTCCATGAAGATTTTCCTTAATAATACGATGAATCTGCAAGTCTGGATAACGACGGATTGGAGAAGTAAAATGACTATAATACTTCATAGCCAGCCCGAAATGACCTGCACATTCTGTAGTATATCTTGCCTGCTTCATAGAGCGAAGTGCCAACCGGCTGATGAGCCCTTCCTCCGGCTTGCCAGCAACACTCTTCATCAACTTCTGGATTTCCTTTGGATGAATTTCATCCTCTTTAATCTTAATGGTATACCCAAAATTTTCAATAAAAAGACTAAGATTCTCAATCTTTTCCATATCAGGACTTTCATGTGTACGATATACAAATGGAAGCTCCTGCCAGAAGTAATCCTCCGCTACAGTCTGGTTTGCCGCCAGCATAAACTCTTCAATGATACGATTAGCCATGGTTCTCTCATACTCTTTTACTTCAATTGGCTTCCCTTTTTCATCCAGAATAATCTTTGCTTCTGGGAAATCAAAATCGATAGAACCTTTCTTTTCCCTTTTGGTACGAAGAATATCTGCCAATTCATACATCAGCTCAAACATAGGAATCAGCTCTTTATATTCCTCCCGCAGTGATTCATCTTTTTCCTCTATCATTTTATGCACTGCATTATAGGACATACGTCGGTCTACATTAATGACGCTTTCGCAAATCTTATGATGTACAATCTCACCTTTTGCATTAATATCCATCATACAGGACATAGATAGGCGATCCACCCCCTGATTCAACGAGCAAATTCCATTAGAAAGCTTGTGAGGAAGCATTGGAATTACCCGGTCTACTAAATAAACACTAGTACCTCGTTTCAGTGCTTCTTTATCCAGTGGAGAGCCTTCTGTCACATACTGGCTTACATCTGCAATATGCACACCTAAATGATACAAATCCCCTTCTTTTGTCAGGGTAATGGCATCATCCAAATCCTTTGCATCCTCTCCATCAATGGTAACGGTCTGAAATTTTCTATAATCTGCCCGACCAGCCATTTCAGAAGAATCTACTTCATCTGGAATCTTTTCTACCTGCGCCATAACTTCATCCGGATATTCCTCTGGCAGTCCATATGCCTTAATAACCGAAAGAATATCCACCCCCGGATCGTTGACATGACCAAGAATCTCCAGCACTCGTCCCTCTGGTTTTCTTTGCTCATCACCAAATTCTATGATTTCCACCACAACCTTATGACCAGTGACAGCCCCTTTGCTATCAGGCTTCGCAACATAAATATCCTTCATAAACTTCTGATTGTCAGCTACCACAAATCCAAAGTTGCGGCTCTTTGTATAGGTTCCTACCACAATCCGGTTTCCGTGTTCTAAGATATTTAAAATCTGCCCCTCTCTGCGTCTGCCTTCTCCCGCTTCCTTTTTTACCAGAACCTGAACTACATCACCATCTAAAGCATTTCTTATATAATTTTCTGGAATAAATATATCATCCTCTTCCCCTTCTACCCGGACAAAACCAAATCCCCGCTGGGTAGCCATAAACTTTCCTGCCTTTACATCTGATGGCAATAATTTCACCTTACCTTTTAAATCAATGGTCAGCTTTCCATCCATAGCAAGGCTTTCCAAAACTTCCCGTAAATCCTTTTTTTCTCTGGATGGCACCTGCAATACCATTGCCATTTCTTTTACAGACATAGGCTTATATCCTTTTGAAGAAACAAAACTATAAACCAGTTCTTTTTTCTGTTCTAGTTCCTCTTTCAACATAACAATCCCTCCTTTTCTACTCTTTTTTCCCTGACACTTTTATTTATGTATAGTATACCCTTTTTTGCTTTCTTTGTACACTAAGCGAAAAACAGTTTGATAGTTTTTAAACCAAAAAGCACAAAAGGCAACGCCTACGCGTTGCCTCTTTTTCTAAATAGTATTTATGCAAAGATATTCATATTTAATACTAAAGAAAGAACAATAAATACTGCTGCAAGAATTTTTGTTGCAAGAACAAGTCCACCTTCCATGGAACGACCCTTATTCTTCCCCCAGTATGATTCAGAAGAACCACCACCGATAGCTCCTAAACCATTCTGTTTTCCTTCCTGCATCAATACAATAACAGTTAACGCAATACATACGATAATATAAACAATTAATAAAATACCATGAATAACACTAATCATTTTATAAATCCTCCATCTTTCTAATACACAGAACTTTTATATAATAACACAAGCCCTTTCGCTTTTCAAGTATTATTTCGCTACAAGTAAGGACTTTCCTGTCATTTCAGCAGGCTGTTCCATTCCCATAATCTCAATCAGAGTTGGTGCAATATCTGCAAGGCAGCCACCTTCCCGAAGAGTATATGCATCATCATAGTTTACTAAAATAAACGGAACCGGATTGGTTGTATGTGCAGTAAATGGATCACCTGTTTCATAATCAATCATCTGCTCTGCATTTCCATGGTCAGCACAGATAAACAATACGCCATCTACCTTCTTCACAGCTTCTACTGCTGCTCCAACACACTGGTCGATACGTTCTACTGCCTGAATCGCTGCCGGAATCACTCCGGTATGTCCTACCATGTCTGGGTTTGCAAAGTTAATTACAATCACATCATACTGATCAGAGGTAATTGCTGCTGTCAATCTCTCTCCAACCTCTGGAGCACTCATTTCTGGCTGTAAATCATAGGTTGCTACGGATGGAGACTTCACCAAAGAACGATCCTCGTCCTTGTTTGGCTCTTCTACACCACCATTAAAGAAGAACGTAACATGAGCATACTTCTCTGTCTCTGCAAGACGAAGCTGTGTCTTACCATTGGCAGCAAGATACTCACCAAATGTATTAGAAATACTTTCTTTCTTAAATGCTACTAATTTATTGCCCATAGTCTCATCATAATCTGTGAAACAAACGTAGGTCAGCTTCATGAAGCCATTCTTACGTTCAAAGCTATCAAAACTCTCATCACAGAAGGTACGGGTAATTTCACGGGCACGGTCTGGACGGAAGTTAAAGAAAATCACAGAGTCATTTTCTTTAATAGTAGCCACTGCCTTTCCATCCTTCTCAATTACAGTAGGAACTACGAATTCATCGTTTACTTCTTCTGCGTAAGAATCTGCAATTGCCTGCACTGCGTCTACAGCCTTATTTCCTTCCCCACAAACCAAAGCGTTATATGCCTTTTCCACACGATCCCAACGATTATCACGATCCATAGCATAGTAACGTCCATGTACACTGGCAATCTGTCCTACACCAATTTCATCAATCTTCTTCTGTAAATCTTCTACAAAACCTTTACCAGATGTAGGTGCCGTATCACGACCATCTAAGAAACAATGTACATATACATTCTTTACATCGTTCTTCTTAGCCATTTCCAAAAGACCATATAAATGGGTATTATGACTGTGTACACCACCATCAGATAAAAGACCATATAAGTGAAGGTCTGAACCATTCTTCTTTACATTTTCAATTGCTGCTAATAAAGCTTCGTTCTCAAAGAAATCACCATCTTCAATAGACTTGGTAATACGTGTCAGCTCCTGATAAATAATACGGCCTGCGCCAATATTCATATGTCCTACCTCAGAGTTACCCATCTGTCCATCTGGAAGACCAACACTGAGACCACTTGCATTTCCCTTTACAAAAGGATACTCTGCCATCAGCTTATCCATAACAGGAGTTGCTGCCTGTGCAATCGCATTTCCTTCTGTCTTTTCATTTAATCCATATCCATCCAGTACCATTAAAACAACCGGTTTCTTACTCATAATCTTGTCCTTTCCTATCTCTGATTTCATAATAACTGCATCTTAAACTCACAATCAGCTTTAAAGTATACATGATTTAAAGAACGAAGTCAAACCTTGAATTTCTTAACCTGATCCATATGCTGGCTGGCTAATTGATTCTGATAGTCCGCTGTAATTCCTATCTGTTCCAGATAAGTTGCGATACCTGACAATTCAAACTGAACTTCCTGCAAATTCTCCTTACTGGAAACACATCTGCGCAACACTTCTAATAATAATGCTTTCATCTCACTATCTACATTCTTATTTTCTATTGCATCCTTCACCAGAAATTCCACTTCGTCTGCCATATCTTCAACTTTGTAAACATCTACATTCACTGCTTCAATTTTCAAATTTGATTTGCGCACCGCCTGTGCCACTTCATCTCCTACATCATTTATTGTTGTAGATTCTTCTTTGATTTTTTCTACCAAATCACGAATCATAAACTGAGATTCATTCAGAACCATCATGGTTTCACCAAATTCATCAGCCCCAAGATCCTCAATGTCATCCGAAAAATTATATTCTGAGATACGATTTGCCAGTTCTTGTATCCTTTTTAACTTTTCCGTAAAATTGGAACTTACAGAAATAGTTATAATCACAGCAATTAACATAGCTAAAGCCATAACAAGCAAAATAATTGTCACAAGATTTTCATATACTTGACGATTTTCTTCATTTTTTATTCTTGCGTTTTCTGTAGATAATTCCACAATTGCTTCAATTAATTCATAGGTACATGCTTTAATCGGCATAAATTCCTGCTCATACTGGGTCAATGCCACATCCATCTGCTGACTATCTAGTAACTCCACAATACTATCAATCTGCTTATTAAAGGTAAGAATACTTAAACGACACTGTTTATATCGTCTTTTCTCTAATTCTGTTATTTTCAGTTCTGCATATTCCTGAAGTAACACTTGATTTTCATTTTGTAAATTTTCTATCTTGTCCTTATAACTTTCATGATATTGCTTGTCCAACCCAGTCATCATACCGATCACATTCTGGTCAATTTCTTTCGCATTCTGGTGAATCGACTTTAGTTTTTCTACAGATGTCAGGTTATTTTCATAAATTTCATCTCCATTATAATATACCTTTTGCACATTATAAATTCCAAGAGCTCCTACAACCAAAATAAATACTGCAATCGTAAAAAAACTAATGAGTAATTTTTTGCGTATACTAATCCCTGAATTTTTTCCTACCATATATGCCTCCATTTCCGCGCAGAAATCACTCTTCTTTTCCTAATGGATAGAGCAGCCACTGTGTGTCTTCGTCATATAAATTCCCTTTGTCCACATAGGTAGCACCTGTATCAATTTTTTCTTCAATAGGCTCTCCATCCAATACCTTATTGATATTTCTTACTCCAAGGTATCCCATATTATATGGATTTTGCACCATCATGCCATCAATCAAACCCTCTTCCAGATAGGCAATCTCCTTCTCAGAAGAATCAAATCCTATCACAACGATATCTTGTTGTTTCTTTAAATCTTTAACGGCTTCTGCTGCCCCTAAAGCACAGCCTTCATTGGCTGCATAAATACACTTCAAATTCGGATATCGTTCAATAAACTCCTCCGCCTGTTGCTTTGCTATTTTCGCATCACCGCCACTATATTCTATGCCAACAATTTTCATGGTTTCATTATTTATTTTTTCAATTTCATTAATAAAACCTTCATTTCTGGCAAGAGCAGTTTGTGCACCCTTTACATGAGAAATAACTGCAATCTCTCCTTCTTCTCCAATAAGCTCTGCTGCCTTTCTTGCGGCGATAGCACCGGCTGTTTCGTTACTGGTTCCAATATTTGCTACCCTTGCACTGCTTGTTACATCAGAATCAAAGGTAAGGACTGGTATCCCCTTGCTCTCTGCCTCTTCTATAACTTCATTTAGCTGTACTGTATCTAATGGAGCTAACACAATAGCATCTGCCTTATTGTCAATGGCCTTCTCCATAAGCTCAACCTGAGCACCTATTTGAGATTCATTCTCCGGTGCCTCAAATGTAATGTGGGCATTTAACTCTTCCCCTGCGTCTTTCGCTCCCTGCTCTACCGTTTTCCAAAATTCATGCTGGGTTCCTTTACAAATCACAGCAATGTATCTTTCCTTTTTCTTTTGATTCTGTTCCGTTTCACCGCATGCAGATAATACAAGACTTAAATTTAAGAGCAGAACACCCATCAGAATGCGTGTATAACATTTTCTGTTTGTTATTTTATTATTTTTCTTTTTTAAGTTTTTCTTCAAGATATCCCTCCTCCAGACACTTCACCAGTTTTTCTTTTGGTACCGGCTTTGAAAAAAAGTATCCCTGCAGATAATTAGCGCCCATATCTACCACCATCTGCATCATCTCTTCATCTTCAATTCCTTCTGCAACCACTTTTAAGTTAATATCCCGAAACATAGCAATGGTATTTTCCAGTACACGACGGGACGATACTTTCTTCATGGATGCCCACACAATATATTTATCTACCTTTACCATAGAAAATGGTAAATCCACAAGATAATTTACATTGGAATATCCGGAACCATAATCATCTAAGGAAAAGGTAATATCCGTTAAGGATAAACGAGCCATATTCCGAATCAAAAGTTCTTCCGAATAAGCTGCTGCACTTTCCGTAATCTCTAGATTAATCATAGCTGGCGGAATATTATATTTGTCCAGCACATCTTTAATGGACTCACAAATTTTATCCTGCATGCACTGTACTACAGAAAGATTTACTTCTATAAATTCAATCCCCTTGGATTTTAAATCATATTCATTGATAAACCGGCATGCCTCTTCCAAAACCAACATTCCAATCTTAACAATGGTTCCATTCTGCTCCGCAATAAGAATAAATTCTTCCGGTGAAACATAGCCATACCCTGGAACATTTAATCTAGCCAATGCTTCCATAGAATGAAATTTCTTTTTTTGTACATCGTAAATCGGCTGGTAATGAACCTCAAAGCTTCCAGATGCAATGGCATCCTTTATTGCTTGTTCAATTGCAGTTCTCCGCCCCATAGCCTCTGCTATGTCATCATCTACCTCTAAAAACTCCCCTTTACCAATAGATTTTGCCTTTGCCATTGCATAATCAATGGCACGAATTACGTCTTCCTCTCCATGGCGTCCAGAATGAACCAGACAGATACACGCACTCAACTCAATTTCTATATTGCCAATCTTCCATTTTTTCTTAAATAAACGATGAAGATGGTCTAGAATCTTTGCTGTTTCAATATATTCTCCTTGTACTACAACAAACTTGTCGCCTCCCAGGCGGAACACCTTTTTCTCTCCGTATTCCTTCTGCAAAGCAGCTACCAGCTTCTGCATTACTTCATTTCCAAATTCCATACCATATACTTCATTAATAATGGTAAAATTATCCAGTCCAAGCACAAACACTTTTTCCGATATCCGCTTATGCAATGACTCTTTAATATGAAGATTAAATGCAGCTCTTGTCAATGCTCCTGTAATAGCATCTTCATAGGCTACCATATTTTCACAGGTATAAAACATAACAAAGACCGACATGGTAAAACCTACACCAGCAAGCATATAGTCTGAAAATAAGAATTGTAATGTTGCTGATACTGCTGTTGTAATAATAATTGCAAATAACGGCAGATGCATCTGCTTCTTTATTGATTTTCTTTTTCTAAAAGTATCAATAACAGAGCCTACACAGTAGATTATTGTGTTAATATATAAGTAACAATGAAAAATCCCTTGTTGATACCCTTCTTCATTAAAAAAGAAAATCCAATGGGTCCAATAACTTGCAAACACCATAAAAACACCAACTAAAGCTGGTATATATATAACTCCTCCTATGAGCTTTCTTTTCTCCTCTGTTTGAACAAATATATACTGTTCCAGCATAATTGGCAGAATAAAACGCGAAGCCAGATATATTGCATTTGCTGCATAGTTAATTCCTTCTGGAACTACTGTATGATAAAAAATCGTATAACAGGTGGCTACATCCAAACAACAGTTAAATAATACAGCATACATGTATTTTTTAAATGCCTTGGACTGAAAATCACCTAATCTTCTTCTCCTTGCCGACAGCATAATAAGAAGAAGTAAAAAAACAATAGAACATATTTCATACTCAACGTGGTACATTCACAGAATTCCTCCTGTTAAGTAAATTTTTCCTTCGTCATCTATCTTCTTTTGGGTACACTACACCCTAGAATAGCATAACCACTTAATATTATAAATTTTATACCACATATTGTCAATTTCCGTTTTTAATCCAGACCTCTTTTTACAGCATAAACTGCCAGCTGGGTGCGATCCTTTAAAGTTAACTTGTCTAACAATCGGGAAATCTGATTTCTTACAGTTCCTTCTGCTAAATACAAATCTGCTGCAATTTCTTTATTGTCGTATCCTTGGGCTACCAGCCGCAAAATATCTCTTTCTCTATCTGTAAATTTTAGTTCTTCTTCATTAATAGCTAGGGAAGATGCTTCTGAAGTCTTTTCCTGTCCCTTTCGCATTTGCTCCCGCATAGTTCGGTATACCTCTTCTCCAAAAATACTCATACCTGCATAAACGCTTTTTACAGAAGCAATTACCTTACCATCCTCCATTTCCTTCAATATATATCCATCCGCCCCACTTTCTAACGCCTTGTTAATAGTTTCTTCATCATCAAAGGTAGTTAATACCAAAACCCGGATATGAGAAAATTTTTCCTTAATCGCCTGAATCCCATAGGCACCATCATATTCTGGCATACGCATATCCATAAGTACCACATCCGGCTCATATACACGGCATTTTTCCCATGCCTCTTTTCCATTTTCTGCCAATGCTACTACTTCAATTTGCTCATCCTGTTCCAGCACAGCCTTTAATCCCTGGCGCAAAATCATAATATCATCTGCAATCAGTACTTTTATTTTTTTCATCTTTGTATATACCTTTCTCTTTGTACTATGGTAAATCTAAATTAATACTCTTTTAGTTAAAAATAAGCCTTCCTCATAATGGAATCTGTATTCTGGATAAGAAGCCTTCCCCTGGGGAAGAAATAAACTTCACATCTCCTCCAGCTTCTTTAATTCTTTTTCGGATTCCATACAGTCCATTATTATCCACAATTTCTTCGCAGCCTCGTCCATCATCTGCAACAACTAACTCCACTGCATTTTCCTGAAACCGTAATATAATATCCATCCGAGTACTTTGGGCATATTTCAGTGTGTTGGTAATAATTTCTCTTACAGACTCATACAAAACTCTTGTCAAATGAGAATACTTTTCTGAATCCTCTCCCTGTACCGTTACTTCTACTTCTATTTCCTTTACCTGAGCTGCCAGCTGCATAATTCCCTGAGTAACTAATTCATAGGATGCTTCCTTTTTTAGCTGGTTAATGGACTGGCGCAATTCTCTTATTCCGTCTCCAGATAACCGTTTTGCCTCTGTCAGATATTCTTCTACCTTTTCTTTCTCCTCTTTTTCACTGGAAATTAATGCCAACTTCATATAAGACTGAATCATGGTAAGGGTATGACCTGCTGTGTCGTGTACCTCTCCTGCAATCCGGTTACGTTCTCTTTCCAATGCCAGTTTTTCATTAGTAATTGCCAGCTCTCTTGTACGATGAAGCACTTCATAATACCGGCTAATATCCTTAAAAAAAAATACTGTCTCCCCTTCCCTGCAAAGCTGCTCTAAGGATACGGGCTTCATTTTCTCCTCCTGATTATTTTGCATATCAGATTGATATATCTGTACCTGTATATATTGTTCTTCCTTTTGAAAAATCCCCTTCTCTTCTGTTTCCTTCCACTCCTGAATTAAATTTAATACATCCTGACAAGCCAGAGTTTTATATACTTTTTCCCGCTCTGTCATATCCATAAAGGCTTCATTATAATAAGTACATTTTCCCGTTTTATCAAAGATACCTACTCCATCAGACAATCCCGCCAAAACCGTATCAAAGGCGGTGATGTTTACATCCATAAATCGGTAACGGATGGTGGCTAAAAGAATTAATGGCATAGAAATACCAAAGCCCAGCGGAGTCACATCATATTGAAATACAATAATCCCTACCTGATGCATTAAATTTAAAATCACAGGTACTAAAACAGCCATAACGATTAAAGCTCTAGCCATTCCGCCTTCTCCCGGACTTTCCTGCTTTTTTTCCCGCTTTTGTGGCAACAGCTTTCCATAAATCATAACCGCCCCGCTAATCACCCAAAGATAGGTAGCAGCTACATTGGTATAAAAGAACATTCCATGTTCAATGGCATCTTTCCCAAAGCTTTTATAATATAAATGATGCCATCCATTGGTTAATATAATCATGTAGTGAAATACTGCTAAAACAATGGGAAGAATCCATAATATTCTCCTAACATTTTTCTTTGTATATAACAATGCAAAATAAAACCAAAAGGCACCTATAAAACAAATCCCTGTGTTGGCTATTAAATTTGAAATCCTCATCTGAAGCTGTGTTTCCGACAGCATCCAGCAAATCTGGGCTCCACACCAGATAAGCGCCAGTCCCTGACAAACTAAATATAGCTTATTGTAAACAGCCTTCTTTCCACGCAGGCAAAGCACCGCCATACTGACGATGCCTGCCCCCATTACGATTAAATATATGATACATAGTAAAAAGGTCATCCTATTCCCGTTCCTTTCTGATTGCCAGAACAATTAAAGCCACACCCGCTCCGAAAAGATATACCCACCACTCTAAATTCAGCCAGAAGCTTCTAGTTAAATAAATTGCTAAGAGTAATAAGGTCACTGATGATGCAATTACATATTCCTTCTGATTTTGGATTGCTGCTACCACTAATATCACCAGTGATGCGATTCCCAAAATCAAGACATTTTCCAATTCACCGTGAAGCAGATTATTCCATAAAAGCTCTACTAAAACCCGACAAACCACAGCAAACTGAACCCACCTAAAAACTTCCCATTTATCATACCAAATGCGTCCTAAAAGAACAATCCCACTAACCATCAGCAGGGATTTCCACTCTACCTGAAACTGCTGTGCAATCTCAAAATACGGTTGCGTATATAATAGCATTGCTCCAACCAATATCTGAGCAGACCATATTTCTCTTCTGCCCAGGATAATTGCAATTCCAAAGCTAAGTATAAATGCCAGAGCTGCCATTTCCCAATCTGATAAAATCCCTCTTGTCATAATTCTTTCTGCCATGGATGGCATCAAATAGCAGAACCAGTCATTCAGTAAATCACTATGAAACACCTCTGCTACTACCACATAAATCAATCCCACGGAGAGAACACTATTTAACACACGAAATACTGTCTGTTTTCTGCTGGCATATACCAAAGTGGAAATAATCACAAACAATAGCATGTATACGCTCATTTCTCCCAACTGGTAATCCGATATTATAGAGCGAATCACCATTCCCCAAAAGATAATTACAGCATGAAATACATAAAATGCTAAAAATATTTGATATAAATTGCGCCATTCTGTCTGAATTTCATCCTGCTGATTCAGAAAATAATCTATTGCCGCATATGTGGTCAGCAATAATGTTTCTGCCATTACAAAATCCTTAAATAAAAGCCCTCCAGCCATGCAGCCCCACCAAAGGCAGTTATCAATTAATACTAATGCAATCCCAAAGGCAGCTCCTTCTCTTTTCTTCCAGCAACGAATCACTAACAGTCCAAACATAATTAAATTAGCTGTGATTACTTTCATATACTCCCAGGAAGGAATGGTATCTGCTGCCCAGCAAAGTGAAATCGGATTATACTCCACTCCTCCTAATAAGGCTAACATGGTGTAGCCCGCAAATCCTGTACCCATATAGTAAAGGGCTTTTTCCAGTTTTTCCAAGCTTTCCTGCCGGGACAAATATCCAGCCCCTGCCAGAAGTCCGGCAGTCACAAAAAGAAGCACAACCTTTTTTCCATTCTCTGGAAGATACTCCCACGCAGTAGATACGAAGATACTTCCTGCAATGAGAATAAAAACTACTCCTACTGCTAATAAAAATGATGAAATTTGATTTTTTTCTTTTCTTTCCATAATATCAACTCCTTATAAAATAAATCTTTATGTGTTGCATTTGATTTAATGATATTATAGAAAATATTAAGAAAAGTGGTTAGATGTCATCTGTCACTAGGTTGCAAATTTCAATAGTGACATTTGTCACTATTGAACAAAGAAAGTCATTCAATTAGTAAACTTACTGAATTGAATGACTTTCTCTTATCTCATATTCCTTTGTATTATACAAATCACATTTTATTTGTTTGCATTTACTACCTGACCGAATTCAGCCTTCAAAGAAGCTCCACCGATTAATCCGCCATCGATGTCAGGCTTAGCAAGAAGCTCTGCAGCATTGCTTGCATTCATAGAACCGCCGTACTGAATACGAACAGCTTCTGCAGTCTGGGCATCATAAACTTCAGCGATGCAGTCACGGATACCCTTACAAACTTCCTGTGCCTGATCAGAAGTAGCAGTCTTACCAGTTCCAATAGCCCAGATTGGCTCATAAGCAATAACCAGCTTCTTAACCTGATCTGCTGTAACACCAGCTAAATCAGACTTAATCTGATAACGAATCCAATCCATAGTTACACCCATTTCTCTCTGCTCTAAAGACTCTCCACAGCAAAGAATAGGAGTTAAACCAGCTTCAAACGCTTTCTTTACTTTCTTATTCAGAAGGCAGTCATCCTCCTTGAAGTAATCACGACGCTCAGAATGTCCAATAATAACATACTTCACACCAGCATCTACTAACATTGCAGCAGAGATTTCACCGGTAAAAGCACCGCTCTCTTCAAAGTACATGTTCTCAGCACCAACCTCAACATTTGTTCCCTTAGTAGCTTCTACTACAGGTACAATGTCAATAGCAGGTACACAGTATACTACATCAACATCATCATTCTTTACTAAATCCTTTAATTCTTCTACTAAAGCAACTGCCTCGCTAGGAGTCTTGTTCATTTTCCAGTTGCCGGCAATAATTTTCTTTCTAGCCATCTTATCCTTCTTTCTGCTGTATGAAACATACAACTCTAACTATTTGTTATCTATTTCAGTTCATAGTCTGTCGGCGACAAACTTATCAGACATCGAAGACTTCATATCATATCTAATAAATCTTCTTTATTAAACATAAACCTTCGCATGCCACGCTTTCGGATATGACGTTAGAACAAGGAAACGAACATGAAGGCGTACTAAGACGTACGTCGATTGTTCGTTGACGCAGTTATCACGTCATATCCAAAAGCTAAAAATTCTCAGTTAATTATTTATCATCCGCTGCTGCAACACCTGGCAGCTCCTTACCCTCTAAGAACTCAAGGGAAGCTCCACCACCTGTAGAGATATGGCTCATCTTATCACCAAATCCTAACTGGTTTACAGCTGCTGCGGAGTCACCACCACCGATAATAGTAGTAGCACCTTCTAACTTAGCCATTGCTTCAGCTACTGCAACAGTACCCTTTGCGAAGTTAGGCATTTCAAAACATCCCATTGGTCCATTCCAAACTACAGTCTTAGCACCAGCTACAGCCTCTGCGAAAAGCTCTGCTGTCTTTGTTCCGATATCAAGACCTTCCATATCAGCTGGAATCTCACCACGGCCAACTACCTTGAAGTTTGCATCGTTAGAGAAATCATCTGCTACTGTTGTATCAATAGGAATCAGAAGCTTAACGCCCTTCTCCTCAGCCTTTTTCTCCATTTCAAGTGCATACTCTTTGTAATCCTCTTCCAGAAGAGACTTACCAACTTCTTCACCATGAGCAGCCATGAAGGTATAAGCCATACCACCACCAATAATCAATGTATCAACCTTCTCTAACAGGTTGTTGATAACAGAAATCTTAGAAGAAACCTTAGCACCACCAAGGATAGCTACGAATGGTCTCTCTGGATTGTTTACTGCGTTTCCAAGGAAATCAATTTCCTTCTGCATCAGGTAACCAACTACACAGTCACCATCAACGAACTCTGTAACACCAACGTTAGAGCAGTGTGCTCTATGAGCAGTACCGAATGCATCGTTTACAAATACATCTGCTAAAGAAGCCAATTCCTTAGAGAAAGCCTCTCCGTTCTTTGTCTCTTCTGCTCTATAACGGGTATTCTCAAGAAGAACAACCTCTCCTTCGTTCATAGCCTCAACAGCTGCCTTTGCATTGTCACCAACTACAGTAGCATCTGCTGCAAACTTCACTTCCTGTCCCAATAACTCAGCTAATCTCTTAGCAACTGGAGCTAAGGATAACTCTGGCTTAGCCTCTCCCTTTGGCTTACCTAAATGGGAGCAAAGGATAACCTTTCCACCATCAGCAATCAGCTTTTTGATAGTTGGAAGAGCTGCTACCAAGCGGTTCTCATCTGTAATATTTAATTCAGCATCTAATGGCACATTAAAGTCACAACGAACTAATACTCTTTTTCCTTTTACGTTGATATCATCAACGGATTTCTTGTTTAACATAACTTGTCCTCCTACATTAAAAAAACATTTCTTATTTTTATTATCAGTGGATTTCGTCAAATCAACTCTTTCCACAAAAAACGAGCCCGGTCCTACGAAAGACCGGACCCGTATGGATCATTTTTTTAAGAACATACTCTCAGATTATGCTAACTCAGAGAAGTACTTAATTGTTCTTACCATCTGAGATGTGTAAGAGTTCTCATTGTCGTACCAAGAAACAACCTGAACCTCATATAAATCATCAGAAATCTTGCAAACCATTGTCTGAGTTGCATCGAATAAAGA
>CAZEFX010000056.1:0-17965 GCA_964511525.1 uncultured Jutongia sp.
GTAACACTGGCATCGGTGTAATAGTATTTGCTAATCCCCTGTATTACAATTGCAGGGGATTAGCAAATACTATTACACCGATGCCAGTGTTACCCAGGCGTTACGGAAAATTAACCTGGAGTTTCATATGGGGGAATTTGTAGCTATTACTGGTGAAAGTGGTGGAGGCAAGTCTACTCTGTTAAATATTATTAGTGGACTGGATACCTTCGATGAAGGAGAAATGTATTTTCGGGGACAGCCTACGTTTCAGTTTGACGAAGGGGATTGGGAGGAGTACCGAAGAAATCAGATTGGTTTTGTATTTCAGGATTATAGTCTGTTAAACCAGTATACTGCTCTGGATAATATTGTGGCGGCATTGATGATTCAGGAAATGGAAGAGGAGAAAGCAAAAGAGCTTGCCATGGAGTATCTGGCTCAGGTGGGTTTGGCAGATTTTGCAGAGCAGAGAGCTTCCCAGCTTTCCAGTGGTCAGAAGCAGCGTCTGTCTATTGCCAGAGCTCTTGCAAAGAATACAGATATTATTGTGGCAGACGAGCCTACAGGCAATCTGGACAGTGAAACAGGAGAGCAGATTATTCAGCTTCTGGAAAAACTGTCAAAGGATAAACTGGTGATTATGGTTACCCATAATTATGAGCAGGCAGAGCCATATGTCAGCAGAAAGATTCGTTTGCATGACGGGGAACTAGTAACAGATATTCCTATTAAGAAAAAAAGGAAAGGAAAAGAAGAAAACGTAATCTTATGGGAAAGAAATTATCAGACAAAAGAAGAGACAGCAGAAGAAATAATTCAAGGGACGAATAGAAAACCGGACGAAAATTCTGTAAAAAAAGAAGAGAAAAAAACTGAAAAGACAAAGGATAAAAGCCATCGTATTGCCCGTTTTTTTGCAAAGAAAAATATGGAAACCCAGATGGGAAGGGCGGTATTATATTTCAGTTTCTTTTTCATTACAGCAGTGGTGTCCTTTCTGTTTATTGGGGAGCTTTTATATTATGCAGATGACAGGGTGACAAAGGAATATGACAATGCAGCCTATCTTCAGAAAAATGACACCCGTCTAGTGGCTCGTTATCCGGACAACCGTCCACTGACAGAGGAGGATCAGAAAAAACTGGCTTCTGTTAAGCATGTGGAAATGGTAGATTTATATGACTATGCCAATGATGTAAATTATTATTATAAAGAAGGCAAGGGATATGAATATTTCTACGAGGAGCAGGAAGAATCCGTAGAAATGAAAGAAACAAACAATGGCATGGAAGAAACCATTGTTTACAATGATGTACAGGGGCTGATTCTGAAAGAGAATGATAACTTTATGAAGTCCGCCAGCTGTCTTTCTGAAAAAGATTTGGCAAAGGGAAGACTGCCGGAAAGCCGGAATGAAATTGTGATTTATTCTAAGGATGAAAGTGTACTGGATACTTCGGAGGTTTGTTATTTTACAGCAGATAATATCTGGAGTAAAGGTGAGGCATACCAGACACCGGTTACCGTAGTGGGTCTATTAAAGAAAAAAACAGATCAGGTTTATTTTGACTATCGTTTGTGTCAGATGCTGACCGCTACCTTAGATGGAAAAAGCTATTCCATGGATTACTGTTACGATGCTTTGTTTAAAAAATATAATGGTAAGATGAACTTTATTCCAGTTATAGCAGATGATTTAAAAGAGAATCAGGTTCGTGTATCAGGAAATTACAAGATACCATCTACGGGTTATGGTGTTTTACCGGATGAGTTAGAGGCTGCCTTTCAGAATGGCGGAGAGGAAGAAGGCCCCGGTCTGATTCATATGAAAGAACAGAAAGAAGATGTTCCGGAGGAACAGGAAACAGGAGAGGCTGTGGCAGAAGAGGAGGAAGAAACCTTTGAGGCCGCCATTGTTCCAGGATATAGTCAGCAGGGTGGCGATTTTCTGGAAATGAGTCAGGAATTCTTTCAGAAGCTATATGACAAAGAGACTACTCAGGCTAGTGTTTACATTTCCCACTATGGCCGGACAGATAAGGTGATTGAGGAATTAACAGAAATGGGATATGACGTAATCAGTACATATCAGATTAGTGCCACAGAATATATTCCGGAAAAGGTATTTTTAAGATTACAGGTTATTGGAATCTCTTGTCTGGTCTTGCTGGCATTAATGATTTTGCAGGTGCTGATTGTACGTTCCTTTATGAAAATCAAAATCAAAGATTATTATATTTTGAAATTTATGGGAATGCAGATTAAGGAAATGAAACGAATTAGTTATTTAGAAATGGGAGTTCATTGTGCTATTGCCATTGTGTCCACTGGAATTATTATGGTGGTGCTCAATCTGGCAAAGGTACCGTTTATAACAGGAATTATGCCATATTATCGAGTAGCAGGAATACTGTATTTTGTTCTTTATAATATGGGATTAATGATTTTGACGGTATTCTTTTTCAATCGTTTGTTGCGGAAAAAGATGTAATAACAGCGGAAGGAAATGGTGGTAACAATGATTCAAATAAAAAAATTAGATAAATATTATCATAAAGGAAAGTCCAACGAAAACCATGTTTTGAAGGAAATTAATCTGGAGCTGGACAATAAGGGTCTAGTGTGTATTCTGGGAGAAAGCGGCTCAGGAAAGACTACATTATTAAACACCATTGGTGGTCTGGATACCTTTGGTTCAGGAAGTATTGCTATTGATGATACGGTGTTAAATAAATATGATCCAAAGAAAATAGAGAATCTCAGAAATCAGAAATTTGGCTATATCTTTCAGAACTATTATCTGTTACAGGATTATACCGTTGCTTATAATATTAAGCTGGCGCTAAATGTCTTTGATCTTTCCGAGGAAGAAAAGGAAGAAAGAGTAGACTATGTGTTAGAAGCGCTGCACATGAAGAAATTTAAAAAGAAACTGGTGTCCCAGTTGTCCGGTGGTCAGCAGCAGAGGGTATCTATTGCCAGAGCTTTGGTGAGAGCACCGGAAATCATTTTGGCAGATGAACCTACCGGAAATCTGGATGAAGAAAATACCATTCGTATTATGAGTATTTTGAAAAGCATTTCTAAGGAATGCTTGGTTATATTGGTGTCTCACGAAAAGGCGATTGCTAAGTTTTTTGCAGACCGGATTATTGAAATTCAGGATGGAGTCATAAAAAAGGACTATGTCAATAAAGCCAGTGAAGCCTATCAGAGAATGGATGATTCTAATATCTATTTGAAGGATATGGAAGTGGAGAACATGGAAGCGGATGAGATAAAAGTGTCCGTTTTTCGGGATAGTGATTTGGAGGAGGATGGAGAAGCCTCTGATGGTGAGACAAAAGCTTTCAAGGGGAAGGTGCAGTTAAATCTGGCATGGAAGGATGGCAAGTTATACATTCAGGCTTCAGATGAGATTCCTCTCGTACTGGCTGGAGAAGAAAGTGGCTGCTTTATGCTGGATGAGCATAAGCCAAAGCTGGAGCATAAGCAGGTGGAGGAAATCTCCTACGATCTTCCAGCAGTAAAAGCAAAGAAAAGCGCCACTCTGCCAATGGGAGAGATTTGGAAGCTGGCTTGTGAAAATATTCGTTTGATGGGAAAAAAGCATAAGTTTATGGTAGGAATCCTTCTTGCTACCTCGGTTATGCTGGTACTTGCTTTGGCAGATTATATGATGCAAAGAAGTGTAGATATGAAATCTGTGGTTATGGAAGATTCTCATTATGTTACTGTGGAATTAGAGGCTTCCCGGTCTGTGAATAAATTGGATATGCAGGAACAGCTTGAGAAGTACTGTGACGAATATATTGTCAATGGCAAATATCAAAATGCATTTGTAGATACTACCGGCGTATTAAATCTGGGCTATGATGGATTCCGTCAGATTCGCAAGCTCAGTACAAGAATCAAAGATTACTCTGTCGTTTCTATTGATAATTTGAAAGAAGAAGATCTGGTACTGGGAAGAATGCCAGAGAACCGTAATGAGTTCGTTATGGACAAGTGGCTTGTAAAGCGGCTTCAGGAAGATGGCAGCATTATGGCATCTGTTTATAAAAATGATGCTAGTCTTTTAAATGTAGAAATGGGAACTATTGTATCTGGTTTAAAATTAAAGCTGGTAGGAATTTGTGATACAAATCAGCCGTCCATTTATGCCTATGACACCGTGGGGCTTGGCATGAGCTATGTAGGATATTCTCTTATGACCGAGGATGAATTAAAGGAAATGTATCCTGAGGATTACAAGGATTTGGAATTAGGAGAAAACGAAGTTATATTAAACCAGACCAAATTTGATGCTTATGAGCATCAGCAGCGTTGGGGACATGGAGGGGAAGATAATGGAATGCAGAAAATACAAAGTGCATTAAGTGTCCCAGAGCTGGAGGTGACAGGACATTGTCCGGATGAAATTGGGGTGGATTATGTAGTTTCCCAAGAGAATTATGAAAAAGTCCGAATGAAATATATTCAAGCCACTAAGAAGTTTAAAATCTATGCAGAGGATGTAGAAGATGCCATAGATTATTTTACTAAATCTGGAGAGGCGTATGAGCAGTATTTTACTGTAAAAGCAGTCAGCTTGCACCAGCAGCAGTTAGAGGAATACCGGGCCCAGAAGAAGGTGGATATTAATGCAGGCTATCTGGTAACCTTGGCAGTATCCTTTCTGTCATTGATTATGGTGTATTTTACCATTAAATCCAATGCCATGGCTCGTAGCGAAGAGCTGACGGTATACCGCCTGCTTGGAATTTCAGGAGGAAGTATTATTAAGGCGTATATGCTGGAGATGATATTGGTAACCACCTATACCTGTGTTCCAGCAATCCTGATCACCAGTGGAATCATTAAATTTATCACCTCCATTCCATCCTTACAGATTCATTTACTGTTCCCATGGTGGCTGACCATTGTACTGATTTTGGTACTGTATATTATTAACTCAGTAATCAGTATCCTTCCTGTGCAGGGGATTTTAAGAAAACCACCGGCGCAGCTGGCGGTGAAGAATACCTAAATACTGAAAAATGTTAGAACTAATAAATTATATGTTATGAAAAAATAAAAGAGCCGGACGAAAAGACGCAGAGCCAATTACTATAAAAAGTGATTGGCTCTTTTATTTTGTGATAGGAAATAATTTCCGGCAGATTGGAGGAAAAATGAAGGAAAGTATATTAAAGCTACAAGGTATTAGTAAATATTATTACACAGACACGAATGTTACACAGGCATTACGAAAAATCAATCTGGAATTTTCTATGGGAGAATTTGTGGCAATTACAGGAGAAAGCGGGGGAGGCAAGTCGACTCTGTTAAATATTATCAGTGGTCTTGACACCTTCGATGAAGGAGAAATGTTTTTTCGGGAGCAGCCAACATTTCAGTTTGATGAGGCAGACTGGGAGGAGTACCGGAGAAATCAAATCGGGTTTGTGTTTCAGGATTACAGTTTGATAGATCATTATACTTCTCTGGATAACATTGTGGCAGCACTGGTGATTCAGGAGCAGGAAGAGGAACAGGCAAAAAAGCTCGCCATGAAATATTTAGTTAAGGTAGGCTTGAAGGATTTTGCGGGGCAGAAGGCTTCCCAGCTTTCCAGTGGACAGAAGCAGAGGCTTTCCATTGCCAGAGCATTGGCAAAGAATACAGATATTATTGTGGCGGATGAGCCTACTGGAAATCTGGACAGCGAAACCGGAGAGCAGATTATTCAGCTTTTGGAAGAACTGTCCAAAGATAAGCTGGTGATTATGGTTACACATAATTATGAGCAGGCTCAGTCCTATGTTACTCGAAAGATTCGACTTCATGATGGGGAAGTGATAACTGATATTCCGGTGAAAGAAAAGATACAGAAAAAACAGAAGGAGAATTCCGAAGAAAAAGAAGTTATTGAAAAGAAAATAAAGATTCAGGTGGAAAATAAACCTCATGGTATCGCTTCCTTTTTTGCAAAAAAGAATCTAAAAAATCAAAAGGGAAGAACAGCATTATTGTTTAGTGTTTTCTTGATTACTGCCGTAATATCGTTTCTTTTTATCGGAGAAATATTGTTTTATGCTGATGACAGAGTAGCAAAAAAATATGACAGTAAGGCATATCTTCAGAAAAACGATACTCGTCTGGTGGTAAGGTATCCGGATGACCGTCCATTAACAGAAGAGGATCAGAAAAAAATAGCTTCTGTCAAACAGGTAGAAGAAATCGATTTATATGGCTTTTGCAATGATGTGAACTATTTTTACAGAGAAGGAGAAGAATATGAGCGCTACTATGACGAAAAAGAGGAGTCAATAGAAGTGACGGAAACTATGGAGGAAAAGATTGTTATTAATGAGGTAGAGGGGGTGACTTTAAAGGATAAAAGTAATTTTATGAGGTCTGCCAGTTGTCTTTCTAAGTCTGACTTAGCAAAGGGACGTCTTCCAGAGAGCAGAAACGAAATTGTCATATATTCTCAGAATGAAGACGTATTAGATACAAAAAGTGTCTGCTATTTTACTGCAAATAATATGTGGAATGATGAGGAAATGTATCACACAGAATTAACAGTAGTGGGACTTTTAAAAGAAGAGACAGAGCAGGTTTATTTTGATTATCGTTTGTGCCAGATGCTGACTACAGCACTAGATGGAAAGGTCTATAAGATGGATTATTTTTGGGATTGGAAAGCCATGGCGTTTATGGGAGAATTGATTTTCATTCCTATTATTTCAGATGACTTAAAAGAAAATGAAGTTCGGGTATCTGGGAATTATAAGATACCATCAACAGGATATGGAAAATTGCCAAAGACAATAGAAGAAGCGTTTCAAAATACCGAAGGCAATGGTATGGGCTTGTTTCATGTAGGTGAAAGAACTAAATCAAAGGAAGAGGAGATGGAGGAAATACTGGATTCTCAATATGGCTCCACAGACGCCAGATGGGATGACGAAAAAGCGGTAGAAATTGTAGAAAATGTAAAGATTTATCCAGACCTGGGAGAAGTCCTTTATGAGGTGGACATAGTGCCTGGATTTAGTAATCAGGGAGCAGATTTTTTAGAGGTTAGCGAAGAAATGTTTCAAAAGTTATATGGCAGAAAAACAACACAGGCAAGTGTCTACATATCTAATTATAGCGAAACGGAGAGGGTGATTTCTGAATTATCAGAAATGGGATATGATGTAATCAGTACCTATCAGGTCAGTACCACAGAGTATATTCCAGAAAAAGTAGTGTTAAGACTTCAGGTGCTGGGGATTTCTGCAGTGGTATTATTGGTGTTGGTATTTTTGCAAATAATAATTGTACGTTCCTTTATGAAAATTAAAATAAAAGACTACTATATTTTAAAATTTATGGGAATGAAGATTCGAGAAATGAAACGGATTAGTTATTTTGAATTAGGGACTCATTGTATCTTCTCTGTCATTATCACTCTGATTGCAATGATTGTTCTAAATCTGCTTAAAGTACCATTTATCGTAGAGATTATGCCTTATTATAAGGTTTCAGCAATACTGTATTATGTTTTGTATAATATTGGGTTAATGATTCTGACAGTATTTTTCTTTAACCGCTTATTAAAGAAAAAAGTTTGATGAAATTAGAAAGGAACGTGATAAGAATGATTCAGATTAGAAAAATAGATAAATATTATAATAAAGGCAAGAAAAATGAAAGTCATGTTTTAAAGGGAATCGATTTGGAACTGGACAATAAGGGGCTGGTATGTATTTTGGGAGAAAGTGGTTCTGGCAAAACTACTTTATTGAATGTTGTGGGAGGTCTTGATACATTTGGTTCAGGAAGTATTTCTATTGAGGAAAAAGTAATAGAAAAATATGACGCGAAGAAAATAGAAAATCTTAGAAATCAGAAATTTGGATATATTTTTCAGAATTATTATTTACTTCAGGATTATACCGTGGCATATAATATTAAGCTGGCTTTAAATGTATTTGATTTGACAGAGGAAGAACGAGAGGAAAGAGTGGATTATGTGCTGGAAGCATTGCACATGAAAAAATATAAAAAGAAACTGGTATCTCAGCTTTCTGGTGGACAGAAACAGAGAGTGGCTATTGCAAGAGCTTTGGTACGGTCTCCAGAAATTATATTGGCAGATGAACCTACGGGAAATCTGGATGAAGAAAATACACTACGGATTATGAGTATTTTAAAAAGCATTTCCAAGGAGTGTCTGGTAATCGTGGTGACTCATGAAAAGTCTATAGCACGTTTTTTTGCAGACCGTGTTATTGAAATTCAGGATGGTATCATAAAGAAAGATTATTATAATCAATCCAGAGATGTATATCAAAGAATCGATGATACAAATATTTATCTCAAAGATATGGTTGCAGAAAACGTGTGCACAGAACAAATGAATATGTCCGTTTTCTGGGATAGAGAAGCGGATGGAAAAGACATTTTTTTGGAGGGGGAAGGAACGGTTGAAAATCAGAAAATCCAGTTAAATCTCATATGGAAGGATAATAAACTGTACATTCAAACACCGCAAAATATTGCATTGGTTTTGGCTGGAGAGGAGAGTGGATGCTTTGTGTTGGATGAACATAAGCCAATGCTAGAACAAAAGCATGTAGAGGAAATATCCTATGAACTTCCCGAAGTTAGAGGGAAGAAAAACGCAGTACTGCCAATGAGAGAAATTTGGAAAATAGCTTGTGAAAATATTCAGCTTATGGGGAAAAAGCATAGATTTATGGCGGGAATTCTTCTGGTTACTGCTGTAATGCTTGTTCTTGCCTTGGCAGATTTTATGATGCAGAGAAGTGTAGACAGGATGTCTGTTATTACAGAAGATTCCCATTATGTTACTGTGGAATTAAAAGCTTCAAAGTCCATTGATAAGGCGGAGATGGGAAAAAAGCTGGATGAATATTATAATGAATATCTGGTGAATGGAAAATATAAGGAGCATAGTATTTATACCATATCTTCTTTGAATTTGGCTTATGACGGATTTCATCAAATCCAGAAGCTTACTACACAAATCCAGAACTTTTCCGTAGTCTCTATTGACAATCTTAAAGAAGAGGATTTGGTGGCTGGCAGAATGCCAAAAAACCGGAAAGAGTTTGTTATGGATAAATGGCTTGTGCGGCGTCTGCAGAAGGAGGGAGGTATTACAGGACTAGTTTACAAAGGTGACAGCAGTCTTTTAGAGGTTGAGATGGGAACCATATCCGATACAAAAAATATCAAGTTAGTGGGAATCTGCGATACGAATCAGCCGACGGTTTATGCCTATGATACCGTAGAATTAAGTATGACTTATTTGGGGTATTCGGTTATGACAGAGGACGAATTGAAGGAAATGTATCCGGAAAAGTATAAGGATTTGGAATTAGGTGAAACAGAGGTTATTTTAAAGGATAGCATGTATGATGCATATCGTCATCAGGAAAAATATGGTTATACCTTTCAGGATACCGGAGTAGAAACGATTAAGGACGGCTTGGATGGTGCGAAGATAGAAGTGGTGGGACATTGTCCGGAAAATAGCGGTGTAGATTATGTGATTTCACAGAAAAATTATGAAAAAATCCGTAAAAAGCAGATTAAAACCAGTATGAAGTTTAAGATATATACTCAGAATGTAGATGAGACAATAGATTATTTCACGAAAAGTGGAGAAAACTATAAAGATTATTTTACGGTTAATCCGGTTAGCTTGCACCAGCAGCAGTTAGAGGAATACCGGGCCCAGAAGAAGGTGGATATTAATGCAGGCTATCTGGTAACCTTGGCAGTATCCTTTCTGTCATTGATTATGGTGTATTTTACCATTAAATCCAATGCCATGGCTCGTAGCGAAGAGCTGACGGTATACCGCCTGCTTGGAATTTCAGGAGGAAGTATTATTAAGGCGTATATGCTGGAGATGATATTGGTAACCACCTATACCTGTGTTCCAGCAATCCTGATCACCAGTGGAATCATTAAATTTATCACCTCCATTCCATCCTTACAGATTCATTTACTGTTCCCATGGTGGCTGACCATTGTACTGATTTTGGTACTGTATATTATTAACTCAGTAATCAGTATCCTTCCTGTGCAGGGGATTTTAAGAAAACCACCGGCGCAGCTGGCGGTGAAGAATTAAACTAGGATTCGATAATATCAAATATAAGAAAGTGACGCCACAAAAGGTCGTTGGTATTTCTTCTTCGCGGACGCCTCCCGGCTCGAAATGAACTACGTAACGGTGCATAGAAGCACAACTTTCACGCTAACGCATTCTGTTGTGCTTCAAACACCGACGAGTTCAAACGCCGCTCAGACAGAAAAACAACGACCTTTTGTGGCTGTGCACTGGTTGGCAATAAAATGATATTAAAGAAAATTAATATTACGATTTTATTCCTAGTTTGCTAAGATTATATAAATTCAATACTTATCTATAATGCTAATATGACCTTGAATTACATATACATAACTATAATATTTTCAATATATCTATTATGGCTTGCCGATGCACAGCAGAAAAAAGTTCTTTTATTTTCCAAACGAGTGGTGTTTGAGCTCGCTGGTGTTTGGAGAATATCAAGCGCTTTAGCACGAAGATATTCTCTTATGCACCATTGCGTAGCTCATCTCAAGCCGCAAGGCGTCCACGAGATGGAAAATAAAAGAACTTTTTTTCTGCGTCATATCACCATAATTGATATTATACAATTTATGCAATGTATTTGCATGGAATTGCACGATGTATAAAAACACGAAAGAAAGGGAATTATGAAATCGTTACACTGTACATAGAAAGAATTCAGAGAGGTATTTCTATGCAGTGTATCGACGATGTTAGCGTAGGAGCCCGGTTAAAGGAGCTCCGTCTACAAAAGCATATGAAAGAGATTGATGCAGCTATGGAATTGGAAGTTTCCACAGCGCAGTACAGTCGATTTGAAAATGGAAAAGCAAGCATCTCTGTCGATGTTTTAAATAAGGCGCATAGATTTTACCAGTGTTCTATGGATTATATTTTGAGCGGAGAGGAAGAAGAAAAGCATAGTGTGTTTTTCGACAAGCTTGTGGATTTTCAAGAGAAGGATAAAAGACGTTTTTTGAAAATTCTGTGTTGTCTTATGGGAAATGACAGCAGGGCAAAGATGAATAAAGAAGATCCCATGTATAAAATATTTGTGGATGGTCTTTTGGAAATGATTCCTATAGATGCGGAATCTACTATCATGTATGTTTTAAATTATGAGAAGAACCGGTTGAAAATCAGTGAGAATGCCATGATTGAGCTGCTTGGGCTTAGTCGGTTCCGTTGGACATCTATTATGGATGGAAATAAGGTTGGAGATATTCTCATACCAATAAAAATCAGGCACCATTTCGGATATGACTTGGAATTTCTGATTAATAATAAGATTACAGAAAATCTCTTTTTTGACAAAATGTACCAAGGGTGCAGTAAGAAGAAACGGGAACAGGTTATGCATTTGTTTGAAGGGATTTTACAGTCTGAAGAGGAGTTGTTGAAATAAGGTAAAGTTTGACGAAAACAAGTCCTTGGATTATAATAATAACACATGCAAAAACGAAACCTTCTATACGTAGCGGTGTAGAAGGTTTTCTTAGTTTTTAGAATCGTTCATGATGCGAAATAAAATACAGGGGGTTAAGTATGCAGGAGAAATTAAATCAGTGGATTAACTGGGTGGAGTATGATGAATTATTAGCAGGCCGTCACAATGCGCCAAATCATATTCTTGGATTACATGATTTTGGAAAGGGTCAGGTATTTACTGTGTATCGTCCGGAAGCTCAGGCAGTATTCATTACTGACATGAAGGGGGGACGGAAGCTGGAGTTGGACGAGGTAGAGCCAAACAGTGGATTTTTTGGAAAATATATAGAAGGAAAAAAATATAAAGCACCATATTTGGTAAATGTACAGTATGGGGAGGATGATGTAGTAGTAACTGCAGATCCATATAGCTTTGAACCACAGATTTCCAGTATGGATTTATATTTATTTGCTGAAGGAAAGCATTATCAGATTTTCGATAAATTAGGGGCACATCCAATGGAAATTAATGGAGTGAAGGGAACCCATTTTGCAGTTTGGGCACCTAGAGCCAGAGCTGTGAGTGTTGTAGGTAATTTTAACATGTGGGATGGGAGATTACATCCAATGAGAACATTGGAGGTTTCCGGTGTATATGAGATATTTATTCCGGAAGTAGAGCCAGGGGCAGTGTATAAGTATCAGATTACTACCCGAAGTGGAGATGTAATTTTAAAATCGGATCCTTATGCTAATAGTGCAGAGCTTCGTCCGGACAATGCTTCCGTAGTAGCGGATTTGACAGGTTTCTCATGGACAGATAAAAAGTGGATGAATGCACGACGCAAGGAAGACAGAAATAGCCGTAGAAAGCAACCGATGTCTATTTATGAGGTGCACTTAGGTTCATGGAAGAAAAAGGATGATGGCACAGAAGACGGATTTTATAATTATAGAGAGCTGGCAGTTGAGCTGGCAGAGTATGTCCAAGAAATGGGATACACACATGTGGAACTGATGGGTATTGCAGAGCATCCCTTTGATGGTTCCTGGGGGTATCAGGTAACAGGCTACTATGCGCCTACCAGACGCTATGGAAATCCAGATGATTTTATGTATTTTGTAGATTATATGCATTCCAAGGGAATCGGTGTGATTTTAGACTGGGTACCAGCTCATTTTCCAAGAGATGCCTATGCATTGGCAGAGTTTGATGGATATCCATTGTACGAGCATCCGGACAAGCGTCGTGGCGAGCATCCTCACTGGGGCACTTTGATTTTCAATTATAAGAAGAAAGAAGTTGAGAACTTCCTTCTTGCCAATGGATTGTTCTGGCTGAAAAAGTTCCATGTAGATGGACTTCGTGTAGATGCAGTAGCTTCTATGCTGTATCTGGATTATGGAAAAAATGATGGGGAATGGCTGCCGAATGAAGATGGTGGCAAGGAAAATTATGACGCTATTCATTTATTCCGTCATATGAATGAAGTATTTGAAAAGGAAGAGCCAGGTACGATGATTATTGCAGAGGAATCTACTGCCTGGGCAGGGGTAACCTCTCCAGCTTCCTTGAAGGGCTTAGGCTTCCTGTTTAAATGGAATATGGGATGGATGAATGATTTCTTAGAATATATGCAGATGGATCCACTTTTCCGTGGACCAAATCATGGAAGATTGACTTTCAGTATGCAGTATGCCTACAGTGAGAATTTTATTCAGGTGCTTTCCCATGACGAAGTAGTTCATGGAAAGGGCTCTATGATTAATAAGATGCCGGGCGAGATTGATGCCAAGTTTGCCAATCTTCGTACCGCATATGGTTTTATGTATGGACACCCTGGAAAGAAGCTGCTCTTTATGGGACAGGAATTTGCCCAGTATAGAGAATGGAGTGAAGCGAGAAGCCTGGATTGGCATTTGTTGGAGGAAGAAAGCAATAGCCAGATGCAGTTGTATGTAAAGGAGCTGAATGCCCTCTATCAGAAATATGATGCTATGTATGTCAATGACTGTGATCCAATGGGATTTGAATGGATGAGCTGTGAAAATGCTGACATGAGCGTAGTAAGCTTTGTCCGCAGAGGAACCAGTGCGAAAAATCAGTTGTTGTTCCTGTGTAACTTCACACCAGTAGCTAGAGAAAATATGAAGTTTGGTGTGCCATGTGCAGGTACATATACTAAGATTCTTTCTTCCGATGAGGAACGTTTCGGAGGAACAGGAATGAAGAATTCCAAGACAGTAACAGCAAAGAAAGCAGCTTGGGATGGTAGAGAGTATTCTATCGAAATGAATCTTCCACCGTTATCTGTAACCGTATATCGGTTTGACTATAAGTAAAAGAGAGTAAGTTTTCCATAATATCAATTATGGGAGAATGACGCCAAAAAAGGTCGTTGGTATTTCTTCTTCGCGGACGCCTCTCGGCTTGAAATGAACTACGTAGCGGTGCATAGAAGCACAACTTTCATGCTATGGCATTCTGTTGTGCTTCAAGCACCGACGAGTTCAAACACCGCTCAGACAGAAAACCAACGACCTTTTGTGGCTGTGCACTGGCTAAGTGTAAAATGAAAAAATATTTATTTTGCAACCCATAGTTAATACCGTAATTTCACTATATCAAATATGGGTTACCGATATACAGCAGAAAATTGTCCCTTGTTTTCCGACTGAGTGGTGTTTGAACTCGCTGGTGTTTGGAGAATATCAAGTGCTTATGCATGAAGATATTCTCCTATGCACCATTGCGTAGTTCATCCCAAGCCGCAAGGCGTCCACGAAGTGGAAAACAAGGGACAATTTTCTGCGTCATATTTCCATAATTGATATTGAGAAGTGTTATTGCTTCACATAATCCGATGAAACATATCCGTTATAAATCATTCCCTTTACCCCAGAGTAGCTGGTTTTATACCAGATTGTTCCTTTCACCTTCTTTTTGCCCATAATAGCAATTGGTGTATTTTTTGGAATACTGGTAAGTAGCTTTCCATTGATTCCGGCAGCTTTTCTAAGATTTAGCTGGGCGGTGGTGGTACCTCGGGTGTAGTATTTCAAAGAAGATTTTACCGGCAGATATCCATCATAGATTTGATTGGTGGTTATATATTGTACATGTAAGAATTTCTTTCCATTTTTTAAATAGGTTTGTCCCAGATAGTGCAGGGAGGTTCCTTTGGAAACGGTTATCAGCTTTTTGCCGTTTTTAGCAGGCTTTTTTGTAAGCTTTAAGGTTTTCTGGGCAATTGCTATCTGATCCGATGGTTTTGTGGCAGCTGTCAGCTTCACATAATCGGAATAAATTTTTTCATCTGCAGTTTCCCGATATGCCCGGACTTTATAGTAATACTCGTGCTTCTTAGATAATTTAGTGTTCTTCCAGGAAGTAGTTTCTCCCTCTTTGATGGTTTTTACTTTTTTATAAGAACCATTATAGGTATCTTTGCGGCGGATTTCATATCCGGTAGCATCTTCTGCCTGATCCCAAGAAAGAGTAATGCTTTTGGCAGCAGAAGAAACGGTAAGATTTTCTACATCACCTACAGTAGCATCTTCTGGTTTAGGAGTAGGTGTTGGGGTGATAGCAGAATTAGTGGCGCTATGAGTAAAAGTAGGATTATCAATAGTGCCAGAGGTATACCAGAAATTTAAATCTACATTTCCGCTAATTCCATCCACGGAGCCTTTATTTGTGGCAGAGCCGGCAGAATATTGCCAGAAGGTATATGGATTATCAAATTCTGCAATATTATTGTACCGGGCAAGCCAAAGTTCATATTTTTGTGCAAGTGTTGCTCCGTCCAGACGATTTGTAAAGTCGCTTTTGTTGGCGTATACCATTGGAGTATATCCAGAAGATTTTACAATATCACAAAATGCAGAACAGATAATGGTATTTTGTTCTTTGGTTAATCCTGCTGTAATCTTACGTCCTCCATCGGAGGCTGCTGCATTGGATTCCCAGTCGATGGCAACGGGCATGGTAATATTGTATGAAGAAATGGCATTAATAACATATTGTGCCTCGGCTATGGCTTCATCTACAGAAATGGCTTCTGTGAAGAAATACACACCAACCTTCAAACCAGCATCCAGAGCATTTTGTACGTTTTCCTTAAATCTCATATCCGTAGCAAGACTACCATTGGCATATCCACGGTATCCCATACGAACAATAGCAAAATCTACACCGGCAGCTTTTACCTTGGTCCAGTCAATTTCACCCTGATGTTTGGAAACATCAATTCCATGATAGATATTCATTCCTTCAAAGACACTAGAATGAGTATATGTAGTTCCAGTAAATGGACTGACAGACGTGAAGTCTTGTTTCGTTTCAGTTGTAGCTTCTGTGGTGGTTTCAGTATCTCCTTTAGCAGACCGGTCTTGTCCTAAAATCACATTAAATTCAGTGTCTGCTTCTGTCTGTTGTTCTAAAAGCTCTGTAGCATTTCCTTGAACAAATGCAGCAGGATCCTGACTTTCCATGGTAATCTCTTTTGAAGCAGTGGTACTCTCTTTCGTTGATGCACTAGCAAAAGGAACCGTCACGAGAGAGAGGGAAAGTGCCAAAGATAAAAATCCATATAATAAAGAATATTTTCTCATAAGAACCTCATTTCTGTGTTGTTTTAATATACTACCCAATGAAGAGTAGCATAGAAATGTGTCAAATATGTAACAGTTTTCAGATAGAAAAAAAGTCCCAATCCGATAGGTTTTTCTATCAAATTAGGACTGCTAGTGCGCGATCAGGGGCTCGAACCCTGGACACCCTGATTAAGAGTCAGGTGCTCTACCAACTGAGCTAATCGCGCTTTTTATGTCTGTTTTCGTGACAACGATATTATTATATACAAGATACGACAAAAAAGCAAGACTTTTTTAAAAAAATCTTGCATATTCCTATAATATCAATTATAGGAAAGTGACGCAGAAAATAGTCCCTGGTTTTCCACTTCGTGGACACCTTGCGGTTTGGGATGAACTACGCAATGGTGCATAGGAGAATATCTTCATGCATAAGCACTTGATATTCTCCAAACACCAGCGCGTTCAAACACCACTCAGTCGGAAAACAAGGGATTATTTTCTGCTGTATATCGGTAGCCCATATTTGATATAGGAAAAATACAGTATTAACTATGGATTGCAAAATAAATATTTTTTCATTTTACAATTAGCCATTGCACAGCCACAAAAGGTCATTGGTTTTCTGTCTGAGCGGTGTTTGAACTCGTCGGTGCTTGAAGCACAACAGAATGCCGTAGCATGAAAGTTGTGCTTCTATGCACCGTTACGTAGTTCATTTCAAGCCGAGAGGCGTCCGCAAAGAAGAAATACCAATGACCTTTTGTGGCGTCACTTTCTCATAAGTGATATTATAAGAAACTTATTCTTTTCAAGCCTAGGAATTTGTGGTAAAATAAAACGGATTAAGGTCACTTTTTGGAAAGGAGGATATTATGAAAAAGGAAATTAAAAAGCTGTTAGTAGTTGCTTTAGTAGCCACTATAGGAGTTACTACCGTGAATGCAGTGCCAGCTTCTGCTATTAGCAGACCATCTTTTTCTGTTACAAAAAGAACAAAGACTACAGCGTCTATCAAAATAACAAAAGTAAAAAAAGCCACAGGGTATCAGATATTTTTAGCAAATTCTAAGAAGGGAAAATATCGTCAGGTAGGTGCTACCAGAACCACAAGCTTTAAATTTTCCAGATTAAAAAAGAATAAGGTATATTACGTGAAGATTCGCGCATACAAGACCAGAGGAAACAGGATTGTTACCAGCAAGTATTCTTCCATGGTTAAAATTAAGAAATATACCGTAGTTCCAAAGGAAAGCAAACATGCACAGGAGGTTCTTGACTTAGTGAATCAGGAAAGAGCTGCTGCAGGGGTAGAGACTTTAGTATTGGATGAGGCTTTAAACAAAGTAGCAGAGACAAGAGCAAAAGAACTGGCAGAAAAGTTTTCTCATACACGACCAGACGGAAGAGATTGTTTTACTGCTGTAACAGAGGCAGGGATTATGTATTCCTATGTAGGAGAAAACATTGCTATGGGTCAGGTTGATGCACAGGAAGTAGTGGCTTCTTGGATGGCTTCTGATGGTCACCGGGCAAATATTCTGTCTTCGGATTATTCCAAAATGGGATTAGGATATTATTATGACAAAGCAAGCGGACAGCATTACTGGGCGCAGTTGTTTATAAAAGAATAGTCTATATAAGAGAACTGGATTCGATTAATGGATTCAGTTCTTTTTTGATACTCTAATCTTTATAGAAAAAAATGCATTATAAAATAAAAAAAAGCCCCTACCCAACAGTAAACTGTCAAACGAGGACCTTTAGTGCGCGATCAGGGTCTCGAACCCTGGACACCCTGATTAAGAGTCAGGTGCTCTACCAACTGAGCTAATC
>CAZEFX010000057.1:0-17840 GCA_964511525.1 uncultured Jutongia sp.
TGAATTTCAGTGCTAATACTAATTTGAAGGAAATTTATGCAAGAGGACTTTCTATTAGTGAATTAGATTTGTCTGGATTAAAGAAATTGGAAATTCTTAATTGTATGAATGGAAAACTAACTAATCTGAAGCTGGAAGGCTGTGAGAAATTAAAGTATCTTTCTTGCAAAAATAATGCCTTGACTAGTTTGGATGTTTCGGTTTGTTCCCGGTTAAAGGCTGGTTCAGCAAAGCACTTTTTCTTTTCCGGTAATCCATTAACCAGCATTTCCGTTTCTGCAGAAAATTGTGAAAGGGATTCAGAAAATGAGAAATTAGCAGGTGTTTTAGGGATTCAATGGACTTTTGCCACATAATTGACACAAAAATATCAAAGTTTTGCCTGATTTTTGTCCAGAAATTGCCATAAAAAAGGAATATATTTCTATTTGTCAGATAAATTAGTTTCTTCGTGGAAAATCATAGAAGAGGAAACTGATACCAATGAAAACATAGAAATAGAAAGGGTGTGGCAATATGAAAAAAATGCATAGCACAAAGAAATGGACAGGAAAAATTGCTTTAGGAATGGGAGTTGCATTAGCATTAACCTTAGGAGTATCTATGGGAACTGCAAGAGTTTGCGCAGAAGAACCTATAACTCTGGATTTCGTTAGTTTTCCAGATGAAGTATTTCGTAATTTTGTTTCTGGGCAGTATGATGCAAATCAAAATGGTATACTGGAAGAGGAAGAAATTCAGAGTGCAGAGGAATTAGTTTTTGCCCCAGCAGAGCAGATGGTGATTAATGAAAAGGATTATGTAGATGCCAGAAAATTTCTGGATATCACAGGAATCGAAAATCTGCATGCATTGAAAAAGATTAATATTAGTGGCTGGTATCTCCAAAATATTGATTATATTTATGAAATCGAAGATTTGGAGGAGCTGACGCTGGATTATGATAATCTGGAGTCTGTAGATTTAAGTGAATTTCAGGAATTGCAGTACTTTAGTGCTAGAAATAATAAACTGAAAAAATTAGATATTTCAGAAAATGAGGAATTAATTCAACTATATGTAGATGGAAATAAACTGAAAAAATTAGATTTAAAAAACAATAAAGAAATCAAAGAATTAAATGTTTCCAAAAACGACTTATCCAAGTTAGATTTATCTTCTTTAAAGAAACTGACAAATTTCACAGCAAATGATAATCAGCTTGAGAAAGTGGTGTTTGCTCCAAAGGCACGTTTAAAGACAATTTCCGTAAATAAGAACTCCATAAAGAGTATTGATTTGTCAAAATTCAAAAAATTAGTATCCTTAGATGTTGGGGTTAATAGTCTTAGCTATATTAATGTTTCCTCAAATAAAAGACTGGAATATTTGAATGTGTCCAGAAACTCACTTTCTAGTTTGAGTTTAAGTAATAATAAGCGTTTGAAGACTTTAATTTGTTATGACAATAAATTGAAAACTATAAGCCATTCTAAATTGAAAAGATTGGAAAAACTGGATTGTGGAGAAAATAAGTTTACAAAAATTGATCTTTCAATTTATAAGAGATTAAAATGGTTTAGATGTAACGGTGAAGGTTTGACAGAGTTAGACTTATCGGATAATGAAAAGTTGGTATTAGTAGATTGTTCAAATAACCAAATAGAAGAATTAGATGTCAGCAATTGTGATGATTTAGAAGCATTGAATTGCGCTGTGAATAATCTGGAAGAAATAGAATTAGGCTACCTACCTAATTTGACTAAATTATATTGCTATGAGAATAGTATTGATCTGTTGGATGTTTCCGGCTGTCCATCTCTTAATATTATGGATCTTAAAATGTTTGATTTTACAGATTATTATAATTCAGACTTTGTGGAAGAAGAGGGAAATGGCTATTCTTATCTGGCAGATGTGGAGTCAGAAGAGGATGACTGGTATTCCTATGATGATTATTCTTCTGCCAGTATTGAGAAATTGGTTTTATCGAGAACTCCATATGTAGCGGGGTATACAGAGCAAACATTATCCCAGAAGTTAGGTGTACAGTGTTTGTTTACAAATTATTAAAAGGTACTGGAAATATATAGAAACAGAATTTGTGAAGGATGTTTCAGGAAGGATGTTTGCAGTAAAACTTGATATTTTCAGAAGGATATTCATGGAACTAAACTCTTGACAGATAAAAATAAAACGTGTATTATTTTTTGAAGTGAAAATGCTATGACAAGGAGGAGTACATATTCCCCGGATTTTTAGAGAGAAGATGTTTGGTGAAAATCTTCATTTCGGATATATGGAAGTAGCCTTCGAGCAGTGGACCCAACGAAGCCAGAGCTTTTAGTAGACTCCAACGGAAGTCCCACCGTTACAGGGGAAACAATATTCAAGGCAGATGCCTGCGTATTGATGGAGTGCAGAGAAATTCTCTGAATTTAGGTGGTACCACGGATGTAATATTCGCCCTAAGCTAATAACGGCTTAGGGCTTTTTTATGTCACGCAGGAAACAGATATGTAGAAAAAATGGAAAGAGGGAATGAACCATGATAAAAGGAACAGAACTTTTAGTAAAGGCGTTAATTGAAGAAGGAGTAGATATTCTTTTTGGTTATCCGGGAGGTCAGGCAGTAGATATTTTTGATGCTCTGTATGATCAGGATGAAATCGAAGTGGTTTTGCCGCGTCATGAGCAGGCTTTAATCCATGCGGCTGATGGCTATGCCCGTTCTACTGGCAAAGTAGGAGTATGTCTGGTTACCAGTGGTCCGGGAGCTACTAATTTAGTTACGGGAATTGCAACTGCCAATTACGATAGTGTTCCTTTAGTGTGTATCACCGGTCAGGTTCCTTTAGGACTTATGGGAAATGATGCTTTTCAAGAGGTAGATATTGTTGGCATCACCAGAAATATTTGTAAATACGCAGTAACGGTACGAAAGAGAGAGGACTTGGGACGTATCATTAAAGAAGCCTTTTATATTGCCAGAACAGGCCGTCCGGGACCGGTAGTTATTGATTTACCAAAGGATATTCAGCAGGCACTAGGTAGTGAGGATTATCCAACAGAGGTGTCTATTCGCGGCTACAAACCAAATGAAAGCGTTCATGTTGGTCAGATTAAGAAGGCAGTAACAGCCTTGAAAAAAGCAAAAAAACCATTATTCTTAATTGGTGGTGGTGTAAATATTGCAGGAGCTAACGAGGAAATGAAACAGCTGGCAGAGGCAACGGGTATCCCAGTGATTACTACTATTATGGGAAAGGGGGCTATCCCTACCAAGCATCCCCTTTATCTTGGCAATATTGGAATTCATGGAAGCTATGCCGCAAATCATGCTGTAAGTGAATGTGATGTACTCTTTTCTATTGGAACCCGCTTTAATGACAGAATTACTGGTAAAATCAGTGAATTTGCCAAGAATGCCATGATTATACATATTGATGTGGATTCCGCATCGATTTCTAAGAATATTGTGGTAGATATTCCAATCGTAGCAGATGCCAAGCTTGCGATTCAGAAGCTTCTGGAATATGTACCACAGATGAAGACAGAAAAGTGGCTGGAGCAGACTCAGGAGTGGAAGGCACAGTATCCCATTACTATGGAAAAATACTCTGGTGTAACCCCAGAAAAGGTAATCAAATATATTTCTGAAAACTATGAACATCCTATCGTTGCCACTGACGTAGGACAGAACCAGCTTTGGACTACACAGTTTCTGGATTTGGAAAGTAACCGCCAGCTGCTGACCTCCGGTGGATTAGGTACTATGGGATACGGATTCCCAGCGGCTATGGGAGCTCAGATTGGAAATCCGGATGCAGATGTATTTGCGATTTCCGGTGATGGTGGGATGCAGATGAACATTCAGGAATTTGCAACAGCAGTTGCTTTAGAGCTGCCGTTGACCTTGATTGTATTTAATAATGGTTATCTGGGAAATGTACGCCAGTGGCAGGAATTATTCTTTAATAAAAAATATTCCAGCACCTGTCTGACCTATCGTAAGAGCTGCCAGAGAGATTGCATGAATAAGGATAAGTGCTGTCCGAAATATATTCCAGACTTTGTAAAGCTGGCAGAAAGCTATGAAGCCTATGGTATGCGCATTACCAAGGAAGAAGATATTGGGAAGGCATTTGAATTTGCCAGAGAGAATAAAGATAGACCTACACTTCTAGAGTTTATCATTGACAGGGAAGCCAATGTTTCACCAATGGTGCCAGTAGGGAATCCGTTGAATGAAATGATTATGGATTGCTAGTTGTTGGAAAGAGTGTCCTGAATTATGGACAGAGCAGAAGGTTGTTTTATCAGAAAGGAACGTGAAAGCATGGAAATGAAAACAAAGAAAAGATGGATTTCTGCATACGTAGAAAATCAGATTGGTGTACTGGCAAAGGTTTCCGGATTGTTTTCTGGAAAAAATTATAACTTAGATACTCTGACGGTAGGAGAAACCGAAGATCCAACCATGTCTCGTATGACCATTGGGCTGACCTGTGATGACTTGACTTATGAGCAGATTATCAAACAGCTAAACCGCAGCGTGGAAGTAATTAAGGTCATTGATTTTACCGATGTACCGATTCATAAAAAAGAACTTTTGTTTATTAAGGTAAACAGCTGTAATGAAAAGGACAAAGAGGAAATCTTCCGTATTGTTCAGACCTTTAACCTCACTGTGGTAGATTACAATAAAAATACAGTGCTGGTGCAATGTGTTAAGACTGAAAAGAAAAATAACGATATGATTGGGTTGTTTAGCAAAACATTCATCAATCGGATTGAAGTGGTTCGAGGGGGAAGTGTGGCAATTGAAGCTATTTCTTTGACGGATCGGTAGGAAAATAATGAAGAATAGAATGAGAAAAATAATACAAATAATAGCAATAGTATGTGGAATACTATTGCTATTATTAGATTAGTGATTCTGTTTCATGATGAGACTGTGCCTATTGGAAATCAATATACCTTAGATGAGATAGAAGAAAACCAAGCGGTTATGGGGATTCATCTTGACGATGCTGCCTTAGTTGTAGATAAAAAAGGAAGGTGGAAATACGCAGATATAGAGGATGTGAATGGGGAGGTTGACCATCGTGATGTATTAGAATTTTTCGATGCCATACTGCGAGATGAGCATATTCCTTATCAAGAGTATGAATCAAGAATTAATGAAGAAATGTTAACAAAGGCGATTAATGTTAGTGATTTTGGCTTTCCTATAGAGGTAATACCGTATACATCTGTTTATCTGTATGACTACTATGTCATTGCTGGAACTGGAGAGGAAAGGTTGCCAGTATTGATTGGTGTAGATGGGGCGCAAAGAGAAGTGAAACGAGATTGGAATCTCTGGCAAATGCGCCTTAAACTAGATAGATTATTTGATGAAGCGTTTCCGTATAGTAGAGACAGAAGATTGTGGAATATCTAAATTAGTTGGCATTGACAAACTCAGAAATCGTAGTATAATAAAACAGAACTTAATATTGCAAACCGATGAAGTGGAGATAAAAATGAAAGATGCGCTTCCAGAGAGCGGGGATTGCTGGGAACCCGTAGAGATGCAGTTCATTAAATGGACCACGGAGGGCATGGTCAAAGGATAGGAAACTATCTGAGTATTCCATGACGTGCAGGCATACGTCAGTTGCCGGAAATATGTAGGTATTTCGCTAAGAGTGTGGGAAACCATGAATCAAGGTGGCACCGCGGTAGATTGTATAACCGTCCTTGACTATGACAAAGTATTTGTATAGTCAGGGACTTTTTTTCTTTATAGGAAATCCCCAAAGTGAAACGAATGCTTTTTAGTGGAATATGAATTTGCGAAACCGTCAATATGTAAATCAAAAAGAAAGAAATGAGGTTGAAACATGAGCAAAGGAAGATATGGAGTGCATGGGGGACAATATGTTCCAGAAACATTGATGAATGAAATTCATAAGCTGGAAAAGGCATATGAATTCTACAAACAGGATGAAGCATTTAATAATGAGTTGAACACTTTATTGCAGGAATATGCAGGCCGTCCCTCTCTTTTATATTACGCTGAGAAGATGACCAAGGATTTGGGTGGAGCGAAAATTTACTTTAAGAGAGAGGATTTGAATCATACCGGTTCCCACAAAATCAACAATGTGTTGGGTCAGGCATTACTGGCAAAGAAAATGGGCAAGAAGAGAATTATTGCGGAGACTGGTGCAGGACAGCACGGTGTAGCAACTGCTACAGCAGCGGCTTTGCTGGATTTGGAATGTGAAATCTTCATGGGTGAGGAGGATACCATTCGTCAGGCATTAAATGTATATCGTATGGAGCTTTTGGGAGCTAAGGTAAATGCAGTGAAAAGTGGTACTAAGACTTTGAAGGATGCAGTAAATGAGTGTATGAGAGAATGGACGAACCGCATGGATGATACGCTGTATGTTCTTGGTTCTGTTATGGGACCTCATCCATTTCCAATGATTGTCCGGGATTTTCAGAGTGTTATCAGTAGAGAAGCCAGAGAGCAGATTCTGGAAAAGGAAGGAAAGCTGCCAGATGTGGTTATGGCTTGTGTAGGTGGCGGAAGTAATGCTATGGGAATGTTCTATGAATTTATTAAGGACGAAAGCGTTGCACTTATTGGCTGCGAGGCAGCTGGTCATGGTGTAGATACGGATAAGACTGCAGCAACCATTTCTGTAGGAACAGAAGGAGTATTTCATGGAATGAAGTCCTATTTTTGTCAGGATGAATATGGTCAAATTGCACCGGTATATTCTATTTCTGCGGGACTGGATTATCCGGGAATCGGACCGGAGCATGCCAATCTTCATGATACAGGAAGAGCGAAATATGTACCGGTAACAGACGAAGAAGCAGTCAATGCATTTGAATATATTGCAAGAACGGAAGGTATCATTGCTGCTATTGAGAGCTCTCATGCGGTGGCGCATCTTATGAAGATTGCACCAACTATGAGTAAGGATCAAATTATTATCTGTTGTCTGTCAGGCCGTGGAGATAAGGACGTAGCAGCCATTGCAAGATACAGGGGGGTTGATTTACATGAGTAAGATTAAGAATGCATTATTAAATAAAAAGGGTTATATTGGGTTTATTACAGCAGGAGATCCAAGTCTGGATAAAACGGAAGAATTTGTTTTAGAAATGGAACGTGCCGGAGCAGCATTGGTGGAAATTGGTGTACCATTTTCCGACCCGATTGCTGAAGGACCATCTGTTCAGAATGCCAATGTCCGGGCACTGGCTGCAGGCTGCACCACAGATAGGGTGTTTGGCATGGTGAAAAATCTTCGTCAGAAAACCCAGATTCCATTACTTTTTTGTGCCTATTTAAATACCTTGTACAAATATGGCTATGATAAGTTTTGTGCCGCCTGTCAGGAGGCTGGTGTGGATGGTGTGATTATTCCTGATATGCCATATGAGGAGAGAGGAGAAATCACTCCGATTGCAGAAAAATATGGTATTGATATTATTTCTCTAATAGCACCAAGTACAAAGGAACGTATCCAGATGATTGCCAAGGAAGCAACTGGTTTAATTTATATGATTTCTTCTGATGCCAATGCAGGAGACGAAGAAGTTATTACAGATACAGAAGCAATTGTAAAGGCAATCCATGAAGTAACAGATGTACCAGTTGCTGTAGAAGCAGGTATTAATACCAAAGAACAGGTGGCAAAATACAGTGCCGTAGCAGAAGGAGCTATTGCTGGAAGTGGTATTATCAAACTGATTGGTAAGCATGGTGAGATGGCAGGAACAAAGGTATATGAATATGTATCGGAAATGGTAAATGGGTTGGCAAAATAAAAAATAAGTGTTATAATAAAACTACTTATAGCGTTGTATGAAGAAAACACTCTGAGGAGTGTTTTTCTTCGGATAACGTTTTTGTTCGGGTGAAGGTGACAATGGAATACGGTACCAAATGGTACAGAATCGAGGAAGAGAATGTTTGGGGTTAATGTAGGAACTACGCAATTATTGATTGCACTCATTGCTGTTTCTATTTTTGCTCTTCTTCTTGTAGGGGGATTAGTATGGTTTGTGCTATATCTTTGCAAGATAAGGCAGGAAAAGGAAAAGTACGAAATGATTGCTGCCCAAAGAAAGTATATTTGGCTGGATTGTGGATTCAATCCACTGGATCTTTGGGTGACCGGAAATATTAAAGATGTTTTCGGAGAAGAAGATTTGCATTTCATGGGGGCTGAGGTTTATGAAATCTATGATTGGGTTCATGAAGAGGACGCATCAGTCCGTAGTGAGATTCGTCAGTTTTTAGATGGTACGGATTTGAATTTCAAGAGAGAACTTCGCATAAGAAAGGCAGATGGTACATATGGCTGGTATCTTATGACCGGTGCTGTGAGACGAAAAAAGAACGGTAAAAATAAGAGACTGGTGATCTGTCTACAGAATGTTGATTTAGAAATGACGGAAGAAAAGAATCTTGTACAGAAGGCAGAAAATGATTTGCTGACAGGGATTTTTAATAAAAAGACCATGGAAGAAAAAATAGACGAAGCCATTGCTGAAGAAAAAGCAAATACGCATCAGATTCTTTTTATGGTGGATTTAGATAATTTTAAGGCAGTGAATGACACATTAGGCCATATTTATGGAGATCAGGTGTTGATTGATACTGCGGAGAAGTTAAAGAAGGTCTTTCATCATAATGCGTTGATTGGACGTCTTGGTGGAGATGAGTTTGCAGTATGTGCAGCATTTGAAGCTTTTGATGAAACCCATCTTACAAAGTATATTGAAAAGAAGGGAGAAGAGCTTCGGCAGCAGATGCAGGAATCCTATTGCTGTGATGATTTGACGGTAGCAGTATCCGCAAGTATTGGTATTGCCGTAGCACCAGAAAGCGGTAAGGAATTTGAGGAATTATACCGAAAAGCAGATAAAGCACTTTATCTTTCAAAGCGTTCTGGAAAGAATCAGTTCAATATTTATCAGGAAAACGAAGAAGACGAAGAATAAATCAAAGGGAGTCAGAGCAAATTATGTAAATGAAATTTGCTCTGATTCCCTTTTTTGGGTGGAAATCAAAAGGGAAGTGTATTATAATAGGAATGGAGCGTTTTGCTGGAGAAGAGAAAGCAAAACGCAGGAGAAACAAGCAAAGGGAAAGCTTGTTTTGATACATAAGCAACGCAGGATGCGTAGAATGGAGGACATTATGGAATTAAGTTATATGGAATTAAGAGAAGAGATTTGTGATATTTGTCATAAGATGTGGCAATTAGGCTGGGTGGCAGCTAACGATGGTAATGTATCTGTAAAGTTACCAGATGGTACCTTTCTTGCAACACCTACTGGTATCAGTAAGAGTTTTATTACCCCGGAGAAGTTAGTTCGTATTGATAAGGATGGTAATATTTTGGAAGCATTAGAAGGCTATCGTCCATCTTCTGAGATTAAGATGCACTTAAAATGCTATGAGGAAAGAGAAGATGTTGGTTCTGTTCTTCATGCACATCCTCCAGTAGCAACTGGATATGCAGTAGCAAATGTACCTTTAGATGAGTATTCTATGATTGAGACAGTAATCGCTATCGGTTCTGTACCAGTGACTCCATATGGTACTCCATCTACCAATGAAGTGCCAGATGCAATTGCTCCTTACCTTGGAGAGCATGATGTAATGCTTCTTCAGAATCATGGTGCATTAGCAGTAGGTTCTGATGCATTGACTGCATATTATCGTATGGAATCCTTAGAGCTGTTTGCAAAGATTAGTTTAAATGCACACTTATTAGGTGGAGCTCAGGAGCTTTCTCGTGAGAATATTGACCGTCTCATCAGTATGCGTCAGCAGTATGGTGTAACAGGTAAGCATCCAGGCTATAAGAAATATTCTAAATAAGTAATGTGTGCTGCTGTAAGGTGTTTACATCAGCAGAGAATGATAAATTATGTGGTGCCAGAGCACACTGGAAACGTCTAAGAAGGACGGAGTGTTGCGCTGGCACGTATACTTTTTTCGTTAGAAGATGGAGAAATGGCGAAGAGTAGGAGGAAATGGCTATGGGAGCTGTGTTTTTTCTTGGATTTGTTCTAATTATTGTGGCAATTGGCATTGTTCCATTAATCTTGGGTATCGTCCTTCTTGCCATAAGAGGAGACAAAAAACGTAGAAATCCGGAAAAGAAATATGGGGGAATGAAGGTATGGGGAGTTCTTTTTACTACAATGGGTGGAATCATTGTAGGAATCCCAACACTAACGGTGCTTTTGATTGTGGGCAGCGGTATTGTTATGGGTGGTGTAGATACGGTTCTTACCACCATAGAGGAAAGTTATTTTGGTAAATATGTGGATACGGGGATAACCATTGCTGCGGATTTTGAGGATGTCTATGAAGAAGGCTTTGCTTACGAGGGAAAGCATTATACTGTAGTTAATGCCATGTATTTAGAATACAAGGATGAAAACAGAGGAGAGGCAGTAGCCAATCTGGAGAAAAAGAAAACGGTATTTCTTTATGAAAATGCAGCAGATTGTGACATGCTTTGTATACGGGAAAATATATTTTGTAGTGATGAGGATATAGAAAAGCTGAATGACTATTACCGGCAAGGGGAGTTTAAATATTCGGTTTCCTTTTACGATGATAAGGATGAAGATATAGAAAAGGAAATCGACTTTTCTGATGAAGCATATTTTACTGTATTTGATATGGATCAGGAAATGATTCAAGAAGTAGTGAATGAAGAAGAGGAAGGAGATTGGGATGATATGCTTTCCTTTCATTTAGAACAGAATAGCGAGGATGAATTGGTTAGCAGGAGCATGTATATATATGTAACACCGGAGCAGGAAGTATATGTGGATGTCATTTCGGATTTATTTTATAATGAGAATGTGGAGTGGGATGCAAAGTATCAGATAGTAGATAAAGAAACAGCAAAGGAATTTATTAAGCTGGGAGAACAGGTGGAAAAACTAAAAGAAGAATCTATGAAGGAATAAGGAGCTTGATTAATATAGAAAGTGCCCAAACCTATTTAGCAGAAAGGATGAAAAAATGAGTAAACTATTTATTGCAATTATTGCTATTATTTTTGGTGGTATTTTAGAAATCGTTGGTATTGCATTGCTTGCTATTAAATCTAGTAAAAAAGATAAATATATGGTCTCCTATAAGAAATTAGAATTGACAGGCATTCTTTGCTTTGTTTTTGGAAGTTTGATGATATCCGTGCCAATATGCTATGGGTTAATTTTTGGGGGTGGTGAAAATGTGGAAAATTCTCCGTATAGTTCTGCTGTAGAGTCGGAGTATTATAGTACCTATGTTGAGACAAAAGAGACTCTTTCTAGTACGTATAGTGATATTTTATCTGATCGAGCTATTGAATGGAATGGAAAAAAATATATTGAAATATTTGGAATGACACATCTTTATCAAGATGAGTATCGTAAGGATGGGGTGACTAATTCAGCAGTAGATGCAACGGAGGGGCAGTTTACTGTATTCCGATATGAACATCCTTCTGGTTGCGATATGCTGTGTATGCGAGATTTAATATATTGTGCGGAGGAGGATATTAGTAGCTTGGAGAATTATTATCGACAGGGGCCTTTTGTTTATAAAGTTTATTCTATGCTGGATAATGAATATCTGACAGAGAATGCAGAAATTCCGGATGTCATGTTTTTTGAGCTGTTTGATTTAAATACACAGAAATTATCCGCATATTCACAAACGGATTATGACTGGAAAATGTACAAGAATGGAACAGCACAATATTATAAGATAGAGCAATACAGTGAAGATGAACGCTTTTGTAGGGAAGTAGAAATAGATATATCTTCAAAGCAAGAGGTGTTTCTAAGGAATATTAGCAGTAGTTATGCAAATGAAGGGAATCGAATGCAAGGAGGTGTATACCTTGTGGGAGATCCTATTTTGCAGAAACAATTAATTGATTTAGAAAAGCAAAAGAATGAATTTGAATGGTAATAGAAAGAACAGAGGGATAATTTATTGGCGAATGTTTTAGATAATGAAAGGAGACAACCTATGAATGTATTGGCGTTTGATTTAGGAGCAAGCAGCGGAAGAGGTATTCTTGCAAAATTTGATGGTGAAAAGATTACTTTGGAGGAAATCCATCGTTTTCCCCATAATTTCAGTATGATGAATGGACATGCATACTGGAATATTTTATCCTTGATGGATGAAATGAAGGAAGGGCTGCGACTTTGTAAGGAGCCATTGTCTGGAGTGGGTTTTGACACCTGGGGCGTGGATTGTGGACTTTTAGATGCAGAAGGCAATCTCATTGGTATTCCGGGGAGCTACCGTGACCCTGCATTAGACGATGAAAATATGAATGAGATTTTGAAAAAACTGGCACCAGAAGGAGCTTCGGAGGAGGAGAAGCTGGCAGCAGGGGAAAAGGTGGCATTTGAACAGACTGGAATTGCCAGTCTGGCATATAATACCTTATATAAGCTTTGTTATATGAAGGAAAAAATGCCGTCCCAGATGGCAGCAGCAGACACTGTGCTTTTGATGCCAAACCTGATTGAGTATTTATTTTCAGGGATGAAGCATGGGGAGTATTCCATTGCGTCTACCACACAGTTATTTAATATGAAGGAAAAGTGTTGGTCAAAGGAAATGATGGAAAAATTAGATTTGAATCCAGCCATGTTTCCAGAGGTGGACTATGCAGGAAAGGATTTAGGCTTACTTCGTCCAGAGATTGCAAAGGAAGTAGGTCAGGAGAATTTACATATTATTTCTGTGTCTGGGCATGATACTGCCTGCGCTGTGGCAGCAGTACCGGCAAAGGAAGAGGAATTTACCTTCCTGTCTAGTGGAACATGGTCTTTGCTTGGTATCTCATCTAAGACATTGCTAGAAGGGGACGAGGTCATTAAGAGTAAAATTTCTAATGAAGGAACCTGGGACGGAGGCTACCGTCCAACAGTAAATATTATTGGGCTTTGGATTGTGCAGGAGCTTCGTAGAAATTTCCAGAAGGCAGGGAAGGACTATAGCTTCGGTGAAATGGCAGAAATGGCATCCAAGGAGCCGGCACTGAAAAGCTTCATCCGGCCAGATGATTTCATGCAGCCGGGGGATTATCCATCTAAAATAAGGGAATACTGTAGAGAAACTGGACAGCCGGTGCCAGAAACCGATGGTGCGTTGGTCAGATGTGTTCTGGAAAGTCTGGCAATGAAGTATCGTCAGGTATATGAAAGTTTTCGCCCGTATATTACTTGGGAGGAGAAGCTTTACATTGTAGGAGGAGGAGTGCAGAATAAATTGCTGAACCAGTTCACCGCCAATGCCATTGGCATTCCGGTAATTACCGGGGCAGCAGAGGCTACCGCAGTAGGTAATGTGATGGAGCAATTTCAGGCATTAGGCGCCTATAAAACAAGAGAGGAAAAATGCAATATTTTAGCAGCATCCTTTGATACGGAAGAGTTTTTGCCACAGGAACAGGAAATTTGGAAAGAAGGATATGAAAGATTTTGTAAGCTGTATGAATAGGATTCGGAGAAAAACTTAATGAGAAAAAGTTTTCTATAGAAAGCTTTGCATAAGATGGTATAAGTGGTAGGATGGGAAAAAATGATTTTCAGGAGGAAGAGAATGGCAGCAAGTATTAAAAGTGTAGAAGAAGTGAAGATTCCAAAAGCATATGCTTTGGAAAAGTCGGAATATATTAAGGAGATGGATAGCTTTGCCTTAGCATTACGCCATAAGCTCAGTGGTGCAAGGGTATTAGTGCTCAGTAATGAGGATGACAACAAGGTATTTTCCATTGGATTTCGTACACCACCAAAGGACGCTACCGGTGTACCACATATTATTGAGCATACGGTACTTTGTGGTTCTAAGCATTTTCCGGCGAAGGATCCTTTTGTGGAATTAGTAAAGGGGTCATTAAATACCTTTTTAAATGCGACAACTTATCCAGATAAGACTCTGTATCCAGTGGCAAGCTGTAACCAGAAGGATTTTGAGAATCTGATGCATGTATATATGGATGCTGTTTTCTATCCAAATATTTATGAACATGAGGAAATCTTTAAGCAGGAAGGCTGGCATTATGAGATTACTTCTCCAGAGGAGCCGGTTACTTATAATGGTGTAGTTTATAATGAAATGAAGGGCGCTTTTTCTTCCGAGGAAGGAGTGCTGGAGCGTTTCATTATGAATGGCCTTTTTCCGGATAATACCTATGGTCAGGAGTCTGGCGGTGATCCGGCATGCATTCCGGATTTGACCTATGAAGAATATTTAGATTTTCATAGAAATTATTATCATCCGGTAAACAGTTATATTTATCTGTATGGAGATATGGACATTGAGGAACGTCTGAATTGGATGGATGAGAATTATTTAAAGGATTTTCCTGCCATTGAGTTAGATTCTTCGATTCCTTTACAGAAGCCTTTTGATGGAATGAAGAGTCTTACAAAAGAGTACGCAGTGTCCCAAAATGCGGATTGTAGTGAAAAGACATATTATGCTTATGCTGCTGCTATGGATATTACCATGGATCAGGAGGTTTGTAAGGCATTTGAGCTTTTGTCCTATGTTTTGATTGAGATGCCTGGTGCACCATTGAAACAGGCAATTTTGGATGCAGGAATCGGAAATGACATCGATGTGGATTTTTGCGATATTCTTCGTCAGAGTTACTTTGCTCTTACTACTAAGAATGCCAAGGCGGGAGAAAGAGAACATTTCTATCAGGTGATTCGTGAAACCTTGGAAAAGCTGGTAGAGGAAGGAATTGACAGAAAGGCTTTGGAAGCTGCTATCAATGGAACAGAATTTAAAGAGAGAGAAGCTGATTTTGGAGCGTATCCAAAGGGACTTTTATATGGAATGAAGACCATGAAGACCTGGCTTTATGATGATAGCCAGCCATACACCTCTCTTTGCTATGACAGATATTATCAGTTCTTAAGAGAACAGCTTGCTACGGATTATTATGAGCAGTTGATTCAGAAATATTTATTAGATAATCCCCATGCAATTTTGGTGGAAATGGTACCAAAAGTGGGACTTCAGGCTGAGAATGAGCAGATGGAGAAACAGCGTCTGGCAGATTACAAGGCTAGCTTGTCAGAGGAAGAAGTGTTAAAGCTGATTGAGGATACTAAGGCATTGAAGGCATATCAGGAGGAGCCAAGTCCAAAAGAAGTTTTGGAGATGATTCCAATGCTTTCCCGAGAGGATATTGATAAAGAGGTACAGCCATTTGTAAATGAGGAAACGACTCTTCAGGGCGTGAAGACCATTCATCATAATATTCATACTAATGATATTGTATATTTACGTTTCTTGTTTGATGGAAAGGAACTGGAGAATTATGTGCCTCAAATGAGTTTTCTGGCAACTCTTTTGGGATATATGGACACAAAAAAGCATAGCTATATGGAATTTGATACTGAAACAAACTTCTATACTGGTGGTATTGCTTCCGATGTAAATATTTTCTGTATGTTTGACCGGAAAGAGGATTACCGGATTCAGTTTGAGGTAAGAACCAAGGTGCTTCGCAGTCAGGTAGAAGAGGCATTAAAGCTTATGGCAGAAATGATGTTTGAAACCATATTTACGGATGAGAAACATCTGAAGGAAGTAGTGGCAGAGACCCGTTCCAGATTAAAGGTGCGCTTAAATTCCGCAGGACATCAGGCAGCAGCTGGAAGAGCTACTTCTTATTTTTCTAAGAGTGCATGGTTAAGTGATGCTTCCATTGGTATTGAATATTACCAGTATCTGGTGCAGTTGGATGAGCATTTTGAAGAAGAAAAGGAAAATCTGAAAAAAGGCTGCCAGATGATTTTGAAGAAATTGTTCCGCAAGGAAAATATGATTATTTCCTGCACGTCCAATAAAGAAGGATTAGAAGCAGTAGATGCAGGGATGAAAGGATTTTTACAGCAGCTTGCAGATTATGAGGATGAAGCGGAAGCTGGCGAAGCTTTAGAAAATGTGTTAAAGGCATATATTGCAAAGCCGGAACAGAAAAATGAAGGCTTAATGACTCCGGCAGAGATACAGTATGTAGCAATGGCTGGAAGCTTTGAAGGAGTAAAGGATATCAATTTTGGAGCCCTTCGGGTGGTTCGTCACCTTTTGAATTATGGTTATCTCTGGAATGAAGTCCGTGTCAAGGGCGGAGCCTACGGGGTATTTTGTCAGTTTAACCGTGATCAGGAAGGTTTCTTTGCCTCCTATCGTGATCCAAAGCTTTCTGAGACCATGGATGTATACGGGAAAGCGGCTGAGTATCTGGCAAATTATGAGGAAGAAGAAAGAGAAATCTTAAAGACGATTATTGGAACCATTAGCGGAATGGATACTCCATTGACACCAGCCATGAAGGGACGCCGTTCTATGTCTGCCTATTTGTCAGAGACGCCGATGGAAGAACTGCAAAAGGATCGTGACCAGGTACTTTCTTGCAGCTGTGAGGACATCCGCAAGGCGGCAGCAGTTATGGAAGCAGTATTCCGTGCAGGAAATCTTTGTGTTATTGGAAATGAACAGCACCTAGAGAACGAGAAGGAATTATTTAAAGAGCTTCGTCCATTATCGTAAAAGTCATAAGGATGCATAGAAAAGAAAGGAAATTAGGGGACAGGATTTGTCCCCTAATATAGAAGTGAGGTACTTTATGAAAAAATTTAAATCTGGTTTTGTAACATTAATTGGAAGACCAAATGTAGGAAAATCTACATTGATGAATCAGCTTATTGGACAGAAAATTGCCATTACCTCCAATAAGCCACAGACCACAAGAAACCGTATACAGACGGTGTATACCAGTAAAGAAGGTCAGGTTATTTTTTTGGACACTCCTGGTATTCATAAGGCGAAAAATAAATTAGGAGAATATATGGTGTCAGTAGCCGAGAGAACGCTGAAAGAAGTAGATGTGATTCTGTGGCTGGTGGAGCCGAGTACCTTTATCGGTGCAGGGGAACGTCATATTGCAGAACAGCTTCGCAAGGTGGATACTCCGGTATTTCTGGTAATTAATAAAATTGATATGGTATCAAAACAGGAGATTTTAACCTTTATCGATGCTTATAAGGATATTGTAGATTTTGCAGAAATTATTCCAGTGTCTGCTTTGAAGGGTGAAAATACCGATGAACTTATGGGAACCATGTTTAAATATCTGGAGGAAGGTCCTTGCTATTATGATGAGGATACCATTACCGACCAGCCGGAGCGACAGATTGTGGCTGAGCTGATTCGTGAAAAGGCATTGCGGAATCTGGATGATGAAATCCCTCATGGAATTGCAGTAGCTATTGACCAGATGAAGGAACGCCCAGGCGGAAACTTCATTGATATTGATGCTACTATTGTATGTGAGCGCAATTCCCACAAGGGAATCATTATTGGAAAGCAGGGCTCAATGCTGAAAAAGATTGGAACCGATGCCAGAAAGGATATTGAAGCCCTGTTGGACTGCCGGGTAAACCTAAAGCTTTGGGTGAAGGTGAAGAAGGACTGGCGCGATAGTGACTTCCTCATTAAGAACTTTGGGTACCGGGCTTCTGATTACGAAGAGTAAATGGGAGTTTATAATTAATATTATAGAAGGAAAGATGTACCATAAGATTCCAGTATAATCATTTGACGATTCTGCCATTCTAATAAGGCGGTGTAGGGAAGAGTTTTCCTAGACCACAATAGAACATAGAGGCAGAAAGGTCGGTGACGGTTATGGAGCAGGAGGACAAATGGATGCGGTTTGCTGCTACGGGTAAGATTTCAGATTATCTGGATTATCGGAGCAGTGAAAATGTGAATTTAGACGGAAAATTCT
>CAZEFX010000058.1:0-17833 GCA_964511525.1 uncultured Jutongia sp.
CTATTATATAATTGATATAATAAGATTTTTTAATTTGTGCAGTTAAATATGGTTCCTACCTGCTTGTCTTCAAATACATCGTAGAGTTTTTCCGGACGCTGTCCATTCATTAACACTACATCTATTCCTGCTTCATAAGCCAGCTCCACTGCATTGATTTTCGTAACCATGCCACCGGTTCCCAGTTTTGAACCTGCTCCACCAGCTAACTGGCGAATGTTGTCATCAATTTCCCGAACCAAAGGAATCAGCTGTGCATCCTGATGTTGATGGGGATCTTTATCATAAAGACCATCAATATCTGACATAATAATAAGTAAATCCGCACTGGCAAGAGTAGCAACAATAGCAGCCAGCGAATCATTTTCTCCTACTTCTAATTCCAACTCATCAATAGCTACTGTATCATTTTCATTAATAATAGGAATCACACCTTGGGACAATAGGCGCTCCATAGCATTAACTACATTCTGACGTCGCTCATCCTTTAATACATATTTTGTTAAAAGCACCTGAGCTACGGTAAGACTGTATTCTGCAAACAATTTATCATACATATACATAAGCTCACACTGACCAACCGCAGCACAAGCCTGCTTTCCTGGTGTGTCAGAAGGCTTATGGGTTAATCCCAGCTTTCCCATTCCTAATCCAATGGCGCCACTGGATACCAAAACCACTTCATGACCTGCATTTTGCAAGTCTGCCAAAGTCTTTACCAGTTTTTCTACTCTTCTTATATTCAACCGTCCTGTACGATGGGTCAGGGTAGAGGTTCCAACTTTTACCACAATTCTTTTTCTTTCGCTAATTTTTTTCATTTCACCGAAAACCTTTCTTTTGGATATTCTCCATTTTACACAGTGACCATTGTAACCCCATCCGAAAAATAATTCAACTTCTTTTCCACCATTTTCGTTTTTTCCGTAAGGGATCTAATTTTCGTTCCGCCAACCAAAGCAACACCGCAGAAGCTAGAACCTGTGCAGTCAGACTCAAGTAAAACCAATTCTCCATAACAAATTCCGGAAGACCTCCCATTGCAATAACGATTTGGGAAAATTCTTCAATTTGTCCATATTGATTACTAACCATATCCTTCATGGTAACTACAGGATTAAAAAGAAGCAACAATACTGTCCATGCCACATCCGGCGTTTTTCCCCTTCCCTGCATTACATTCCAAAAATACATTTGCTGTAAAAAGTAAACAACAGCTACTACCGCTATGGTTCCTACACAAACCACCAGTACCATTCCAAAGGAGAATACCGTAGCCTGAACCGTTTTCTGATATACACAAGACGCCAAAATCCCTATGCTTCCAATAAAAACAGCAGCAATAGCTGCCACCACCAGAAACTGAATTAAGTCTGTAACGCCTACACCACCTACAGTAAACACAATAGACAATACAGGAAGACTAGAAACCACCAAAAGCAGAACCATGCCAATAGAAGATGACAATTTTCCTAGTATAATCTGCCGGGGCTTTAGTACCGTTGTCAGCAAAATATCCAAGGTCTGTTTTTCCCGTTCTCCTGCAATACTGCCTGCTGTATATGCCGGAACAATAAAAATAACCATAACCATTTCTACAATAATTAAAAGTAAATAAATCAATGTAGCTCTGGAATAATCAATATAGTTATTCCAATGAATATTAAACGCCATCTCAAAACCAAAAAGCACTAACCCCACCAGCAATAAATTGTAAAGAAAAACCATCGTAGCAAACCGGATAGTACGTACCCTTAGCTTTGCCTCTTTCCGATACACTGGATTTATTTTATATTTCACCTTTCAAACCTCCATTTTCTTCTGTTACTTTCATAAAAATAGTTTCTAAATCACTATTTTTCCGATGAAAAGAAATCACTGGAACCTCTTCCTTTACCAGTTGCTGTAACAAGCCAGACTGCTCTATTTGATTCCCTGAAAATCCTAAAATAAACCTGTCACCCTCTATGGATATATTTCTTACCTCCTGACACTCTTTCAAAATTTGTAATGCTTTTTTTCTCTCTCCAGCCACTTCTACTACCACAGGAGTCAGAGCATTCACTTTATGAATCACTTCTTCTATGGTTCCCTTTACTGCCATCTGTCCTTTTTCAATAATGCCAATCGTAGTACATAATTCAGATAGTTCTGATAATATATGTGAACTAATAACAATGGTTTTTCCCTGTTCGTTCAGCCTGCGCAAGGTATTTTTCATTTTATGACGTGCTCTTGGATCTAAACCTGAAACCGGTTCATCCAAAACCAATAACTGTGGATCATGTACCAGACTTCGCGCCAAACATAGTCTCTGTTTCATTCCCCGTGACAAACTGTCCACCATAAAATCTGCCTTATTCTCTAATTCCACTAGCTCCAGTAGCTCATTGCAAAGTTTACGTGCCTTTTCTCCTGTAATTCCATATATAGATGCATAAAATTCCATATATTCCATTACCTTGAAATTATCATACACTCCAAAAAAATCCGGAACATATCCGATTTTTTCTTTTAAACGTTCTGCATCATGAATTGCATCAATTCCTGCTACCGTAATTTCACCACTATCTACTGACAAAAGTCCAGATATTACTTTCATCACAGTGGTTTTTCCGGCACCATTGGGACCTACAAAACCAAATAATTCCCCTTCCTCTATCCTAAGATTAAAATGGTTTAGTGCTGTAAGTTTCCCATATTTTTTACACAAATCTTTGATTTCAACCAAGATACATTCCCCACTTTCTCTATGGTGTTTTGGTTACATATACCATAATAGTCGGCAATTGAAGCTGCGAGTCCACGGAATCATCCAAATAATAATACAAAGATAAAACATCATCCTCATTGAGATATTCTTCGCGTATTTCCATTTTCATTTCTTGACCACTTTCCAGAATTTGTACTTCCTGTCCTAGTTTCCGATCTAAAACAGTTACTGTTCCAGCAAAGATATTTGAACCTCTGTAACCATTACTGAAATAACTAAATTCTGCATTATTATTCTGATTATATGCCAATCCCTTCCACTGATAGCCCTTCGGAAGCTCATAGCGTACCACAATCCGTTTGTCAAATTCTTTTACCGATTTTCCATCTGTCACACTTGCATCATAAGCGACTGCATATTCCGAAATATCCGGCAAAACTTCCATTCCATCAGACCGATAAGTAATATCTATATTCTTAGAAATTCCCATAGTTCCATAATGCTTTAAGGAAAAATTACTCATAAAAGAGTTATCTTTTTCCTCCCCCATCTGAGCAAATCCAAAAAAGAAACAGTCTGTGGTAACACCTTCTTGTAAGTATCCTTCCACCAGTGCTTCCCGTCTCTTTGTTTCATAGTCCGAATTTGCGCCCCTTCCATTCTTTTTTTGGAATATTTGTATCACTAATTCTGTATAATCATAATTATATTCACTTTGTAATAATATCTGTCTATCCTTTAAATCACTTAAAGATATACTATCTCCGGAAGGAATCCTTCCCAGCAAATATACTGTTCCATTATCATACAAAAAACAATCTTCCAAATCATAGGAAAATTGGTTCAAAATAGTTCCCCGCAAGGTCATTTCATCCGATACAATTGTTGTCAGAATATCTCCTTCACAAGCTACAATTTCCTGATCCTTAAAATCCCTTCCCTCAAAAGCTGCCATATCCTTTAAATGAATTTTTGTTTCTTTGGTGCCGTATTCTATCCCATAATGGTACTCCCTATTTAAAGCTTTCTGCTCCTGTCCATCATAGGAAGAATAGCTCTGATCCAGATGAAGGGGTTCAATGTCATAATTTCCATCCAACACCATAGAATAATCTGTATTTTTGTTATTAATGAGCCGGAACCAGGTATTTAACTCGCCACCCCCCTCTTCTTCCAAATGAAGATGAGATAAGTAATTGACATAAGGCTCATGAATTCTGGTGCTGGTTCCTAACAGATAAATAAATACCGAAAAGAACAAGGCAGTTAAAGGAATCGCAATCCAAAGCCGAGATGGTTTTCCTTTCTTTCTAAAAACAACATAATACACTGGTCCAATCAACAATATATATACTACTAAAATAACTCCATACAATTTTAAATTAGGCAAATTATTGGTTTCTGTCGTAAGAAGTCCCTGTTTATATACATAATTACTTATTCCAAAGCTTTGCTCTTTTTCCACAAGAAGCTGCTGTTTCTTTTGTTCTGAAAAACTTTTTTCCAGATTTTCCATAATCTCTGTCCCTGAAACATCCCATGCTTCTTTTTCTAATGCTAAAGAACACCCTGCTACCACTATATTTCCAAGACCTTTTTTCAGTTTTTGAAACAAAGGCTTTCCTTCTTTTGTGTCAACAATACTTTCTGCCTCATTTAAAATCAGTTCTGTATATTCCTTCTGAACAAGAGGTATTGTTATATATTCTATTTTTTCCTTCTTTTCTTCTTCTGTGGCTGAAAGAGATAAATTTTTCTTAATTTCCTCTTCACTAAACTCTTGTAACAGATAATTAAATATCTCCCCTGATTTTTCCAGACATTCTGGATTCTCTTGAATATTTTCTATCTCGCTTCGCCAATGGGAATACAACTTCCCAGATAAATTTTCCGCCAGAAAGTTTTTCACCTTTTCTGCCTTCTTAGCTTCTATAGCTTCAACAATACGGTCACTGATAATATTCAAATCTGTTATTTCTATACCAAAGCTGGTAATAATTTTTTTCTGTTCTCCTTTTTTCCACGATAACAGTTTCCCTTTAAATGGTTTTAATTCTTTTTGGGAACCACTGTCTGCTAAAACCAATGTTCCTCCTCGTTTCACCCAGGTACGAAGTGCTTTGATTTTCTTTTCTGAAAATTTATCCAGATTGACATCACTGATAACAATCATATCTAAAATATCCAGCCCACGATAATCCTCTGTGAAATCCGATTTTTTTAAATAAAACATCTGTGAATCAATTCCATCAAAGTATCCCATTTCATTTTGCTTCTTACTATATACTCCTACAAATGCTGTATCTGTTCCATATAACATATTTATAGAAACTGCCTTAGAACAAATTTCTTCTCCCTTTGTATCATTTAACGATATCAGCATTTGACTTTGTCTCATATTTGCTGGTAAATACATCAGAAATTGTTCTGTCTGTCCCATTTTCAGCACAACCTCTTTTTGGTACATGCTATTTCCCTCTTCCATAGGAAGAATTACTCTTAACCAACCCGAAAAATCCTTTTCACTACTGGTGATTTCTGCGGATATTTTCATATAGCGATTATATTTCACATACCCATTCATCCCTGATTTTAATTTAATGGATATTCCTTCCCCTTTTAACTTCACAGCTTCCATTATCTGGGAAGAGTTCTTTTTATCATGGGAAATTCCCGTAGCTTCTTCCTCTGATTCTGTAATTTTGTAACTACCACAGGCTGTTAATAAAAGACTGATTATGATAGCAATAAAATAAATCTTTTTTCTCTTCATAGTAATTTCCTTTATAGATTAGACTGATAGCGGAAGGGACACAGTAAATATGGTTCCCTGCTGACCACTTTCTACGCTGATGCTTCCTCCATGAAGCACAATAATTTCTTTTGCAATATTTAATCCTAAACCAGTCCCACCAGTTTTTCTAGAACGGGATTCCTCTACCCTATAAAATTTTTCAAAAATCATATCCAGACTTTCTTTCGGTATTATCAGTCCATAATTTGTCACATGTATTTTTATTTCTTCCGACATTTTTTCCACAGATACTAATATCTGCTTTCCGTCTTTCCCATATTTTACTGCATTGCTCAAAAGATTCTGAATTGCCCGGGCAATCAATTCCGGATCAAGACATATATTAATTCCATCTATATTTTTTACAAAAAGACATTCTAAATAATTATCCTGAAATAATGGATAAAACTCCTCCACCATCTGCTCCAATAATTTTACAATATCAATCTCACAACGATGCAGCGTAATTTCCCCACTCATAAGCTTAGTATAGCTAAACAAATCCTCAATCAATCCCTCCAGCCGACTTGCCTTTTCCGAAGCAATCTGGGTAAACTGCTGTCGTTTCTCTTCATCATATTTCTCCGTATCTCTGGCAAGCTGCAAATATCCGATTACGGAAGTCAGTGGAGTTCTCAAATCATGGGCTACACAAGTAATTAAATCCTTATTGGTCTGTAACGCTTCTCTTTCTGACTGCATCAGACGAACAATTTCCTCCGTCATTTCATTAACTCTGTTAGCAATTTCACCGATTTCATCCTGTCGGTCTACGGAAATAATTTCATCCAAATTGCCCCTTGCAATACTGGTAATCCGATTTGAAATATGGGATAAATCCTGAATAATCTTTCTGCTTAGCCACAAAAAATACATAATAAAAAGAAGCATACCTACTATGACACCTGCCACAATAATGGTATACAAGGTTCCTCTTTCCATTCGCTCTATCTGATGAATTGCTGACCAAACACCGCCTCCTTGCAGCCTGGGTTCAGGTACTCTTCCCATATCTGGTGGCGCAGGCTGAAAGCCATATCCACTACTACTGGCTCCCATCATAGTAGATAAGGAATACAACACAATACCAATTCCTATTTCTGTTATTAATGCCAGACATAAACTGACAACACTATATAAAACCAGCTTTATCTGCAAGCTGTTCCATATGTTACGCTTCAATTTTATACCCCACTCCCCATACTGTTTTTATTATTTGCGCATTTCTTGGATCCACTTCAATTTTTTCCCGCAAACGACGGATATGAACCATAACAGTATTACTCATCTCAAAGCTTTTTTCCTTCCAGACATTTTCAAAAATCTCATCGGTACTAAATACCTGTCCCGGATGGGTTGCAAGAAGATATAAAATCTCAAATTCCAATGGAGTTAATTTAATATCCTTTCCATATGCCTTCACCTTGTGGCTGGATTTGTCAATGGTAAGGTTTTCCATCTGCACAAATCCCGTTTTTGGCATTACATCAAGACCTCCAAATTTCTGATACCGTCTCAGTTGTGATTTTACTCTCGCCACCAGCTCTAATGTATTAAATGGTTTTGTTACATAATCGTCTGCACCATTTCCCAAACCAGTTATTTTATCTCTTTCCGAATCCTTTGCACTAAGCATAATAATCGGTATCGTACTTGTTTCCCGAATTTTAGCACATACCTCATTTCCATCCATTTCTGGCATCATAATATCCAAAATTGCCAAATCAATCTCTTCCTTATGGAAAATTTCCAACGCTTCTTTTCCATTATTTGCTTTATATACCTGATAGCCATCACTTACCAAATGAATTTCTACTAGCTCAGCAATTTCATAGTCATCATCAACCACCAAAATAGTTCCCTTTTGTTCCATGCAAAAAACCTCCACTTCACTAACATTCCTACTTACAGAATAGCACAGAGAGGCGTTTAAGTCTTTACTTTTTTATTACAAATAGAGTGATGCAGGAAATTGTCGGAGGTCATCCAATTCCCGAACGCCTCTCGGCTCGGGTTGAACTACGCTTTGTCAGTGATGGCACAAGGGACGAAGTCCTATATATACAAAAAAGGATGGGCAAATTTATTTGCAACCATCCTTTTTGCGTATACACACTCAAACCCTCTAGCAGCTTTCCTCCTTCATGGAAATCTTTAACTGATCCTTCTCATGATCCTTAAGCTTTGGTGTGCTTCTGTCTGCCAGACTTTCATATGGCTTTGGAACCATAATACTCTGATATGCAGGACGAATAATCTTATCTACGTTAATAAGTTCTTCCATTCGATGAGCACTCCAGCCTACAATACGCGCCATTGCGAAGATTGGTGTAAACAGTTCCATTGGAATACCTAACATGTTATATACAAATCCACTGTAGAAATCCACATTGGCACTAACTCCTTTGTAAATCGCACATTCCTCACCAATAATTTCTGGTGCAATTCTTTCAATCATGGAATACAGTTCAAATTCATCCTTCTGATGCTTTTCGTTGGCAAGTTTTTCTACAAAACCTTTAAACGCCACTGCTCTAGGATCGGAAATAGAATATACCGCATGTCCCATACCATAAATCAAACCTCGTTTATCAAAGGCTTCTTTGTGAAGAATCTTTTTTAGATATGCTCTTACTTCTGCTTCGTCACTGGTATCTGATACATGTTCCTTAATATCCTGCATCATTTCCACTACCTTAATATTAGCTCCACCATGCTTTGGTCCCTTTAAGGAGGATAGTGCTGCAGCTATAACAGAATAGGTGTCTGAACCTGCCGAAGTAACTACTCTGGTGGTAAAAGTAGAGTTATTTCCTCCACCATGCTCCATATGAAGTACTAATGCCAAATCCAGCACCCGTGCTTCCAAGCTGGTATATTTCTTATCTGGACGAAGCATGCGTAAAATATTCTCCGCCGCAGATAAGTTATCATCTGGACGATGAATGTAAAAGCTTTCATCACATTCATAATGATTGTAGGCATGATAACCATATACTGCCAGCATTGGAAATACACTGATTAACATTAAACTCTGAGTCAATACGTTTTCCAAAGTAATATCAGATGCCTTATCATCATAAGATGATAAAGTTAAAACACCTTTTGTCAATGAGTTCATAATATCACGACTCGGCGCTTTCATAATAACATCTCGAACAAAGTTAGTTGGAAGACGACGGTTTTTCGCCAATACCTTATTAAACTCTGCCAATTCATCCTTCGTAGGAAGATTACCAAATAAAAGCAAATATGCGGTTTCCTCAAAGCCAAAACGTTGATCCTGACGGAAACCATTAGTCAAATCATAAATGTTATATCCACGATAATACAATTGTCCATCACATGGTTTTGTCTGACCATCCACAGTCTCGCTTGATTTAATCAAAGAAATATTGGTGATTCCTGATAAAACACCCTTTCCATTTTTATCACGTAATCCTCTTTTTACTCCATATTCTGCAAATAAATTCCCATCAATGGAATTATTTTTTACACAAATGTCTTTATATTTCTGTGTAAAATCTCCCATCATTTTTTCAAAATTATCCTGCATTTTTCCCCTTCCTTTCTTCTTCCTTATTTCATCGCCTCACTAATATTACAGGTGATTTTCTGTGCTACCTGGCGTATCACTTCCATCTCACTCTTTTCAATCCCCTGAAATACAGTACGAAGCATTTCTTCATGCTCTTTCTTCGCCCTTTGAATAATCGGTTCTGCTGCCGGCTGAATCTGCAAATGAATCCGACGTCTGTCCTGAGCATCGTACTCCTTTTGCAAATATCCCCTTTCTAGCAATGATTCAATGGATTTCGATACATTAGACTTAGTAAAACAATGTATCTTTACAATGTCCTTTGCAGTATTTTCTGCACCATGCTTTTCCAAAAATAACAGCACCCGAATATCTAAAAGGGTTAACCCATACTCTCCCACTAAATTTGAATATGCAGCTTCCTGAAACTTCTTAAAATGCTGTCCCATCAGCAACAGTTCAATTTCGTCATCCATGACACGCCTCCAAGAAATTTACTTCTGTAATTATATTCTATGAACAAAAAGTTCATTTTAGAACTATTATATCTTCTTTTCTCTTATTCGTCAACATTTGCAATATTTATAGTTTCCCTCAGCTTTTCTCTTTCTTTTTTCGATTCACGATTTTATCTAATAAAATAAGTACAGGCGGCGCTCCAAAAAGACCAATCAAACCAAAAATAAACATCTTAACACAAAGCTCAATCCGCTTATCACATGCTGCTTTCAGCTCCGGGTTTACATTAGTCCACCAGGTAGAAGCATTCAGATAATATAACTCATTATCACTTTTTCTGGTTAATTCAAACTCCCCAATTAATTCATATTCTACATCCTCCGGCTCATAATCATTCGTTATCTCTAAATCCATCCATTGCCACATGGCCGATGGTATCTGAACCTTTCCTTTCCGGGGAATATCCATTGCCGTATCATTCAATAAGATCAACACATTATGTCCATCCTCCAGAGTCAGACAATAATATTGCCCATAAATCGCATTTTTCCGATAAAACAAGGTTATTAATTTACTAAAGGTATATGCTGGCGGTCCAGGATTACTAACCACCACTGTCCCCCTTCTAGATAGTCTATATTTTGAAGCACCTCCTACCCCTGAAGCTGGATAGGAAAAAGTAAATACCTCCCGATAAAATCCGGTGGGCTTTAGCTGGTCGACATCAATTTCAAAAGAAAGAGCTTCATAGCTGTGATTGTATAAGTCATCAATGGTTTTGATTTCCATTATCTTAACATCTTTTGGAAATTCTGTATTTTTATATACTTCCTTCTCATAATGGGTCAGATATGCTACTGGCATAGCAAATACCATTGTCAAAATACTAAGCCCGCATATCCCTACTAAGATAGTGTCTAATATCTCTTCCTTTGAAAACCACCTCTTGATTGTTTTTATACTATTTTTTTTCTCTTTTTCTTCCATTCTTCTCTCCGATTTTCTATTTAGCAGTATCAGATAATCTCTTTTCACTTCCCATAAACCTGCTATGTTTTCATATTACATCCTCTCTCTCATAGAATCAATACAGAAAATTCGCATAAATAAAAATAGGGAATTGAACTATCTCTACTAATCTGCTATGATATAGAATAATCATATTAGTAAAGAAGATTTTATTGTGTAATACATACACAGAAATGAGGTTTTTATGTTTCCAGAGGAGAAATTACATCAGATTGTTTCTGAAATTACAGATAACTATGCCAAAGAAGAGGTCTTTTATATTAAACCCGACCATCATATGCCCGACAGAAGTGCTATCATCCATATTATCATGGGACTTCGCCAAATTATGTTTCCCGGATATTTTGAAGAAGAAAATCTAGGTACCACTGTACCTGAATATTTTGTAGGACACAATTTAAATAAATTATATAATCACCTCCGGAATCAAATCAAGGCCGCCTTTATGCAGCAAGCACGTCAAGATGCCAACGAAAAAGAAATTGATGCCCAAGCAAAAGAAATCTGTATTCACTTTTTCAGTTCTCTAGGTGAAATTCAGACTCTTTTAAGCAAAGATATTCAGGCGGCTTTTGATGGTGATCCTGCTGCCAAATCAAAGGAAGAAATCATCTTCTGCTATCCTGGTCTTTTTGCCATTTTTGTTTACCGTATCGCCCATCCGTTATATAAACTTCAAGTACCTTTCATTCCGCGTATTATGTCGGAATATGCCCATAATCATACAGGAATCGATATCAATCCAGGAGCAGATATTGGAGAATACTTTTTTATTGACCACGGTACCGGTGTGGTAATCGGTGAAACTACCCAGATTGGAAATAATGTTAAAATTTATCAGGGTGTTACCCTTGGTGCATTGTCTACCCGTAGCGGCCAGCTGCTCCGGGATGTCAAAAGACATCCTACCATTGAAGATAATGTTACCATTTACTCCGGAGCATCTATCCTTGGTGGCGAAACCATTATTGGCAAAGGCTCTGTCATTGGCGGTAATGCATTCATCACAGAATCTATCCCTGCCGGTACAAGGGTAACTGTAAAATCCCCTGAGCTTACGCTTACAGAGAAGAAAGAAAAATCGGATAAAAATAATTTATTTGATTAAAAATTATTGGTGTAAAGTCTATATTTTTCTAGTATAAACTTTACACCCTTTTTTCACGATATTTGTTCTAATTTAATACTGTGTTCTGTTACAACCTTCTTAATAATCTGAATATCCTGCTTCATCCCTTCATAATCAGATATACCGTCTTGATATCTTTTATACGTAGCTGTATAACAGGATTCTATACTGCGCAATCTAGGAAGCACATCTGTTTCATGAACAATTTCTAGTCTAGCTAACCTGCCATCTATATTTCTTGTTTGTTCCTCCAAGGATTCTACCTTTTCTTCCAAGGAATCCATCTTTCCTTCCAGAGATTCTACCTTTTCTTCCAAGGAATCCACTTTTTCTTCCAAGGAGTCCACCTTTTCTTCCAAGGAATCCACCTTTCCTTCCAGAGAGTCCACCTTTTCTTCCAAGGAGTTCACCTTTCCTTCCAGGGATTCCACCTTTCCTTCCAAGGAATCCACTTTTTCTTCCAAGGAGTCCACTTTTTCTTCCAAGGAGTCCACCTTTTTCTCTACTACCTGCAATCTCTTGTCAATAGCGTCTATCTTTTTGTTTACTGGATCCAGTTTCTGATCAAGCAAATCTGATATTGCTAGCAATAATTCATTGTCCTTCATATTCTCTCTCCTCCCTTCTTGTACTTGCAATTTTTATGTGCACACAATCATAACAACATTGAATCTTATTTTCAACAAAAAAATCTCACAAAAACTATCTTTTTGTGTCTGCTAACACAACGATATTTTTGTGAGATTCAAACAATTTTCTTTCTATACTTTTGTAAAAATCAACAAGAAAATTCTCGCTCCTTCTTGTTACATTTTCATAAATTTTTGTCACTTAATTCAAAGCTGTAACTAATAAATCTGTCCCTTACATTACATCCTTATTAAAGAATATTCTGCTCTTCCATCCTCTTCAATGGTCATGACAATATATGTAGGCTCATGCCCTTCCTGCCTCGGCTGGGATAAGCTTCCCGGATTCAAGACTACCACATCCGGATATTTCTCTATCATAGGTTCATGACTATGTCCAAACATAACAATCTGAGCACCATTTTCTATAGCTGCTTCCCTCATAGAATTCACGCCCCATTTTCCACCATACTGATGACCATGAGTAATCAACACTTTATATTGTTCAATCTGAATCAGTTTAGCAATGGGGAGTCCATGCATCATACTATCGCAATTACCACGAACCATTTCCACAGGACAATCAATCAGTTCCTGCATGGTCTCCAATGAGCATAAAGAATCACCTAAGTGAATCATCAGATCCATATGCTTCCCAATCTGATCAATGACCTTTTTTAAATTGGTATTTTTTCCATGAGTATCACTTACAATTAAAATCTTTTTGCTCAATTTATAATACCTTCTCTTCCTTTAGCTTTTCATACATAGCAGTCAACGCCCGGCCTCTGTGACTAATACTATTTTTATCCTCTGGGAGAAGTTCTGCTGTGGTGCACCCTAATTCCGGAACATAAAAAATTGGATCATATCCAAAACCATGTTCGCCTTTCTCTTCATAACCAATCTGTCCCTCAATCACACCACGACAGGTAATGGTTCGTCCGTCAGGAAAAGCACAAGCAATGACACATACAAATCTTGCGCTTCTGTCTTCTCCTTCTACATCCTTCAACAAATCAATAATATGATTATTCTTCACCGTGTATGGAGTATCCTCTCCAAGATAACGGGCAGAATATACTCCCGGAGCCTTATCCAATGCATCAACCTCAAGCCCTGAATCATCTGCTAATACCATCTTTCCAGTTAAATCAGAAATGGCTCTGGCTTTAATAATGGCATTTTCTTCAAATGTTTCTCCATCCTCTACAATTTCCACATCCAGAAGGTTCTCATCCTTTAAGGAAGAAAAAACAATATCCTCTCCCTGCAAAATTTGACGTATCTCTACCATTTTCCCTTCATTTCCTGTGGCTACAATTATCTTATTCATAGATTATAACTATCCTTTCCAGCTATCCACTTTTCCTAAAATACTAGTCTAAAGCAGCTTCAATTCCATTATATATTCCCTTAGCAATTTTTTTCTGATTCTTCTCTTTTAATAAATAACGCAAATCAGAAGAATTAGACATATAGCCAATCTCAATAATTGTCACTGGCACCTTAGAATGATTCATTAAATATAAATCATTTCTCTGAATCACACCTCTGTCTCTTCTTCCAGTTTCTTCATGTACACCTTTTTGAACATACTTTGCCAACTGCTTACTGGTAAGCTTATCACTGGCAGTTCTGGCACGTCCAGAATACAATGCTTCCATTCCATAGGAAGCAGTATCTCCTGGTGTAGAAGCATTACAATGAATACTAACAAAAGCATCTGCATGCACTGCATTTGCAAGGTCTGTCCTTTTTTCTTTTGACAAAGTTGTATCATGAAGTCTGGTAAAATATACCTTTGCCTCGGAATCCTTATAAATATCCTGCAAGCACTTTGCGACCCTTACGGCATAGTCCTTTTCCCGATGCTTTCCGTCTACAGAAACAGTACCTTCATCCATGCCTCCATGACCAGCATCAATGACAATTATTTTGTCAAAAATTTCCTCTGGCTCTTGTAATGCAATATAATATGCCTCATTTGTTTCATATAAAGTTGGTTCATAAACATCATCAAACTGCATACGAATTCGTAAAGTCTCTGTGTCACCTTCCAAAAAATTACCAATAGTAAGCTGAGTAAGAAATTTCTTTCCTTCCTCTTCCCAGAAAAACTCCTCCCCCTGCCATACACAGCCAATCTTCTTTTTACTATATTCTCCTGATGGAACGCCTTTTAAAGTCAGACTAATGGAAAAATCCAGATATTCATTATCCAAATATGCCCTCTGAGCCTCAACTCCCTCCAGTTTAGCAATTCGGATGTAAGTATCTGTAATATCCTTAATCTTCTCACCTCGGAAAGCGATAGCTTCCTGTCGCTCCATCGGATGTTGTTGGATTAAATCCTCTTCCACTGCTGCCTGCCCTTGCGCATGAACTTTTTGCTCTTTATTCCCATATCGATAGGCAAAAGTTATCATGCCAAATAAAAGCACAACAGCCAGCAACACCATACTGTGTTTTATCAGCCTGCGCCATTCTTTTGTTTCCATTACAATTCCCCCATTGTAAAATATGTTTTATCCCTCACCTTATATTATATAATAATTCTCATATCTTCGCAAGAATCCTTGAAAGAGAATCCCACTACATGGTATAATATTGTTAATTTTGGACGAAACCTACGAAAGGAATATTATTTTATGAAAAAAACACTTAATCTTCATGGTTCCTGGCAGTTTGAACTGGATCAGGACAAAATTGGTATTGAAAATGGATATTGTAATAAGAAATTTTCTGATACGATTTCCCTGCCAGGTACTACCTCTATGGCACAAAAGGGAACTTATTCGGACAAGCGGGAAACCGGTTTTCTGACAGATCCTTATCTTTTTGAAGGGTATGCCTGGTATTCAAAAGAAATTTCTTTAGAAGAGGAAGATTTGAACTGTCCTATTATTCTTCATTTAGAACGAACACGTATGACCAAGGTATGGGTTGATGATACTTTAGTCGGAGACAGAGACAGCCTCAACACTCCTCATAACTATGACTTATCTTCTTTTATTAAAAAGAAGGATTTCCGTTTGACCATTTTGGTTTCCAATGTGGATTATCCTACAAAAGGTGGTCATTTGACTTCTCCTGATACCCAGACTAACTGGAATGGTATCATTGGTGAAATTGCATTACATATTTATAAGCCCGTATATATTTCCAATATCAAAACCTTCCCTGATGCAGAGAAAAAGACAGTAACTTTGGAATTAACTACAGTAAATACTACAGATTCTTTGGTAACTGCTCCAGTTACCATTTCCAGTAAATTGATAGATATTAATGGAGATACCGGCCACCAGACTGCGCCAGAAGATTTTTGTTTAAAATTTCCTGTTGGAGAAAATAAAGCTTCCATCACTTATTCATTAGGAGAAGATGTGGTGCTTTGGAGCGAATACACACCAGTAATTTATCAATTAACCGCTACTGTAAACCATTCAGAAGAAAAAACTGTGACTACCTTTGGTCTACGTACCTTCTCTACTACAGAGACAGAATTTTTGATTAACGGCAGACCAATCTTCCTTCGTGGAAAGCACGATGGATTGATTTTCCCACTAACAGCCGCTGTACCAGCTACTGTTGAAGAATGGATTCGTGTGTTAAAGATTTCCAAGAGTTATGGAATCAATCATTACCGTTTTCACACCTGCTGCCCACCAGAAGCAGCCTTCGTTGCAGCAGATCTGCTTGGTATCTATATGGAACCTCAGCTTCCATTCTGGGGTACTATGACAGCACCTGGCGACGAAGATCATAACGAAACAGAACAAAACTACTTAATTAAAGAAGGCTACCGTATGATGGATGCCTTTGGTAACCATGCATCTTACTGTATGATGTCTCTTGGCAATGAGCTTTGGGGAAGTAAGGAACGTATTTCCGAAATCCTTGCCGGCTACAAGGCTGTAGACACCAGACACTTATATACACAGGGCTCCAACAACTTCCAGCACACTCCTGTGATTCTGCCGGAAGAAGATTTCTTTGTTGGGGTACGTTTCAGTAAGAGCCGTCATTTCCGCGGTTCCTATGGTATGTGCGATGCACCTTTGGGACATGTACAGACCGACGAACCTGCTACTACTAAGAACTATGACGAAATTATCCGTCCAACCAGCGACAGTGCTGCTGGTGGAGATGGTGCAGAGGAAATCGAAATCCAGTATGGTACTGGTGTAAAAAAAGTAAAAGCCACCGAAACCGATGGTGCTTTGATTCCTCATGTTCCAGTAGTATCCCATGAAATCGGACAATACTGTGTATATCCAAATTTCCATGAAATCGAAAAATATACTGGTGTTTTGAAAGCCAGAAACTTAGAAGTTTTTAAGGAACGTTTAGAAGAAAAGGGCATGCTTGATCAGGCGGACGATTTCTTCTATAACAGCGGTAAGCTAGCAGTACAGTGTTACAAAGAAGAATTAGAATCCGCTGCCCGCACCTCCGTTTTGGCTGGTTATCAGATTCTGGATATTCAGGATTTTGAAGGACAGGGAACTGCACTGGTTGGTATCCTGGATGCTTTTATGGACAGCAAAGGATTAGTTACTACTGAAGAATGGGCTGGCTTTTGTTCCGATGGAATCCTAATGGCTCAGTTTAAAAAATATGTTTGGACTGCTGGCGATACCTTTACCGCTGATATGGCAATCCGTTACTATAATCCGGCTTCTATTGCAGACAAAGCTATGCATTATGTGCTGACTGCCAGTGAAGAAGTGGTTGCCCAGGGAGATATTCCATTTAAGAAGGATATTATTGGACTAGAGCAGCTTGGTAATATTTCTATTCCATTACCATCTGTAGAGAAAACCACCATTTGTCAGTTAACTCTGACTGTGGATGGTACTTCCATGAAGAATACCTATGAGCTTTATCTCTATCCAGCAATTACTGAAACAGTAGACTGGGCAAATACCACTACCATCGGAGAAGGGGAAAATATGGTTCACTTAACCCCAGACTTCGCGCAGGCAGATGCACTATTAAAAGAAGGAAAACGTGTTCTCTATCTTCCAACGGAAGTAGCAGACAGCTTGAAGGGCTTTTATTGTACGGAATTCTGGTGCTATCCAATGTTCCGTGACATCTGCGAATGGATGAAGAAGCCAGTGGCTATCGGAACCATGGGTCTTATGATTCAGAAGGAGCACCCTGCATTAAAGACCTTCCCATCCCATACTTATGCAACTCCACAGTGGTATCAGATTGTAACCCACAGTGATTGTGCGATTCTGGATGAAACTACAGAGAAATCCTACCGTCCAATCTTGCAGATGATGGATAACTTTGAAAGAAATCATAAAATGGGTATTCTATTTGAGGGAAAGGTTGGAACTGGAAAGTTAATGGTATGTACCAGCCGCTTAAGTGAAATTGCTGACCGCAGTGAAGTGAAACAGTTTGCAAAATCATTACTGGACTACCTTACTTCAGATGAATTCGCTCCAACACAGACTTTAGATATGGAACAATTGAAAAATACTTTTGTAAAATAATACTATTTCTCATAATATCAATTATGTAATAC
>CAZEFX010000059.1:0-17827 GCA_964511525.1 uncultured Jutongia sp.
GTACTGATCCTGGTCTGGTAACGGCAATAGAGGAAGCCTTGGCACTCATTTTTAAAATCTCAGGAATCTCCAATCCATCCACTAAGCCTGCCAGAAAATAACCGGTAAAGGTATCTCCTGCTGCCGTGGTATCTACTGCCTGCACCTTAAAAATCGGTTGTTTCCAAGTTTTTCCATCCTCCGCATAAATCGCACCATCCTTTCCTAAGGTTAGTACAATCTTAGCCTTTGGATACATTTCCTGCATTTTCTCCAGAATCTCTTCCGGTTCTACAAGTCCTGTCACTTGTCCGCCTTCGATTTCATTCAAAAGAAAAATACTGATTTTACTTAAATCACATTCCGTTAAACGCTCGTTAAATGGTGACGGATTTAAGGCGATCTGCATCCCCTTTTCATAGGCAGTGTCAATAATATATGGAAGCATATTTACTTCATTCTGCAAAAGCAAAATATCTCCTGTCTCAAAATGAGAAAGCACTTCATCCACATACTCTTTGGTCAGCATCATATTGGCACCACCAAATAGTAAAATACTATTCTGACCATCCTTATCCACCTGAATAATGGTATGACCTGTCTTCCCTTCCACCTTTTTAATATAGTCCGAATTCACACCATATTCTGCACAGGCTTCCAAAAATACATGCCCATCTTTTCCAATCAGTCCACCATGATACACCTCTGCTCCAGCCTTTGCTAACGCCATAGACTGATTGATTCCCTTCCCACCAAGGAAAATATTCATCCCATCGGTAGCCTGGGTTTCACCTGGCTGGATAATATGGTCTACATTATATACATGATCCAAATTTAAAGAACCGATATTTAATACCTTCATCTGCGAATCTCCCTCCTTTGGTCGTTCTATGCATTATCCTTCGTAATCAATGTAACCTCTACCGGAATATTCTTTTCAATACTTCCGCCTTCAATTAGGATTAATGCATTTTCGATAGCTGTAGCACCAATCAAGGCTGGCTGCTGTGCAATAGTAGCTGCCATCTTTCCTTCCTTAATAGAAGCAATGGCATCATCTGTAGCATCAAAGCCTACTACCATAATATCCTTACCTGCTCCAGCAATCGCCTCCATAGCACCTAATGCCATTTCATCATTGGCTGCAAATACTGCCTGAATATCACTATTTGCCTGAAGCATATTCTCCATTACTGTCATACCTTCTGCACGATCAAAGTTTGCTGTCTGGCTTGCTACTACATCCATTTTTTCGTCTGCTACATTATGGAAACCAGTTCCTCTGTCAATCGCAGCAGATGCACCGGAGGTTCCCTGCAACTCTGCCACTTTCACACCTTCACCTAAGGTATCTACAATATACTGGGTTGCCATTTCTGCACCAGCCACATTATCAGAAGCAATCTGACAATCAATATCAACTCCATTTACTACTCGGTCTACAGAGATTACTTTAATTCCTTTGTTTACTGCTTCCTGAACAGCTCCAGACACTGCATCTGAATCTACTGGATTTACAATCAAAACACTAATATCTTTTGAAATCAAATCTTCAATATCGCTTACCTGTTTCGTTACATCATCTCCAGCATCTACTACAGTAAGAGAAGCCTTTGCCTTGTCCGCTGCCTCCTGAGCACCCTCTACCAATGTTACAAAGAAAGGATTATTCTGGGTAGACACTGATAAACCGATACTTCCATTTCCAACTACTTCTCCGCCGGAAGTCTCTTTTTTCTCATTGAAGGTATCTACATTATCCTTGGTTACAAGTGTTACTTCTACCGGAATGCTCTTTTCAATGCTTTCACCTTCTATCAGCTTCATGGCATTTTCAATGGCTGTAGCACCAATTAAGTCTGGCTGCTGTGCAATGGTGGCTGCCATCTTTCCTTCCTTAATAGACGCAATCGCATCATCTGTAGCATCAAAGCCTACTACCATAATGTCCTTACCTGCTCCAGCAATCGCTTCCATAGCGCCTAATGCCATTTCATCATTGGCTGCAAATACTGCTTTAATATCTCCATTTGCCTGAAGCATATTCTCCATTACTGTCATACCCTCTGTACGGTCGAAGTTTGCTGTCTGGCTTGCTACTACATCTAACTTTTTATCCGCAATATTATGGAAACCGGTTCCTCTGTCAATCGCTGCTGATGCTCCAGAAGTTCCCTGTAACTCAGCTACCTTTACACCTTCTCCTAAGGTATCTACGATGTACTGTGTCGCCAGTTCTGCACCGGCTACGTTATCAGAAGCAATCTGACAATCAATATCTACACCATTTACTGCACGGTCAACAGAAATCACTTTTACACCCTTATTCACCGCTTCCTGAACAGCTCCTGTGACTGCATCCGAATCTACTGGATTTACAATTAATACACTAACGTTTTTAGAAATCAAATCTTCAATATCGCTTACCTGTTTGGTTGCATCATCACCAGCATCTACTACAGTTAATGATATTCCCAGCTTATTTGCTGCCGCCTGTGCTCCCTCTACTAAGGTTACAAAAAACGGATTGTTCTGTGTGGAAACAGATAAACCAATGGTTCCGCTTCCAGAATATTTCTTTGTGGTACTTCCCTCTTCACCATCAATAGTAATCTTACAACCGGAAAGTGAAAATACCATGACTAAACTTAATAATACTGCCAATATTTTTTTCATGGGATGTCCCTCCATTCTATCTCATTTTTTATCTCTTACGGTCTGATAATACAGCTACAAGAATTACAATCGCTTTAATTACTTCCTGATAATATGTTGATACCTCTAAAATATTTAAACCATTATTTAATACTGCAATAATTAATACACCTGCCAGAGTTCCCATAATCTTACCACGGCCACCACTCATACTAGTTCCTCCTAAAGCAACTGCTGCAATGGCGTCTAATTCATATCCTTCACCCAATGTAGGCTGTGCGGAATCAACACGGGAAATCATAATCAATCCGGCTAAAGCTGCCATAAACCCTGAAATTGCGTAAACCGAAATCTTTGTCTTTGAAGTATTAACACCTACCAGATTTGCACATTTTGCATTACTACCTGTTGCATAAATCTTTCTACCAAAGGTAGTATGATGCAGTACAAAGTAGAAAATTCCTAATGCTAATACCAGAATAATTGCAGGAATTGGAATCTTAAACATGTCATTTGGTCCAAATACAAAGTTACCTTTACCAAGCACCTTAAACAAGAACTTTCCGCCTTCCCCTTCAATGGTATCTGCAATTCTTGAAATTGGCTTTCCACCAGTGATAATCAATGCAAGCCCTCTATATGCCGTCATGGTAATCAGGGTTGCAATGAATGGCTGTAAACGTCCTTTAGTTACCAGCAAACCACTGATTACACCAAGTAATGTACCTGCAATCAAGGAAATCAAAATTGCCAATGGTGCTGCAAAGCCTGTCATAATCAATTCTGCACAGATGATTGCACTTAATGCAAAGGTAGAACCTACCGATAGGTCAATACCATCGGAAAGGATAACACAAGTCATACCAAATGCAATCAATCCATTAAAGGTTGCCTGACGCAATAAATTCAAAAAGTTACTTGCTGTCCTAAATTCCGGACTAACACAGCTAATTACAACGACTAATAAAACCAGTGCTACAAAAGCACCATATTCTCCTAAAAATGCTGATATTTTCTTTTTATTCTTTTCCATTATAAACTACCTCCCGTCGCTAAAGTCATAATCTTCGCCTGATCTGCATCGGCTCCATCTAAGATTCCTCTAACTTCACCTTCTCTTACTACCATAATCCGGTCACTCATACCAAGCACCTCTGGTAATTCTGAAGAAACCATAATAACTGCTACACCTTTTGCAGCCATATCATTAATTACACTGTAGATTTCCTTCTTTGCTCCAATGTCTACACCTCTGGTTGGTTCATCCAAAATCAAAATCTTAGGGTCCGTATAAATCCATTTCGCCAAAACTACTTTCTGCTGGTTACCACCGCTTAAATTGGTACATTCGTGCTCTGGACCAAAACATTTTACACGAAATTCTTCGATTCCTGTTTTTACCAACTCTTCCGATTTCTCTTTAGATAATACAGAGCGTTTAGACACCTTATTCAGGTTGGCAATAGTAATGTTGTCTGCAATGCTTTTTTCCAACAAAAGTCCCTCTGTCTTCCGGTCCTCTGTAATAAATCCGATTCCTGCTGCAATTGCCTGTCTAGGATTTTTAATTTTTACTTCTTTTCCTTCAATAAAAATCTTTCCACTATCTTTCGCAAGATTTCCAAAAATCGCCTGCATGATTTCTGTTCTTCCGGCTCCCATAAGACCAGCTACTCCTAACACTTCACCAGCTCTTACACTAAAGCTTACATCGTGAAATACCTTGCCACTTGTAAGACCTTCCACCTTCAATACTTCATCCCCGATTTTCGCATCACGCTTTGGATAACGTTCTCCAATCTCACGTCCAATCATCATCTGCACAATGTCATCCATGGTAATGTCTTTAATGTACTTGGTATCAATGTAGGAACCATCTCTCAGTACTGTAATTCGGTCACATAGTTCAAAAATCTCTTCCATTCTGTGAGAGATATATACAATTGATACGCCTTTTTTTCTAAGAGATTTAATCACTTCAAATAAAACCTCTGTCTCACTTTGGGTCAACGCTGCAGTTGGTTCGTCCATAATCAACACCTTAGCATCTACCATAAGAGCCTTACAAATCTCTACCATCTGCTGTTGCCCTACAGACAGTTCTGACATTACGGCATCTACAGGAATTTTCACTCCCATTTTATCCAGCATCTCCTGAGCCTTTTTTCGCATTGCCTTCTTGTCACAGATGCCAAACTTCTTCGTGATTTCCTTTCCCATAAACAGGTTTTCTTCTACAGTCAAATCAAATAAGACATTTAATTCCTGATAGATAAACACAATCCCTGCTTTTTCCGCTTCCTGCGGATTCTTGTAAATCACTTCCTCACCGTCCACCACTACTGTTCCTGCATCTCTGGTATAAACACCGGTAAGAATCTTCATCAACGTAGACTTTCCTGCACCATTTTCGCCCATCAGTGCATGAACTTCACCATCCTTTAAAACAAATCCTGCATTTTTCAAAACCTGATTCGTTCCAAAGGATTTATTGATGCCCTTCATTTCAATGTTCATATTGTTTCACACCCCTTTCTTTTCCTTAGAAAATGCAATTGGATTGCAAAATAATATTTGCATATGGTGTGTTTTCACCTGTCCGAACCACCGCTTTGCAATCCCTTGTCCGTGCCTTAAGTTCTGTATGAGAAACAAACTCTACCTCTATCTCCTGTTCTTTAAAAAGCTCTTTCACTTCATCAAGAACCTTTGGATTCTTTTCTTTCATTTCCTCTGCCAATACAATTTTCTCTACTTTCATGTCATCTACTACCACCTTCAAAGTCTCCATAAAAGTAGGTACTCCAAATGTAAGAGCTAAATCGATCCGCTCTACTTCATCAGGAATCGGCAAGCCACAGTCTCCAATAGCAATACAATCTGTGTGACCCATATAGGATAACACTCTGGAAATATCACTGTTTAAAATACCCTTTTTTTTCATTATAACTCCTCCTCATTTCACTACTTTGTAGTTTCTCTTTTTATTAATGTTGCCTGAAATATATATTCTTTATTTATTTTCTGTCCTTCTTTTCGCTTAATAATCATTTCCGCCGCCTTTTTCCCTATTTCTTCAATAGGCTGAGCAATGGTAGTAAGCTCTGGAGTCATCAGACTTGCCAGATTGATATTATCATAACCAATCAATTGAATCTGATCTGGTACTATAATTCCCTTTTTATGAAGTATTTTGTATGCCGAAATTGCCACCATGTCGTTACATGCTATAATTCCATCCACCTCTGGATATTTTTTCAATAGCTCTTCTGTCTTTGCCAATCCGTCTTCAAAGTCATAATCGCAATCAACAACTTGTTCTTCAAATCCTTTTTCCCTGCAAACATCCCGATATCCTTCATACCGTTCCTTTGCACTGGAAATATCTTGAGGACCTTTCATACAGACAATATTCTTACAGCCACATTCTATTAAATATTGTGCTGCCAGCTTTCCGCCTGCATAATGATCACAATGCACATAATCGCATATGCTAATTTTTTCAGACTGTCGGTCTGTAATCACCACCGGAATCGTACAATGTTCAATCAACGGTTTCACCTCTGGATTACTGGTGGTCATAATAATCCCATCTGCATTCATAGAAGTAAGCATTTGAATCATCGCTTTTTCTTTTTCATACGAGCTGTCTGTACTACATAGAATCATGCGATAACCGTTTTCCTCCGCTGTTTTTTCTATAGCGTTTGCTAATTGTGTAAAAAATGGATTTTCAATACTTGGAATTAAAAGTCCAATAGTTTTTGCAGACTTCTTAAAAAGCGATCTAGCAACTTCATTTGGTACGAAACCGGTTTCAGAAATAGCACGAAGTACTCGTTCCTTTTTTTCTTCATCCACATTTGCTGTCCCATTCATCACTCTGGAAACTGTGGCTGGTGATACATTTGCTATTTTTGCCACTTCTCGAATACTTGCCATGCCTTCATGCCCCCTGTTCATTTTGTGCACTTTTCATCTTTGAAACCCGTTTCAAGTTATGTTTAGTATAACACTTCACAATAAAAAGTCAACAGGTTTTGTGAAAAAGTTTTATATTTTTCTATTATCACACTATTCTTTTGTGCAAAATACAAAAAATCAAAAATTGTATCAAATCCCTCAATACAACCTCTGATTTTTAACTTAACCTAACCTTTTCATTTCATTCCCCCAGACTTCCACAAGCTTATCCAGCTTCCAGACTGCATTTGCGGGACTGGTGGAGGGAAGATAGATAGCCTCTCTTCCAATGACAGGCTGAATATATTTTTCATACAATTGTTGTGCTTTCTTTCCATTTACAAAGATTTTTTCAATAGCAGCCTGTTGAAGTATTCTATTTAAATCATTTGGAATCACATTCTTAATAGAACTATCTGAGGAACCCACAATATCGCAGGATTGAATCACATCCCAAACCGCAATCTGGTGTTCCAAAAGAAATGTCTTCTTCTCTTCAATGGTCTCTGGGATTTTCACCTGATATATTGCAGACAAAACCTTCCAAAAACGATTTTGGGGATGTCCATAAAAAAATCCTTCCTCTCTGGATTTCACAGAAGGAAAGCTCCCTAATATTAAAACTTTAGAATGCTGATTATAGACTGGTTTAATTGGATGTTCTATCATGCTTCACCTCCTGTTTTTATGGATATGTACTATTTTATCCACCATGCTTTTGTCTCCATGCTCAAATCAAAACTACTATTTACAAATTCTGAAGCATTATCTGTTAAATTTTTCATAAACTCCGGATTCTCATCAATCAGTTCTCTTAATTCCTTTGCTTTTCTACTATGGCTAATCTCTTCTACTAATATGCCTTCCTGAAAAATTAATTCCTTTAATACTTTATATGCCCATGCTCTCTGGTAACCCATATGAATATAATATTCTCTTAAAAAATCCTTGCCAATTAAAATTCTACCCGTATAAGGTATTTTTAAGTTCACATCCTTATAGAGCTGATAACGTCCATATAAAATTTCAAGTTTCTTTTTTTCCGGTGTAACTCCATTGATTTCCGGATAATTCCCATCCTTTGAATTTACATAGAAATTCTTTAAAAAGATTCCTTCTTCTGAAATAGAATACTCACACCAAAACCCTGCCCAGCATGCCGTATCAAGACCCTCTGGTATAATTCCGTAATCCTGTGGTTTGAAGGTCAACGGCGTGTTCATAGCCACTAAATTATAATCTTCTTTTTTGTATATAAAGGTATCTTGTCTCTGTGCTGTCATACTCTGTGCCCCTTTCTCCCAATACACTTATTGTAAATTATGCAAAGTAACGAATCAATAGCCAAAACCCACATCTCCATTTTTATTTTTGCCTTTGTAACATCCTTCTGTTATACTAAAGCTACTTATAAAAACGTATCAAAATAATGTAGTGAAAGGAGTTACAATATGAACAATTTTAATTTCTACAGCCCTACCGAATTTATCTTTGGAAAGAGTACAGAAAAAGACTGTGGACAATATGTAAAAAAACATGGCGGTACTAAGGTTTTGATTCACTATGGTTCTGGCTCTGCCGTAAAATCCGGTCTAATCGACCGGGTAAAAGCCTCCTTGGACGCGCAGAAAATCTCTTACGTGATGTTGGGAGGAGTACAGCCAAATCCAAGAGACACGCTAATTTATGAGGGAATTGAATTATGCCGAAAGGAAAACGTAGATTTTATTCTTTCTGTTGGCGGTGGTTCTTGTATTGATTCTTCTAAAGGAATTGCTTTAGGTGTTCCTTATGATGGGGATTTCTGGGATTTTTATGGTACAGAAAAACCTGTAGAGAAAGCTCTTCCAATTGGCACTATTTTAACCATTGCTGCTGCCGGAAGTGAAGGTTCTGGTGCTTCTGTAGTAACCAAAGAAGAGGGAATGTTAAAGAGGGATGTAGGCTCCGACCTTTTAAGACCAAGATTTTCTATTTTAAATCCAGAACTAACCTGTACTCTTCCAGCCTATCAGACCGCCTGTGGCGCTACGGATATTATGGCCCATGTGTTTGAACGCTATTTTACAAATACAAAAGAAGTAGAAATTACTGACCGACTTTGCGAAGCGGTATTATTAACCATGATAAAAGAAACCCCTCGGGTTATTGCTGACCCGAATCTCTATGAGGCAAGGGCAAACATTATGTGGGCTGGAACGGTTGCTCACAATGATATTATTGGTGTAGGAAGAGACCAAGATTGGAACAGTCATGGTATTGAACATGAATTGTCAGGATTATACGACTGCGCCCATGGTGCAGGGCTTGCCGTGATTATGCCAGCCTGGATGGAATTTGTCTGCAATCATAATATTATGCGTTTCGCCCAAATGGCAGTACGTGTCTGGGGCTGTGAAATGAACTTTGAGAATCCAGAGGTAACTGCCCGCCAAGGTATTCAGTGTTTCCGAACCTTCTTGCATAATATCGGCATGCCGATTAACTTTGAAGAATTAGGCGCAAAAGAGGAAGATATTCCTGTTCTTGTTGATAAATTTGGATTAGGAGATGGTAAAACCGGGGGATTTGTTGCACTTTCTTCTGAAGATGTTGCAGAAATTTATCGGATTGCAGCCAAGGCAACCATATAATTGTTTAGTATTTTATACTATTTATATTGCATAATTTACCATTTTAAATGGAGTACCTTCTTTCCAATAAGGTACTCCATCTTTTAATAGAGAATTGAAAACTACATCGTCTTCATTATTTCAGCATCATAGTTTCATATCATTCCCTTTATTACTCTAATATCTTTAACACCAATTCCAAATCTATATTCTCTGCCTTTGCAATTTCTTCCGGCTGTAACCCTTCATTTTGACGCTTAAAAACCAGCTTCGTTAAAAGAATACCGTCCTGCATTCCTTTCTGCACTCCTTTCTGCATCCCCTCTTCCTCGCACATATCTAATAATAGGCACATCCTATCACACTCCTCTTTTTCTTCGTTTTGTATATAAGTTTTTCTCATCATTTCAAAACGTTTATCTCCACTTAATGCTTCCAACATCTCCAACACCTGCTCTGTATGTATCAGTTTTCTCTTATCCTGACGCAGATGTTTCTTTAATCCTTCCCAATCAGACTGATATGCTAGATAATCTGCTATCACACCATAATCCGATTGATATTGCTTTCGAACTTCTTCCGGCTGGTTTGCCATAGAAATCACATGAATCGGATAATCTGTGACCAGTTCTGACCAAAAATCTTTTTCATCCTCTGGTATCATCAACATATCCATCAAAGACCTCGGACTTTCCCATGGTTCTTTTCCAAAATATAAAACAAAGGTCACTACTGGAAACAGCTTTTGGTCATCATGAATCCCTTTTGCATAGGCTACTCCTTCCTTTTCTTTATTCTCAGCAATCATTTCCCGTATCTGGGACATATATGATGTATACGTATATCCCATATTCCGCACTGGCATAATGTTACTGATTCCTGTCTGATTCTCATAACCAATAAATGCAATACATCCACCTAAATTCTTCGCTTTTTTCAGCACATCCCGAAACAATTCACGGTGTTTCCCGCCAGCGTCCCGGTAACTGGTATGTATCGAAATATTTTCTAATTCCTCTGAATGTAATATCTTTTCTCCTTTGAAAATATTGACATTTGCAATATCTGCAAATACATCATTATTCTCTAAAAGAGCTTTTGTAGTAATGTCTTTCTCCATATTATACCTCCTATCCCTGCAGGAATAAAGGTAAAATAATACTTCTCGGACGCTTTTATTATCGCGAAAAATAAAGACTGACTCTTCATCATTCCTGCTTACTTAAAGTTTCTGGATAAATAAGCAAGAATGACTTTCAATCATTATGAAAATTAGATATTCTTAGATTTTAGAAGAATTCCTCACTTACTTGAAGGTATGATAACATATCGGATTTTTACTTTCAATGAACAACTCTTACAAAAATATAGGAAAAAATCATAATGATTTCTGTGTATATTTTATAGGGAAGGTATCTTCTATATCGTCTTCATCACTCTTTCAAACGTCTTATAATTACTATCATCTTGTGGTGGACAATACACTGCAAACTCTATCGTCTTAAAATCACACAAATACTCCCGAATCACATTTCGCATGGCTAATGCCACCACCTGAGGTGGATTTGAAAAAGCGCCACAGCCAAACGCACCTAAAATCACTACTTCATTCTGATTTACCTTTGCTACATCTAAAATCCGACGCAGTCTTTTCTCATGCAGCGTCAACAAATCCTTCTCCTTTATCTTGGCAGCCTGATTGCCATCTCCCGGATTCATGGGGTTAGCAGGCTTCGGTCTAAGATTGGGTGCTGCACAAGTAATTACATTTACTGTATACCAATCTTCTTCCTCAAGCAATTTCGGCGAAGCGGTATCCGACTTAAAAACCATAACTCCCGGCGTATAAATACAATCATCGTTATGTAATGGATTCCCTTCCTTTCGGTGAGGCATGTAAAATCCATTCCACATCGGAGTAGTGTCTAAATTGAAATATAGAGTGGAACATCTGCAAAGGCACTCTTCCTGAGCACTGGAGCCATGAACCACACCACCACCCGGATTACTGGCAGATGCAAAGTTATGCACCATAATTCTTTGTCCCTTATAGGTAGTTGCCGCCTCTAAGGTACGTTTCTTAGAAACCATTACTTCTGCTTTCTCTGTATACACTGGTTCCTTGCTTACCTTTAATACATCTTTTTCCAGAATCAGTTGCTGACTCTTTAGAGAATCTTCAATCGATTGCTTTAATACTACATTCTCCTTACATAATCTGGATGTATCTTCAAATATTTTTACATTATCCTTTCTTGCCATAAAATCCCTCCTTGTTACTATAGTATAACATATGTAAAAGGGAATTGCATTTAACTGTTAGTCGAAAATCACTTCATGTCAAATGATAAGTCACTCAAAATCTTCCCATTCAACAGGAACTATATCGGGACTGGCAATCTGATAGTTTTTCTCACCAGAACGATATTTCCCATAATCTATTTTTAATGTTTTTGACTTTTCTGAACGTAGTGAATTGTACCACACCTGATTTGATATGTAGCCTACTTCCTTATCTCTGTTTATTCCCATCAGAGTAGATATAGATTCCCGTGTAATACTGCCACCACTGATAAAATTTGCACCAATAGAAACAATTTCTTCATAAAAGTCCTGCTGCCACTCTTCTGTAATGCAAAACCATACCTCTTCATTTTCTGTCAGTAATTCCTGAATCTTTCGCATATCATTTTCACATCCTTTCTCTGTGTGAAGCAATACAATAAACAGCACATCAACTTTCTTCAATAAAAACAACGCCATATTCTATCTCGGAATCCAGTTTATTTACTCCTCTGACAGTAATTCCGGGAACCTTGCATAAATTCAGCAATTCATTCTTTGTCGCCTTCCAAGCAAAGCTTCCCCAGTCAATTTGTATTTCTTCTCTTAAATATTTTTTCCCACTCGCCAAAAATTCCATCCAATCCCTTGCGGAAATTTCTTTTGACCACTGCAATACGTCATATGGATTTTCCTCCCCATTATCCCACTTTTCTTTCCGTGATTGCGATATTTCGCCATATAATATCCTATATACCATATTTTCACCATCTCCTCCTTATATAACTCCTTAACCACATATCCTCTCTAACAGTTCTGAATTTTTCTGATTCCCTACACCAAACTCCATTTTTCTTTCCTTCTTTTGCAACAATTCAAAGAACTTCCTTCCCTGTCATCTATCTTACATACTCAGCATAAAATATAAGCTGTCCAAAAGTACGGACTTAATCGTTGCGTAAATTACAGTTCACACCTGCGTAAAATCCATCATCTCATAACCTTTTTTTCAAGAACAAAGAGTCGCTTGCGACTCTTTCGCGCCCGAGCGGAATTGCAAAGCAATTAACTTCTTCTCCGCGAGGTGCACATCCTGCGGAGCATTTTTTGCTCTTTATAGGACGCACTTTCCTATAAAAAAACCTTCTGTCTCCACCGAATATTCGGCTTTAACAGAAGGATTTCATTTGCTATTTAATATAATACACATAATCTTTCTTACGAGGTGCCGCAGGCTTTGCTTTTTCTGCAGCATATCCCAACGCACAATGTCCGATTCCCACATATTCCTCTGTAATTCCTAATTTTTTCAAAATATCCTTGCCAAATTCTTCCTCAAACTCTTCCTTTGCACGGTGAATCCAAATACTGGCAATCCCCAAGTCCTCCGCAGCATTCATAAGATTACCCATCACAAGACTTCCATCATAAACATGGGTTGAAACTTCCTTTTTCGCTAATACAATCAGGATAACCGGTGCATTATAAAATGGATCAAACCCCTTATCCCATCCACCGATTTCCCGGTTTCTCTCAGAGATTTTATCTCTCAGTTCTTTATTTGTTACCGCAATAATAATAGGTGCCTGCAAGCCTCTTCCGTTAGCTGCATAGGTTCCTGCCTTGATAATCTTCTCCAACACATCCTCTGGAATCATATCCGATTTAAAATTTCTGCAGCTTCTTCTGCTTTCTAATACTTTTAGGGTTTCACTCATTGTCATATCCTCCATTTATTGTTCTTCATTTATTTGAATTATGATTTTCCTTTAAAAAGTATATTTATTCACCTGTTGCTTTAGATTCTCTGAATGTTGGGTATTTTTCTGAGAAGTAGCACTTAAGTTTTCAAAGCTTTCCGATATCTGGCTTGTAGAGACTGCCAAATCATTTGCACTTTCTGCTGTCTTCATTACAGTGGAAGTGATACTTTGTACATTCGTATTAATATCTGCAATATTCTGAGAAATCTGCAAACTCTGCTCTCCGATTTCTTCCATCTGGATACGTATCGTATCGGTAGTATTTCCATATTCTTCCCCTTGAATCACAAAGGAATCATAATCTTTTACCACATCCTCTGATACAAAGCGAACCATTTCTTCCAATGCCTCTGTCAATGCTCCAACTGCTGTCAGTACCTGACTATTAATGTCATTAATCTGGGCAACTGCCTGATCAATATCATCACTCAAGCTTCCTACCTCTGTTGCAACAACTGCAAAACCAGCTCCCATACTTCCTGCCCGAGCCGCTTCTATCTGGGCATTCAGACTAAGCATCCTTGTCTGAGCTGCAATATTTCGGATTTCTTCAGCAATTTGTTTAATCAACTCAATCTTTTTTGCATCTTCACTAGTTTCTCTAATTCGCGCTCCCAACACACGAATAGATTCCATGGCATTATCACGATTTTCTTTTGCATTAGCAGAAGTAAGCTGGGCATTTTCATTGGCTTTTCGCACAATTTCACAGATTTTATTTACATCTTTTGCAAAATCAGCAATATGAGCTGCACTTTCTGCCAAACTTTCTGATAACACCCGACTGGAGGCTGCACTTTCTTCCATATTCGCACTAATTCCCTCTATCTCCAGATTCATATTAGTCATTACTCGATTATTTTCGCTAACCGTTGTATTTAATTCTTCGCCAGTCAAAAGAATATCTCCTGTAGAATCTGCAACATCCTTTACCAACGAACGAATCTGACGAATAAATGCATTCATATTGCCAGCAATAACTTCCAATTCATCACCAGTGTCAATATCTATTTCCTTCGTCAAATCACCAGAACCGCTAGCAAGTTCCTTCACTTTATTATTCAACTTACTCAGCCCATTCTTAAACTTTGCCATAAGAATACCGAGAATAATCAAACTTACTATATATGTAACAGCACAAACAATTATAACAAGATTGCGCAAAGCCAACAATTGTTTATCAATCCAGTTTGCGCTAATATCAACACCAACCACCCCAACTACATCATCATTCTCGAAAATAGGACTATAAGCAGATACATGACTTCCCCACTCATCAGTAAATGGTTCATCATCTGCTGTAGTAATCTGTTCTGAAAATGCATTGCACAATGCATCTGTAGCATCACACTCATCGCCAATAGCTGCCGGTTCTTCTGTATCAGAGTCTACCACAAACTCAAACTTCTTTTCACCGACCTGACGTAAGGTATAGATATATTCAATTTCTGCATTATCTCTAAATAATGCCAATTCTTCAATCACTGTAGAATATCCTTCCGTATCCTCGTCTCCACAAACAATCTCTTGAAGAATATCGCCACTGACATTCATAGCTGCACACTGTGCTACATTTTTTGCATTAGCTTGAATCTGTTCAAATAAAGCAGACTCCGAACGACTATAGGAAAAAAAGCCTAAGACCGCATTTCCGAAAAGTAACAATACAGCAAGTAATATAAATAACTGATTGAAGATACCTATCTTTCGTGTTTTCATACTATCAATACTCCTTTTTTATTCTAAAAAGCCATGTTTATATTATTATCAATTTTTAATAGTATAACAAATGTCTACAGATACGTACATACTCTATAACCATGAGTTTCCTATTCCTCTATAATTATTCAAAAAAACAGGATATCATCCTTATCCATGACACCCTGCTTTTTCCCAAAGTATTTTCTACTTATATTTCTCAATCACTTCTTCATTTGCTTTCATAGCTGCCTCTTCCATCTCTTTTCTCTCAGCAAGCAGCTGTTCCTTAATGGAATCATGCTTCCCTGCCATAATCTGAAGTGCAAGATATGCCGCATTCTTACTTCCATTAATGGCTACTGTAGCAACTGGGATTCCCGGTGGCATCTGAACAATGGAAAGTAACGCATCCATACCATCTAAATTAGAGCCTGCAATCGGTACACCAATAACTGGAAGTACTGTCTGAGAAGCAACCACACCTGGCAAAGCTGCAGCCATTCCTGCAGCAGCAATAATTGCTTCTGTTCCGTTTTCATTACATTCATCGATAAACGCAGACAAACCTGCATGAGCTCTATGAGCAGATAAACATCTTACATTTACTTCTACACCATACTTCTTTAATACATCTACCGCTGGTTCAACCTTTGGTAAATCACTGGTGGATCCCATAATAATCGCAACTTTCATACTGTTATTCCTTTCTGCTTTCAATTATTCTAACATAAACTATTATTATATAGCTTTCTTAGTATAACAATAAATTTTAGAACTGTCCAATTATATCCAGTTATAGTCTCCCCCTGTCACAGCCAGACTTAACAGCTGGTCATATTTTTCAATCTCTTCCTCATGGGTAAGCATCTGAATCAATTTAGCATCCTCTCTAACCTCTGGCATCTCCTCATCCGGTCCGATTTCCATATCCGGTTCTTCCCCACAATAAGGACATACCATAGCAGGCCCAATTTGTAAATCTAAAAATCTGCTCCCGCACTCTGTACATTCATAAAAACCACAACGCTTTGTTCCATCTGGTACATAATACATTTTTCTTTCCTCCATAGAATCCAAATCATATCCTTATCATACCAATCTATAAGCACAATAGCAATACATTTCCCCTCTATGCACGAACGACATTCTAAGCTACACGAACAACCATTTTCAAACATATTATCCGCTTCAACTCATCTTCGGTGGTATCTCTACAATCGACTTCGATATTCTTTGTTCCGTACTAATTTTCCAAAATCATTCCGTAAAACCGCATTAAAAAAACGCCAATTTACCAAACTAAGATAAATTGACGTTTTCTCTATTTTATGCTTTCGCTTATCTTTGCTCTAATTTCTTCGGGAATTTCTTCAATTTCTTTGTTTCCCTTGTAAGACAAGGTACTGTATGTAGAATCATTTGTTTGCTTACAGAAAATGAAATCAACCTCATACAATTCCCCAAATTTATCACTACTTATATCTTCTATTCTGAATGAATACGGAACTAAACAATTATCAATCAGTTTTCCATGTTTATCCTTGTTTGCACCACATAATAGGATAAATTGCAAATCCGTAATCCCAATCCGATAATTTGCAGTAAGCGTAACAACATCCCCTGTTATCAAAACTTCTGTATTGGTTATCCTATATAAATCTTCCAAATGCTCTGTTTTCTTTTCTGCCAAATCATACGGATGATTCTTGTCAAAGAAGAACTCTTGCACCTTCAAGCCATTCTTTGTTTTCGCATGTTTGTAAAACTCTTTTGCCTTTAATTTCGTATTTACTCCTGTTAAATGTAAAAAAGAAGAATTTTTAAATACCACTTCAATACATTTTCCTTCATATACATACAGAAAAGTCTTTCCAGCTAAATATTGCTGATAGTTTTTCGCCGCATTATGTATCTTTTTCAAAATTGCAGATTTACCCATTTGTACTCCTCTCAAATAAAAAAAAGGGAAGCGAAACGCTTCCCTCCGAATAACCACTGGCAGTTCGCTTGAACATCGCTGCTCAAACAAAAAGCGTATGACTTAATCCCCATACTGGATATGGCAACATCACCTCAGATACTGTGCCACGCAGGTCGCTATAATGAAACACTATAGCAAAGCCACAAATAGTTTACATCCTTTGTGCAGATGTCCAGTGCTTTCTACTATTATAATATGCCCGTATAACTCTTTTGTCAATCATAAAAATTATTTTTTATGATTACTTTCATCATGCAGACATTGTAAATAGCCAATCAAGCGTTCTTGGTAATTACTGGGAAGAAGACGGAAATCTGTCAATAGCAATTTCTCCTGTTCATTGCATGTATGTATGCCATCTGCCTCTGACTGAAAAAGTTCGCTGGGAGTAATCCCCATCCCCTTACATACTTTAAATATATTACTTTCCCGGATATCATAATCCTGTCGTTTCTCCATATCTGACAATGTGCTGGTAGAAATTCCACTTAACTGTGAAAACCGATATCTGCTCATACCCGTTTCTTTAAGAAAATGAAATACCTTTCTTCTTACTACTCCTTCGTATGATATTGTTTCCACTCCCTTTCTGCTTCATGTATAAATTATAAGAGCAAAACTTCTATCTGAGGCTCTATATATTACCCCATATCTTTTCAACTCTAAATTCACCAATAAGTGTCTATAAGAACGATTTGTACCAACAGAAACTAATCCATCCTTCTTTAATTCTTCTATAAACTCAAACATTTCTGGTACAGAAGGAAAACCAATCATATACGGAAGTGATTTTTCTTCTATCTCCCAATATCTATCTTTGCAATTTTGAGCATAATTGCTGTTAGAATATAAATAGTACAAAATAAAATGAGACATCCCCTTAATCATAT
>CAZEFX010000060.1:0-11409 GCA_964511525.1 uncultured Jutongia sp.
ATATAGAACAATTATCTCAAATAAGACATAGAAAAGGGGCGTTATTATGCCAATTAAAGTTAAAAATGACTTACCTGCCAAAAAAATCATGGAGCAGGAAAATATATTTATGATGGATGAAAACCGTGCCATGACCCAGGATATTCGTCCTTTGCGAATCGCAGTACTAAATCTAATGCCATTAAAGGAAGACACCGAGGTACAGCTTCTTCGCAGTCTTTCCAATACACCGCTACAGATAGAGATTACCTTTCTGACCACAGCCAGTTATATCGGGAAAAATACTCCGGAGAGTCATTTGAATGACTTTTATAAAACCTTTGAGGATGTAAAAGAGGACAAATTTGATGGTTTGATTATTACCGGTGCACCGGTAGAGCATATGGAGTATGAGGACGTACAGTACTGGGAGGAGTTAACAAAGATTATGGACTGGTCAAAGACCAATGTCACATCCACCCTTCATATCTGCTGGGGAGCTCAGGCCGGCTTATATTATCATTACGGCATTCATAAGTATCTGCTGCCAAAGAAGATGTTTGGTGTATATGAGCATCAGGTGTATCACCGAAGAGTACCGATTGTAAGGGGCTTTGATGATGTGTTTTATGCGCCGCATTCCAGACATACCGGCGTCAGCCATGAAGAAATTGTAGCCTGTAAGGAGCTTACTGTATTGGCTGAGTCAGAGGAAGCAGGAGAACTGTTGCTTCTGGCAGAGGATGGCAAGCAGATTTTCGTACTGGGACATCTGGAATATGACCGTCTCACCCTGGATAATGAGTACAAGAGAGATAAGTCTAAGAATCTGCCGATTGAATTACCAATCAATTATTATCCAAATGATGACGAAACGAAGAAGCCTTTGCTTCGCTGGCGTGGCACAGCCAATGCGATGTATTCCAACTGGATTAACTATTATGTGTACCAGAGCACACCATATGACTGGACCCAGAAGGGGATATAAGAAGAAATTATGTCTTAGATGTAATAAAAAATAGCTTTGATAGAAAAACAGGAGAGGTTATTGCAGAAATTGTAGTAATCTCTTTGTTTTCATTTTTTGCTGAGAAATCATTATTTTTGCTTTAAAATGAAAACCTAGAATCAAAAATGTAACTAGATATATTAAATCGAATAAAACAAAGGAGTGGATACGATGGTACAACCAATAATGAAAGATGTTTTCTTTTTGAATCAGAAGTCGGAACCGGCTACCAAAGCAGATCAGCAGGTAATACAAGATTTATTAGATACCTTAAAAGCCAATGAAGCCGGTTGCGTGGGAATGGCGGCAAATATGATAGGTGTGAAAAAACGGATTATTGCTGTCAACATGGGATTTGTGAATGTTGCTATGATAAATCCGGTGATTACAAAGAAGTCAGAGGCTTATGAAACGGAAGAAGGTTGTCTTTCTTTGGTGGGTGTCCGCAAAACTACCAGATATCAAGAGATAGAGGTAGAGTATATGGATGTGAATTGGAAGAAGCAAAAACAAAAATACTCCGGTTGGATTGCACAGATTATCCAGCATGAGTGTGACCATTTGGAGGGGGTAGTGATCTAATTGTACATTCCATGAAATGTGTGCTAATATGAAACAAGTTACCTTTACCAGAGGTGAAATTGGAGATTCTTTTAAAAGTTAAAGATTTCCGGAAGAAGATGATAGATAATACAATTAAAAAAGGAAGACTTTTATGAACTAATTAGATTTAGTTGCAGTTTAACATTAGTCGGTTTAATATCTTAAGTACTTAGGAGGATTTTGAGATGAAAAAATTACAGCATAGTTTGATATTATTCTTAGTAGCAAGTTTGTTATGTTGTACTGTGCAGATGGCAAATAGTACATCTACATATGCAGCAGAAAAAAAAGTAATCCATACAAAGACAAAGAAACAAGCAAAAAAAGCATTTAAGAAAGCATGGAAATGTTATGAGAAGAATATTCCTTTTTATATTGTGTTTGAATATGGAAAAAAAGACAAAGTATCAGGTATGATTACCTATACTGGAAAAGGAGAAGAAAAATATAGGTCACGTGCAAAAAAGGCAATGAAACAGTTATTGCAAAAAATAAAAAAACAATCTGGTTTAAAATGGATACCTGAACCGGAATCAACTTATGGATTTGATAAATGTGACATTGTGTCCTATAAAAGGGAAATAAAATATATTGAAAAAATCACAAAAAGTATTAATGAAGAGATTAAGAGTGCAAACGTGGAAAATGATTACTATAAGTTATCAGAAGTAATTGATAATTATTTTGAAACAAAAATAAATTGTACTAGAAATATGCGTCAATATAAAGACAAAAGAGTATATGAGCCGGATTCCGAATTGTACAATAATAACGAATATAAGTCGGATTGTTGGATGTACAATGATGCATGGATATACAGAAATATTTATATTGGAATTCCATATGAAAATACTTACCTATTCGGTAGTAATGAAGAAAATGAATGTGATAAAGCGGAAGTAATCTGCAAAGCCATGGGATATAAAACCAGACGTTTTAAAGAAAGCAAAAGTGATGATGATAATGAAGTGCTTTGTATCGCCGCCACAGACTCTGACGGAACAAAATATTGGCAAAGTGTAATTCATGATGGTGACAGCCGTACATGGGACAGTAAGGATAAAAAAGTCGGCGAGATATATGTGTCAAAATGGGAAGAATCCAGCGTTGCAGAAGAAGCAAAAAATACGGAGACTATTACGACACCTACACCAGTTCCTGTAATACAGGATACTACACCGGCAGTATTAGATGTTTCTATGAGCTTAGGGAAAGTAAAAGAAGGCGAAATTTTTTATGTAAATGTGACCGCAGATAAAAACTGTACTTTCTCCTGTAGTGAAGATGCAACAATATCTTCTTATTGCAATAATGCCTGTACCATAGAAGTAACAAAAAACGGTACATACACTGTAACTGCAACCACAGAAGGTGGAGCAATTACTACTAATACCTTTGAAGTTACAGCCTTTTATAAACCGGAAGACCTTATTGTTGATATGGAAGATTATTTTGCATAAAACTTGATATTTTCCGTTATTCTGATGAAAATTTTAGTCAAGTGAAAATGTTGGTTGAACTACAAAAGACTGTTCAAAGTGATATGTTTGTAGAAGAATTATAATAAAATGATGAGGTGACGAAATATGATATTACAGCAGGATTCTCCAAAATATTTATTAATGAATAAAAACGAAGTAGTCGCTCAGTTTCATGTAGATGTGTTTATTGATAGCGTGGTGATTGATAAAATTGAAATAGAACTTCCCGTTTGGATGCAAAATTTAGAAGAGTTCATTGTGAATCGCCGTGCCCCAAAAAGTAGAGAAAATATTGAGCGATTATTAATAGAAAGTGGCTGTGATACCGTTAAGGGATATTTGGATATTACCCATGCATTATCACTGATTGATACCTTTTGGGTAAAACCAATCGACAGCCAATTACATTGGGAAGATTTATCACTATATACACATAAGTTTAATGAAACCATTGCAAAAACAGCATTCGAAGGTGGTCTTCATGGCAGACATCTTAGCAGTACATCCCCGGAATATGGAACAGATGGTTCCTTTGCAAAGTGCTGGATTCGTGAAAATGATATGATTAAGCTTTTAAAGAGAGGAAGTTCCGGCGCAAGAAATGCTGGACTGGAGCCTTATTCCGAGTTTTATGCCAGTCAGTTGGTAAAGGAATTTATCGATAGTTATGTTTCGTATGATTTAAGAAGCAGAAATGGACGTATTTGTTCTGTCTGTGATATTTTTACTTCAGAAGAGTATGGTTTTGTTCCTTATGCAGCAATCGAACCCGGAAATTCTTCCTTTAGAACGGTTATTAAGACTTACGAAGAACTTGGCTTCGGAGATTTTGCCAAAACCATGTTTATTGTAGATGCTGTGATTTTAAATGAAGACAGGCACAAAAATAATTTTGGCTTTTTAGTGGATAATAAAGAGCAAAAAATCGTGGCACCGGCTCCATTATTCGATCACAATATCGCCCTTCTTCCTTATGGGGAAGAGGATGATTTTAATAATATTGACGAGTATCTCAGCATGAAGGGACCAAGATTAAGTCAGGACTGGCTTAAGACCGCTGCCTATTGTATGACACCGGAAGCAAAGAAAGCACTGATACGTCTGAAAGGTTTTACCTTCCGGCGTCATGAGAAATTAAATCTTCCGGAATGGCGCATTCAGGCATTAGAGACATTGATTAATAAAAATATCAATGAGATTTTATCCTATGTAATGTAAAATATTGTTTTATGTCTTTGCGTCCTTTTGGCTAATGATTCCCATTACAAATAACACTGCGGTATACACTCCGCAAAGCAAACCAGCCACTATCAGCAATGTGGCGATTCCATATTGATTTCCCAACCAGCTATGAATCTGTTCGTAGCTGGTTTTTGCTATATATCCAAGAACACATAATAAAATCCCCGGTATCCCAATCCACCGGATGGCATCCAGACGAATATATCCATAGAGATAACCACATTCCAAAATCACCTGCAGGAGCTGGCTTACCAGAAGTCCGATTAAATATGCCCGGATTCCGAAAATAGGAACAGCCAGTACTAAAATTAAGATTTTTACCCCAATGCTTATGACGGTAAATAAAAAGGTAATCTGAGTTTTTTTCATGCCATTCATAACACTGGTTAAGGTAGTAGCCAGATATAAAAAAGGACAAAGCCAGGAAAGAACCGTTAAATAACTGCCTGCATCTTGGTTGTGAAAGAAGACCATCCCCATTTCTTTTCCAAATACAAGAAACACACAGGTACAAAGCATACCGATAAGCAGACTATACTTTACCGATAAGGTGACACTATGACTGATTTTGTCAGTATCCTTTCGGGCATGAGCATCTGCAATAGAAGGCAGAAGCATAACAGCAAAGGAATTTGTAATCGTTGATGGAAAGAAAATAAAGGAAAGGCTCATTCCTGTTAACACACCATAAATACTTAAAGCATCCGTAGGACTACAGCCAAATTTACGAAGCATAGCTGGCAATAGAAGAGATTCAATGCTGTGAAGAATTGACACGAATAATTTTGTGGTGGTCAAGGTTACTGCCAGCCAGACTAGTGTACGGAACATACTTCCTGCTTGAAGACATGCGGTCTGATTTCTACCTTTGGTAAGGCTGGCAGGAGATGAGTTTTTTCTATATTTTTTGCATTTTTTCAGAAAGGAAGATTTGAAAAAAAGCTGATAACTATTATATAAATTGGATACGATTTCTCCAACCACTACGCCTCCTACTGCAGCAGCACAGTTCATTTCCGGAGTGGCTATGGCAGAACACAAAAAGCCAAAAGCCATAACGAAAACCACCCGGGCGATTTGTTCTACAATTTGAGTGATTGCAGGAACCTTTGCTTCCTGAATTCCATAATAATATCCATTAATACAAGCTGAAAAACTACAGAAAGGAAACAAAATAGAAAGAATCCGAAGGTAAGGCGCCAGACATGGTTCCAGCGCTATATGAGCTGCCACCCACTCCGCCTGAGAAAAAACTAAAATCGTTAAAAAACAGGCAAGGGTAAGAGAAAGGGAAACACCTACTGCTAAAATTCGTCCCGGAGAAGCTTTTTTGTTATGTTCTCCCTGAGCAGAAGCAATCACTTGGGAAATGGCGGTCTGAATTCCGGCACCATAAATAGTAAAGCAAATAGAATAAATCGGAAATACCAGCTGATAGATTCCCAGCATCTTAGCACCTAGCATATCTGCTAAATAGATTTTATAAACAAATCCAATGATTCTTGTTAAAAATCCTGCCAGAGTTAAAATCAATGTTCCTTTTATCAATTTATGTCCAGATAATCCCATATCAAAACTCACTTGCTTGAAACAGAAACCCTATATTTTCTGCTTCAGGTTCATATTGTCATGAATATTCTATGATGTTTTTTTCGCAACTATGATTTTTCTTCGCATAGAATATAAGGAGTTTTACTTTTGAAAAGAGGAAATATTATGATTTATCTAGACCACGCAGCCACTACTGCCATGTATCCCCAGGCCGTCCATCGGATGATACCCTATTTTTATAAACAATTCTATAATCCTTCTGGTGGTTATGAAGCAGGAGAGGATACCCGTAAAGAGATAGAACAGGTACGACAGCTTCTGGCAGAGGAGATTCATGCCCAGCCAGAAGAAATTTATTTTACCAGCGGTGGAACAGAAGGAGATAATTGGGCTCTTGTAAATGCATTACGAAACTATTCCTGGAAGGGCAGACATATTATCACTACCCAGATAGAACATCATGCCCTCCTCCATACCTGTGAGTTTTTGGAGAGTCAAGGGGTTCGTGTTACCTATCTTCCCATAAATCGAGAAGGTATCATTGACTTAGATTTTCTTCGTAAAGCAATTCGTCCCGATACCATTTTAATTTCCATTATGGCTTCTAATAACGAAATCGGAACCTTGCAGCCAATCCATGAAATCGGTGCATTGGCAAGAGAGAATGGGATTTTGTTCCATACCGATGCAGTACAATTTTTCGGACATCTGCCTGTAAATGTAGAAGCTATGCATATTGATATGATGAGTGTTAGCGCCCATAAATTTGGAGGCCCAAAAGGGGTTGGTTTTTTCTATGCACGGAAAGGGATAATCTTAAGTCCATTATTCTTTGGGGGAAGTCAGGAAAACCATCTTCGTGCTGGCACAGAAAACGTAGCAGGAATCATAGGAATGGGAGAAGCCGCCTACTTATCTTCTCTGCATCAGAAAAATCATTACGAGCACGAAAAAATGCTGCGGGATTATTTATGGGAACGGATTTCAAAGGAAATTCCAAATGTGTATTTAAACGGTTCCCTTTCAAAACGTCTTCCCGGAAATTTGAACCTTCGATTTGACGGAGTAGATGCACATGCCTTAATGGCAATGTTGGAAATGCATGGAATCTGTGTGTCTGGTGGTTCTGCCTGCACCACATCTGACCAGAAACCTTCCCATGTACTGATGGCTCTTGGCTTAACGGAAGAACAAGCCGATAGTTCTATTCGTATTACCATCGGCTATGAAAACACCATAGAAGAGATTCATTATGTATTTCGATGCATTCAAAAATGTGTCGAAGAACTACGAAGCTTGACACAGGCTTAAAAGGAATTCCCTCACAATTCCACTAGACAGAATGACCTTCTTTCGCTATGATACTTTAAGAATGATGATAGATTAAAATCCTATTGGGCTCATAAAAAAGCAGCAGTAGGATAGTAATTAAAGATATTTTTAGAAAGGCATGGTTATTACTATGAGCAAAGGGAAGGTTGTAGTAGGAATGTCAGGAGGCGTAGACTCCTCTGTAGCAGCTTATTTATTAAAGGAAGAGGGATATGAGGTATATGGTGTTACCATGTTGACCCTGCCGGAGCAGATTATTTCAGAAGGCTGTGGAAGTGCATCTATTGTCACCGATGCCCAAGAAGTAGCAGAGAAATTAGAAATCCCTCATGATACCATAGATTTTACAAAGGAATTCCGTTGTGGCGTTATAGACTATTTCATTGAGGAGTATTTGCAGGGTCGCACCCCAAATCCTTGTAATGCCTGTAACCGTCATATCAAATGGCAGTCCCTGATAAAAAAGGCAGAAGAAATCGGTGCAGATTTTATTGCTACCGGTCATTATGCCCGGATAGACCAGCTAGATAATGGACGTTATGCTGTTCGTAATTCTGTTACTGCATTAAAGGATCAAACCTATGCCCTTTATAATCTTACACAGGAGCAATTATCACGGACACTGATGCCGGTAGGGGAGTATTCCAAGGATGTTATCCGCCAGTTAGCAGAAAAAATCGGTTTACAGGTGGCATCTAAGCCAGATAGTCAGGATATTTGTTTCATTCCCGACCATGATTATGGCAATTTCATCCGCCAGCAGGGAAAAAATCTGCCTGGTGAAGGAGAATTTATTGATAATCAAGGAAGGATTCTTGGAAAGAATAAAGGATATTACCAATATACCATTGGCCAGAGAAAAGGCTTAGGAATCGCCATGGGACATCCGGTGTTTGTTACGGAAATCTGTCCTTCCTCCAATCAGGTACGTATTGGAGAAAGCGAAGACCTTTTCCATCGGGAGGTTTTGGTAGAATCCGTGAATTTCATGGCAATACCAGAATTACAGATAGGAGAGGAGGCGGAGGTTTTTGCTAAAATCCGCTATTCCCATAAAGGAGCCAAAGCCCGCTTGAAAATGTTAGAAAATGGACAGATGCTTTGCACCTTTGAAGAACCCCAGAGAGCCATGACTCCGGGTCAGGCTCTGGTATGCTACCAAGGGGAATATGTGGTATGTGGTGGAACTATGGTGAAGGCAAGGAATTAATATGTATTCGTGCTCCGAAACGTAGAATTCATATAATTATTTCACAACCAGCATCTTCGGTCTTCTTTGATGGAATTCCGTATAATAAGAAAAACCGCAGTTTCTTAATAAATCTGGCACTTTCCCAAAGTCATAGCCTAAATGCTCTGGCTGATGCCCATCGGAACCAATGGTGATGATTTCCCCACCAAGCTCCCGGTAGCGCTTTAAAATGGTTTCGTGGGGATGGGGATGTCCCAGTCCATATTTTAGCCCGGCAGTATTTAACTCAATACCCTTGCCTGTATTAATCAACGCCTTTAAGATTTCATCTACCAATTCAAAGGAATTTTTTAGACTTTTTTCCATATACTCTTCATTAAAAATCCCTTGTCTGCGGTATTCATGCTGAGTTGGAGTATAACGGATAATATAATCAATATGCCCATACACATCAAAGTCAATCCCGGAATGAATATTCTCTAATGTAGTTTCATAATAATGGTCTATTCCCTTTTTTTCTGTTTTTCCCTCCCAATATTCTGGATAGTAAGGGTCCAAATCATCCACCAAATGAGTAGAACCTATAATAAAGTCAAAGGGAAGAGAAGAAGTAAGCTGATTGCAGCGTTCTTTCAAATAAGGCTTTAACCCTAATTCGATTCCTCGACGTATGGAAATCTGAGGATATGCCCGTTCTAAACTCTTGATTTCTGCAAAATATGCATCCGGCTCAAAAACAAAATCCATCCCATTTCCCAGATCTGGAAAATCATAATCCATATGATCTGTAAAGCAAATAGAGGAGAAACCAAGGCGGATTGCCTGTTTTAACATTTCTTCCATTGGAGTCTCGCTATCAGAAGAGAAGCTGGTGTGTACATGATTATCGGACTGTATCATTTTTCCCTCATTTCTGTCTAATAAAGAACATGAGCCTTAATCAGACTTTTTCTGTATAATTCTAAAAGTTTCTTAGTCATCCAGTTCCATCAAACCGGAAATATCTGGTGAAATTGTCATGGAATAGTTGGTGTAATATACCACAAATCCCGGCTTGCTTCCATTTGGTTTCTTTACATGCTTTCTCTGGATATAATCAATTTCTACCTTTGTCTGTTCCTTCGCCTTAGAATACCAGGCAGCCAGACTTGCCGCCTCTTCAAAGGTTCGGTCTGGAAGCTCCTGTCCTCCTGTTTTTACAATCACATGGGAGCCTGCCATGCCTTTGGCATGAAACCACCAATCGCCACCATTCGCCATCTGGAAAGTAATTTCCTCATTCTGATAATTATTTCTTCCTACATAAATATGAAATCCATCAGAAGACAGATAATGGAATGGTTTACTTTTTTCCTGCCGTTTTCCTTTTTCTTTTCCAGTGTGACGCTTCATATAACCATAATCCGCCAGCTCCTGCTTAATAGAAGTTAAATCTGACTCCTGACGGGCAATATCCAACGCATTACTAATCGACTCCAGATGTCGGATTTCTTCTTCTGTTTCCTTGATTTGAACTGAAAGCGCCTCATAGGTACGTTTTAATTTTGCGTACTTATCAAAATAGCGCTTGGCATTCGCCATGGCATCCAAAGTATCGTCCAAAGGAATCTGTATTTCCTTTCCGGTATAATAATTTTCGCAGGTCAAAGATTTTTCCCCACCAGTAAGAGAGTAGCCATAGGTGGTAATCAGTTCCCCATATATTTTATATTTTTCCCGTTTCTCAGTATCCTTTAACTGCTTTTCCTGAAGGTCAAACTTTTTTCGATTTCGCTCCAAAGCAGTGGTGGTAATTCGACGTAAATCAAAGGATTTCTGGCGGATGCGGGAATAGATTTCTTTTGCCTTGTAAAAGTCGTAAAGCATCTGGCTGACACTTTCATACTGCTGGATTTCATAAAGGGAATCCTGTTGATAGGAGGTCAGTGCCAGACTGGCAAACTCCATAGGCTCCTTATTTTTTAATACAACCATAGGCTGAAAGCTTTGTTCCAGCAGCTCCTGTCGCAGTTCTTCAAAGTTTCTGTATAAATGCAGCTGTTCCATTTCCGTTAATTCACTGGTACTGGATTTTTCCGCAAGAGAAGCCCGGTAAAGTAGTTCATTTGCCATTAATGGACTAAAGCCAGTAAGAGATGTATAAATCGCCTTGGCTGGTGTAGTTGGCTTGGACAGCACCTTATTTAGAAAATCCTCCTGAGTGATTTCATAGGGATTTTCCTTTTCCAACGTATTAGGGATAAAATATTCCCTGCCTGGCAAAACTTCCCGGACAGAACTTACTAAAAGGGAAACATGCTTAATACTATCAATGATTTTCTTGTCTTCATCACAAAAAATAATATTACTATGCTTTCCCATAAGTTCAATGTAGAGATACTTTTTACACATATCACCCATTTCATTTAAATGCTCCAGCTCCATAAAAAGCACACGTTCTAAACCATACTGCTGAATCGACAAAATCTTACAGTTGTTTAAGTGCTTCCGAAGCACCATACAAAATGTAGGGGCAGTCATAGGAGAGGTTTTATTTTCCTCTGTTAAATAAATCAAAGGAAGACTTGGATTGACGGAAATCACCAATCTATGCTGGGAACGTACCGTGCCCTCCTCTGTGGTTTTACTCTGTTTAATCGTTAATAACAGCTCGTCCTTTTCCGGCTGGGCGATTTTTGTGATTCGTCCACCAACTAAAGCCTGCTGTAACTCCTGTGCCATATTTGCAATGACAATACCATCTAATGCCATAAATGAAAACTCCATTTCTATAAAGAATAAATATATACGGGATATTATATCACAACATTTCTAATATCGTATTCATTCTATAGATAAGAAACCTTAATGTCAATGCAGAATCCCCTTGCATTAGCAGTTGCTAATTTTATTTTAATATGATAAATTACTTATTGCCAAAAATCATTAAATTGCTGTTATGAGCAAAGAGTATTTGAACTTGTCCGCATTAAAATATGTTTACTTTTATATATTTAAAGAAAGGACGGGATGAAATATGC
>CAZEFX010000060.1:11419-17608 GCA_964511525.1 uncultured Jutongia sp.
ATGTAATTGCCGGTAATTTATATCGCTCCTGGATGATTCCTACCATGGAATATTATGCAAGGCATCCAGAAAAATATACTGAAGAATTCCGTTACAAATATGACCAAAAGGTCATCCGCTATATGATGAAAACCGGTCGAATCCGAACTGTGGCTTACGGACAGGATAATCTTCCTAAAAAAGGGGGCTATGTTATGTTTTCCAATCATCAGGGAAAATATGATGCCTTAGGAATTATTCATACTCACAAAAAACCCTGTTCGGTAGTAATGGACGATGCCCGCTCCCATGGACCTTTGGTAAGCCAGTTTATTGATCTGGTACAAGGAAAAAGAATCCGTCTGGATGATTTACGTCAAGCCGCAGGCATTATAAAAGAAATGTCTCAGGAAGTAAAACAAGGCAGGAAATTTTTGATTTTTCCAGCTGGCGGTTATACTCATCGAAATGGAAACTATGTAGACCGTTTTAAGCCGGGCTGTTTTAAAAGTGCTATGCGGGCAAAGGCACCAGTAGTTCCCGTGGCCATAGTAGACTCTTGGAAGGTGTTTGATTTATGGTCTCTTCGCAAAGTGAAAACGCAGGTATATTATTTAAGACCCATGTACTACGAGGAATATAAAAACCTGAAGTCTGTAGAGGTTTCTGAACTAACATACCGTCGGATTTGTAAGGCAATCAAGCTGGCAGAAAGGGGCAGACCCGACTTAGCAGTTAAGTGCTAAATAGGCACTTAGCTTCCTAAGAATAGCTGGCTCAGCATTTCTATCCAATAAAAATAATCAATTTCCTGAATATCATTTTTAGCAGTTAATGGAATTTCAAGACAAGGGGTTCCATTCACGGAATATATTTCATATCCTATAATGTCCCCGGCTCTTACCGGGGCTTTTATTTTTTCCGGAAGCTGATATTTCACAGTAATAACGTCTGAAGCCGTTAGTGGGAGAGTAAGTTTTTCCTGAGAATTTCGTTTTAATAACAGCTGAGACCTTTTTCCTTCTTCTACAGACAGATTAATTTTATCCTGACAAAGAGGAATCGTAGTAGTTTCGTATGCTTCAAATCCATAATCCATTAATTTTTTCGTATCAGACCATTTATAGGATTTGTTTGGAGGCCAGCCACAGGCAAGCACTGCTGATACAAGGGTCTGACCATCTCTTTTTGCTGCACCGCTAAAGCAGTACCCCGCATCATTGGTAAAACCTGTTTTAATCCCCATGGCTCCTTCATATTGAGACAAAAATGCATCGTGGTTATTTACGGTAAAGCTTCGGGAGCCTGATTGTTCCTGAAAAGAATAGCTTGGAGTCTGGATAATTTCCAAAAAATCAGGATTCTGAATAGCGTATGCTGCAATCATGCATAATTCCGCAGCCGTGGTGTAATGTTCCTTGTGATCCAGACCATTAGGAGTAACAAAATTTGTGTTGGTGCAGCCAAGCTCCATAGCTTTTTCGTTCATCATTTCCGCAAAGCCCTCTACAGAACCACCAAGATGCTCTGCTATAGCTACAGCAGTATCGTTGTGAGATTCCAACATCAGAGAATAAAGTAAATCTTTTAATAGGTAAGTTTCTCCCTCCCTAATGTTTAATTGGACATCAGGCATAGTAGAAGCATAGGAAGAAACAGTGACCGTATCGGACAAATTTCCTTCCTCTAAGGCAAGGATACAGGTCATAATCTTTGTAGTACTTGCCATTGGCATTTTTTCTTCTGCATTTTTTCCAAAAAGAACCCGCTTAGTATCTGCATCCATAACACAATATGCCTTAGAATACAAGGAAGAAGGGGTGGCAACAGAAGAATCACAACCTAATTCTTTCGCAGAATAGGTTATTTCCTTTGCTGCACTAAGCTGTGTGGAAGTATTTGCAGAAAGCATTTTATTACATTGAAATCCAAGGATACTATTTAGGGAAGTATATAAAAAATAGAGACTAATACAAAACAGAAGAATACTTATTTTTTTCTGCATGGAAACCTCACGAAACCATACCTAAAATCGTATACAGGTATAGCAATAAACATTGTTCATTTTTAAGTATATGAGCCACTAAATAAAAACATTCTTTTTTGTGAATTAAAATCTGAAAAGAGGTTGCCATTTTTCGACAAAAGAGATAAAATTAAAATTGGTGTAGATTTGTTTTTATTATTACTATTATATAGGAGGTCTAAACATGAGTAACACAAATGCTTTGTCAGCAAAAGACCGCATTGCGACTTTAGTTGACGAAAACAGTTTTGTTGAAATCGGTGCAAATATCACCAAGAGAAGTACTGATTTTAACATGCAGGAGAAAGCCGTACCAGCCGATGGAGTGGTTACCGGATACGGACTGATCCAGAACATTCCTGTCTATGTATATAGTCAGGACGCAGCAGCACTAAATGGAACAATTGGTGAAATGCATGCTAAGAAAATCGTACATATCTATGAATTAGCTATGAAGACTGGTACACCAGTAGTTGGTTTGATTGATTGTGCAGGTATGCGTCTTCAGGAAGCAACCGATGCCCTTGCAGGTTTTGGTCAGATTTATAAGGTAAAAGCCCAAGCTTCTGGCATCGTTCCTCAGATTAGTGCAATTTTTGGAAATTGCGGTGGTGGAGTAGCTGTTATGGCTGCTATGAGTGATTTCACATTTATGGAGAAAAATAACGCAAAGTTATTTGTTAATTCTCCAAATACATTAGAAGGAAATTATACAGAGAAGCTGGATACAGCATCTGCAGATTTCCAGAAGACAGCATCTGTTGTTGATGTAGTCTGTGATGGTGAGGAAGAAATGATTAACCGTATCAGAGAACTGATGACCATCCTTCCTGAGAACAATAACGATACTGCTGGTTCTGATGAGTGTATGGATGATTTGAACCGTCTGGTTCCAGACTTCGCAGCAGAAGTAAAAGATCCAGCCCTTGCTTTAGAGGATTTAGGAGATAACCGTTTCTTCTTTGAAGTAAAGAAGGATTATGCAAAAGAAATGGTAACCGGATTTATCTGCTTAGATGGTCTTACCATTGGTTGTATTGCAAACCGTACTGCTATTTTTGATGAGAATGGCAAAGAAGTAGAAAATTTTGAAGCTCGTCTTACATCTAACGGATGTGATAAGGCAGTATCTTTCCTTAAGAAATGTAACGCTTTCAACATTCCTGTATTAACAATGACAAATGTAGAAGGCTTTGCTACAACTGTAGAAGAGGAAAAGACAATTGCAGCAAAGGTTGCAGCTCTTACCGCAGCATTTGTAGAAGCTGATGTACCTAAAGTAAACCTGATTACAGGTAAGGCTTATGGCAGTGCTTATGTTTCTATGAATTCTAAGCATATTGGTGCTGATATGGTATTTGCTCTTCCAGAAGCTCAGATTGGTATGATGGATGCTGATATTGCTGCTAAGATTATGTATGCTGATGATAAGGATGCAGACCTTACTGCAAAATCTGCTGAATTTGCAGCACAGTCTGGTACTGACGCAGCAGCAGCAAGAGGTTATATTGATTCTGTCATTGAGCCGGAATCTGCTAGAAAACAGTTATTATTTGCCTTTGAGATGCTTTTCTCTAAGAGCGAGTATCCAATTGGCAAAAAACATGGAACCATCTAAGTAAGGAGAGACATATGAAAAAGAAATTAGCGTTACTTTTCTGCATGTTATCCTGTATTCTGATGTTGGCAGGCTGTAGCCTTGTAAGAGAAAATGAAAACTTCGATAAGAAAACCTTGGAAACTCAGACAGACGAATTTGTTGCAAGCTGGTTTGCTCAAGATTTTCAGGCTATCATAGATACTTATCAGGCTCAGATGGATGAAACCACTCTGGCTCAGTATCAGGAATTTGTTGCATTAAAGAAAAAATATGTAAATGTTAAAGAGAAGGTAAGTACTACCTTTACGATTACACAGGAGTCTGCCACAGTAAATGAAACCTGGCTTTGTGAAAACGATAAAAAAGTAGTGATTAGTCTTACTTTTGATGAGACAGGTGCGATTCAGGTGGATGAAACCGGTATGTACAGTTTAAAGTTTGAGGATTATAAAACTTTAGGTGATAAAATGAAAACTGCCGGAATTAACACTATCATGTGTATGGCAATTGTATTTGCTGTATTAATTTTCATTTCATTATTAATTGGCTGTTTCAAGTTTTTTGGAGCATTCCAAAAGAATCAGGCTGATACAAGTTCTTCCACTGTAGTAACAGAAACAGCTCCGGCTGCAGTAGAAGAAAATCTTGCAGACGATTTAGAATTAGTAGCTGTTATTACTGCTGCCATTGCTGCAGCAAGTGAAACAGAAAGTGCAGACGGTTTAGTAGTTCGTTCTATTATCCGCAGATCATAATATTAGGCGCAAAACAGCGCAGAAAGAGGTTAATTATGAAGAATTATACAATTACTGTAAATGGAACAGTTTATGATGTTACTGTAGAAGAAGGCGGCGCTGGAGCAGCAGCTCCTGTAGCAAGTGCACCTAAGGCAGCTCCAAAGGCTGCACCAAAAGCAGCTGCACCAGCAGGTGGACAGGGTGCAATCAAGGTAAATGCTCCAATGCCTGGTAAGATTTTATCTGTAAAGGCTTCTGTAGGACAGGCTGTAAAGAAGGGCGATGTTCTTATGATTTTGGAAGCGATGAAGATGGAGAACGAAGTAGTTGCAACAGAAGATGGTACTGTAGCAAGTATCAATGCTGCAGCTGGTGATTCTGTAGAAGCAGGAGCAGTATTAGCAACATTGAACTAATTAGGAGGGAATTACTTTGGAATACGTTATGACAACGCTGGAAAACCTTCTTGGCCAGACCGCTTTTGCCTCTTTAACACCAGGCAATTATCTGATGATTCTGGTTGGATGTATTTTCCTATATCTGGCGATTAAAAAAGAATACGAGCCATTGTTGTTGCTTCCGATTGCATTTGGTATGATTCTGGTAAATATTTATCCGGATATCATGGCAAGTCCAGAGGATACTTCCAATGGCGTAGGTGGTTTATTACATTATTTCTATCTGTTAGATGAGTGGAGTATCTTACCTTCTCTGATTTTCCTTGGAGTAGGTGCGATGACAGACTTTGCTCCTCTGATTGCAAACCCAATGAGTTTCCTTTTGGGTGCAGCAGCACAGTTTGGTATTTTTAGTGCTTACCTTGCTGCGATTGCATTAGGTTTTAACGATAAGGCTGCAGCTGCCATTTCTATTATCGGTGGTGCAGATGGTCCTACCTCTATTTTCCTTTGTGGTAAATTAGGTCAGACTGAATATATGGGACCAATTGCGGTTGCTGCATACTCTTACATGTCATTGGTGCCTATTATCCAGCCACCAATCATGAAGCTTCTTACTACGGAAAAGGAACGTAAGATTAAGATGGAGCAGCTTCGTCCGGTTTCTAAGCTGGAAAGAATTCTGTTCCCAATCATTGTTACTATTGTAGTATGTTTATTACTCCCAAGTACAGCTCCTCTTGTTGGTATGCTCATGCTTGGTAACTTATTCAAAGAGTCTGGTGTAGTAAAGCAGCTTGCAGAAACTGCATCAAATGCACTGATGTACATTGTCGTTATCTTACTAGGTACTTCTGTAGGTGCAACTACTTCTGCAGAAGCATTCCTTCGTGTAGAAACCTTAAAGATTGTAGCACTTGGTTTGGTTGCTTTCGCAATCGGTACTGCATCCGGTATTTTATTTGGCAAATTAATGTGCTGGGCTACCAAGGGTAAGATTAATCCACTGATTGGTTCAGCAGGTGTATCTGCAGTTCCTATGGCTGCCCGTGTATCACAGAAGGTTGGTTCCGAAGCAGATCCTACAAATTTCCTTTTGATGCATGCAATGGGACCAAACGTAGCCGGTGTTATCGGTACTGCAGTTGCAGCCGGTGTATTTATGGCTATCTTTGGTGTAATGTAAAGAAATATGTAACTATGATAATATATTAATTGATTTGCCTTAATATGGATTCTTAGGTTAAGAATGAAGTTCTTTATAAAATAGCTGAACTCGGTTTTAACCTAAGAAAATCCTTGAGGCAGAATGGAGGAATCATGGCTGATAAGAAACCTTTGAAGATTACGGAGACTATTCTCCGTGATGCGCATCAGTCTCTGATTGCAACAAGAATGACAACAGAGCAGATGCTTCCAATTATTGATAAAATGGATCAGGTAGGATAC
>CAZEFX010000061.1:0-17106 GCA_964511525.1 uncultured Jutongia sp.
GTATAATACATCAAGTACGGTACAGAAAGGCGAGAGCCTAAAAGTACATTTGTGCGCGTAGCTCAGCTGGATAGAGCGTCTGACTACGGATCAGAAGGTCGGGAGTTCGAATCTTCTCGCGCACGTTGAGAATCCTTGTAGAATAGCTACAAGGATTTTTTTCTTTTCAATGAAAAAGAGAATAGGTAGCCTGCCAGTTGGTTTTATGTTAAGATGGGGGCAGGAAATAAAAAAATCAGGAGGAAAAGAATATGATTAAGCATATTGTATGTTTCAAATTGGCAGAGCCTACACAGGAGTTATTAGAAAAGACCAAAGAAATTTTATTATCTATGGATGGAAATGTGCCATTGGTAAAGGGCATTGAGGTTGGTGTGGATTTCTTGAAATCAGAGCGTTCCTATGATATTATATTACAGGTTTTATTAGAGGATGAGGCGGCACTGGATGCGTATCAAAAGGATTCCTATCATTGCGATGTGGTAAAGAAGCATATGCATTCTGTAGCGGAGTCTAGTATTGCAGTAGATTATTATATTTCGTAGATAGAAGTTTATTCCAGAAGCACAAAAATGGAGGCTATAAATGGTAAATTTTGAGCAGTTACAAAAAATTGCAGGAATAGAAAATGTCAAAGAGCAGGAGCCCATGTCGGCACATACCACTTTTCGGATTGGTGGTCCTGCGGATTTTTTTGTAGAAGTACAGTCAGAAGAGATACTGAAGGAGTTAATTGAATATTGTAAAAAAGAAGGAACTTCTTATTTTATATTGGGAAATGGAAGTAATCTTTTGGTTCATGATGAAGGATACCGGGGAGTAATGCTTTCTACTAAAGGACTTTCCAAGATAGAATTTCAGGAAAGCGGGAACCCGGAGGAGATGACGCTGGTAACGGCAGGTAGCGGAGTGATGCTTTCTACCTTGGCTTCTAAAGTGGCTGCAAAAGGGTTAAAGGGGTTTGAATTTGCCAGTGGAATTCCTGGAACCTTAGGTGGTGCTGTAACGATGAATGCAGGAGCTTATGGGGGAGAAATAAAAGATGTGATTGTTCATGCCAAAGTATTGATGGCAGATGGAACGATAAAGGTTTTATCTAATGAAGAGTTAAAGCTTTCCTATCGTCATAGTGTGATTCAGGAAGAAAAAATGATTGTGCTGGAGGCAGCCTTTGCTTTTGAAAAGGGGCAGGTTACCCAGATTCAGGATACTATTCGGGAGTTGAATGGAAAAAGAAGAGAAAAACAACCTTTAGAATATGGAAGTGCAGGAAGTACCTTTAAACGTCCGGAGGGACATTTTGCAGGAAAGCTGATTCAGGATGCAGGGCTCCGTGGATACCGTTGTGGTGATGTTATGGTATCGGAAAAGCATTGTGGATTTGTGGTAAATGTTGGAAAAGGAACGTATGCTCAGGCTATGGATGTTATTGAACATGTACAGAAGACGGTGAATGCAGAGTTTGGTGTAACATTGGAGCTGGAGGTTAAAAGAATATGAGATTTGTAATCGTGACAGGTATGTCAGGAGCAGGCAGAAGTTCTGTATCAAAAATGCTGGAGGATATGGGATATTTTTGTGTGGATAATCTGCCAGTTGGGTTGATTCCTAAGTTGACGAAAATCATGATTGAGGAAAATTCTATTGAGAGGGCAGCTTTAGGAATCGATGTAAGAAATCTGCAGGGCTTGTCTGAATTAGATGACATTCTGGATGAAATGCAGGAACAAGGGTATCGTTATGAAATATTGTTTCTGGATGCGGATAGCTCTGTTTTGGTGAAACGCTATAAGGAAACCAGAAGAAATCATCCGTTAGCTTTACAGGGAAGAGTGGATAAGGCCATTGAAGCGGAACGGGAAGAACTGGCATTTATTAAGAAACGGGCGGATTATATTCTGGATACCAGTCATATGCTGGTTAGGGATTTAAAGCAGGAAATTGATAAAATTTTTTTAGGAAAAGATGAATACGAAAATTTCTTTGTTACAATTTTATCTTTTGGATTTAAATATGGCATTCCAGAGGATTCGGATTTAGTTTTCGATGTACGATTTTTGCCAAATCCATATTACATTGCTGATTTGAAGCAATTAACAGGAAATGACAGAGCGGTGTATGATTTTGTTATGTCTTCCCAACAGGCGGAGACCTTTGAAAAGAAATTATTTGAAATGATAGAATTTTTAATTCCAAATTACATATTGGAAGGAAAAAACCAATTGGTTATCAGTGTAGGATGTACTGGAGGAAAGCATCGCTCGGTAACGATTGCAAATGCTCTGGGAAAACATATGAAGCAATTACCATATAGCTTAAAGGTAGAGCATCGGGATATTGCCAAGGGATGATGACAGGAGTTTAGAGGAAGGCAGAGAGGAAGAGGGAACATGTCTTTTTCAAGAGAGGTAAAGGAAGAGTTGACAAAGCAGACTTCTTCTGCAAGGCATTGTCAGCTGGCGGAACTGGCTGCTATTTTTTCGCTGTCAGGAAGAGTTCGGAAGGTCTCAGAAAACAGGTATTGTCTGGAAATAAATACAGAAAACTTGACAGTGGCACAAAAATCTTATATCTTATTAAGGAGATTGTTTCAGGCTTCGGTAGAGGTCGTAGTACGTAATCACAATTTAAAAAAATGTGCGGTAAGTTATCACATCATCATACAAGAGCCAGATATGGTGGTTGCTGTTTTGAAAGCAATTAAGGTGATGGATGATTTAGGAAATGTTCGTGTCAGTCTTGTATCCGGTCAATCTGGATTAGTGCAGAATGCATGCTGTAAACGGGCATTTTTGCGTGGCGTATTTTTGGTTTCGGGTTCCGTGACAGATCCAGAGAAAGCATATCATTTGGAAATCGCGGTATTATCACGGAAGCTTGCAGTCCAGATTCGAGAAATGATGATTTTCTTTCATATGGATGCAAAAATAGTAGAACGCAAAAAATATCAGGTAGTCTACATAAAAGAAGGTTCTCAGATTGTGGATTTTTTAAATGTAGTAGAAGCACATGTTGCTTTGATGGAACTTGAGAATATCCGAATAGTGAAAGAAGTTCGGAATTCTGTTAACCGGCAAGTGAATTGTGAAACGGCAAATATTAATAAGACGGTAACAGCTGCAAAAAAACAAATTGATGATATTAACTATATTGCCAGCAATATGGGATTGAATCAGTTAGCGAAAAGCTTGCGTGAAATTGCAGAGCTTCGTCTTGAATATCCGGAACGTTCCCTACAGGAGCTGGGGCAGATGTTAGATCCCCCTATTGGAAAATCTGGTGTAAATCATCGGCTCAGGAAGCTGGGCGATATTGCAAATGAAATGAGAGAGAGAAGAGGATGAGTAAGTCCCTTCACATTTATGAGGAGGAAGCGTAGAAATGATAACTAAGAAAATCAAAATCCAGCTTCAGAATGGATTGGAAGCAAGACCTGTAGCTGTATTAGTACAGGTGGCAAGTCAGTATAGCAGCAGCATATACGTAGAATGTGAAGATAAGAGAGTAAATGCAAAAAGCATTATGGGAATGATGACATTAGGTTTAGCAGCAGGAGAAGAAGTAGTCGTATCTGCAAATGGCGAGGATGAAGAAAATGCTATGGAAGATATTGTAAAGTATTTAAGCACTGCTGAAGCATAATTATTATATGAAGTTAAGCTGTCTGAAGAGGAATTCAGGCAGTTTTTTTGCTTTATAGAGGAAAATTCCTCCTATTCAATAAAAAACGTTCTACAAGGATGGCTTTGCCATATTTTTGACACAAAAAATTCAGAAAAATGTCATAAAAAAAACGTATTTGTGACTTATTTCAATAGTAGTATCTTGAGTAAGGGCAGACAAATTATAGTAAAAGCTGTTCTAAAAGTAAAAGAAGTTTTGGAAAGGAAACAAAAGGAGGTTATCACATGAGAGAGTTAAAAAAAGTAGTATCATTAGCACTAAGTGCAGCACTTCTAGTGTCTGGTATCAGTGTAGGAGCATTGCCGGGGCAGGGAAAGGCTGCTGCGGTGAGGAGACAGGCTTTGGAAGTCGAGATGGCTTCAGGAACTGTGATTCAGAAAGGAACATTCTCTGATATAGTAGATTCCACTGTGGAATCAACAACAACGCCACCATCTATCACGGCAACCATAACACCAACAACAACGCCAACTACAACACCAACGGCAGCCCCAACTACTTCTCCATCTATTGTTCCAACGACACCTGCGGATGTTACAACAGCACCAGCAGTTTCAGGAACAGCTGTTAAGGTAGGAGAAGAGATTACATCAGGAAACTACATATATATAGTAGAGAAAGAGCCTACTGCGACCAGTACAGGAGAGGTAAAGGTGAAGGAAGTAAGAGAAGCAGCAAGAACCAAAAAGACTCTTACTGTTCAGGAAAGTGTTACAAAGGATGGATATAACTATTTGATTACTGGTGTTGGTTCTAAAGCATTTAAGAAATGTACTGCATTAAAGACCGTTACTATTAAGAAAAATGTGAAATTTATTGGAGTCCGGGCATTTCAGGGGGTAAGCACCTTACAGCAGGTGAACTTTAAGAGCACTTTGGAAGTGATTAAAAAGCAGGCATTCGCAGGTTGCAGTTCATTAAGAACCATTACCATACCAGCTAATGTGAACCGAATTGGTGTGAAGGCATTTAAAAATTGTACAAAATTAAAAGCAGTTATTGTGAAATCAAAGAAAATCACTCAGATAAAATCGGAAGCATTTAAAAATACCAAGAGTGGAAGTTATCTGGTAATTCCTTCTGGAAAGAAAAGTTTATATCGCAATCTGCTGAATAATGCTAAGTGTACCTCCGTGAAATTGTATGTTTATTAAAAGAAAAAAATCCTCCAAAGCAATTTACATGAAAAATTAGATATTTTTTACAAAAAAGCAGAAAAAAATGAAAAATTGCTTGTAGAAAATAATGCGGGTTTGTTCTAAAATAGATTTTAGCATAGGGAATATGCATAACGGAGAGTAAGAAATCCCAAAAAAAGAAATGGAGGATGAATTATGCGAAAAGGATTTAAAACCAAAGCACTTTCCATGTTGTTAGCTACAAGCATGGTAGTGGGAGCTACATCCGCTATGACCGGTTGTGGTTCTAAGGATGATGGCCCAATCACCTTAACTGTATATAGCCAGTTAGCTAACTATTCTGGTATTCAGACTGGTTGGATGGGTGATGTATTAAAGGAGAAGTTCAACGTTGAGTTGAACATTGTACCAGATTCAGATGGTATTTTCCAGACCAAGATGGGTGACCAGGATCTTGGAGATATTATTATCTGGGGTGGTAAGATGGATCAGTATACACAGGCATTAAATGCAGGCCTTTTATACGATCTGGAAGAGGATAACTTAATTAATGAGTACGGTCCTGACATTGTGTCCGGTATGCCAGATGCATTGAAGACAAATCGTGAGTTAACATCTGAGCTTACAGGTGGTGCAGAGGATACTTTATATGGATGGGGACATTCTGTTGCTACATCCAGTGAAGATCATCAGTTGTTCTTCTATACATGGGATACCAGATGGGATCTGTATAAGGAAATGGGATATCCTAAGATTAAAGATTTGGATGAATTTGCTGACATGTTAAAAGAGATGCAGAAGAAGGATCCAAAGGATGATTCCGGAAACAAGACATATGCGGTGTCATTATGGCCTGACTGGGATGATGCAATGGTTATGTACGTAAAAGCTACTGCTACTGCATACTATGGTTATGATGAATTAGGTATTGGTCTTTATGATCCAGCAACTGGTACATACTATGATGCATTACAGGAGAATGGACCTTACCTTGAGATGTTAAAGTGGTACAATGGATTGTATCGTGATGGATTGTTAGATCCTGACTCAATGACTCAGACATATGATCAGATGGTAGAAAAGGTACAGAACGGTGGTGTACTGTTCTCAATCTTTAACTACTCTGGTTCTTTAGCATTTAATACAGATGCACATTTAGAGGATGATCAGTATATGTATTGTATGAAGCCAGAAGAAGCTTCTCCAATCGTATATGGTATGAGCACACTTGGTGGTAACTACATCACATCTATTGGTGCAAATACAGAGTATCCAGAGCTTTGTATGGAAATCTTAAACTACTTCTGTACTCCAGAAGGATTTATGACTATGTCTTATGGTCCTAAGGATGAGTGCTGGTACTATGATGAAGAAGGTTATACACACTTCACAGAGTTAGGTGCTGCTTGTAAGAAAGACTTAAAGACTCCTATGGAAGGACATGAGGGTACATTCCAGGATGGTACAATGCAGATGGCTGTATCTACTTGGGCTACTGATGCAGTTAACCCAGATTCTAATGGTGAGACATACAACAGTGATAACTGGAAGAGTACACGTGAAGCTGCTAAGTTCGATATCCAGAAGGATTGGCAGAATCATACAGGCGCTCAGGAGTTGAATGAGTACTTTGAAATGGGTAAATATACTGTAGCACCTGGTACTTCTTATACTGCAAGTACAAAGTCTGATGATTTAAAGACTGTTTGGAAACAGGTAACAGACTGTATCAAGAACGAGTCTTGGAATGCAATTTATGCTAAGTCTGATGCAGAGTTTGACAAGTATGTTGCAAAGATGCGTAAAGAGACAGCTGGTTATGGTTATGATAAGTGCTTAGAGTGGTCTCAGCAGGAAGCTGAAAAGCGTAAAGCTCTTGAGGATGCTTTATCTAACTAATTATTACTGGTAGCAAAAAATAATATTAGACGGCTTTGAGTTTATCAAAGCCGTCTTTTTCACTTTATAGGAAAGTTCGTCCTATAAAGTAAAAAACGCTCCGCTAAGGATGCGCACCTCGCGGAGAAGAAGTTTATTGCTTCGCAATACCGCTCGGGCGCGAAAGAGTCGCAAGCGACTCTTTGTTCTGGGATAGGAAATTGCTCAAATAGTAGTGGTATGCCAACAAGAATTGCTTTGCAATTCTTGTAAGGGCAAAACGCAGGTTTTGCCCTTTTTATGGGTTTGATAATAGATGTGAGTCTGTGTATAATAGATATACAAAATGTAAAAAGACACAATAATATTTAGATGTAAAAGGAAAGAGGTTAACTATGAGCTTTACTCATTTACATGTACATACAGAATATTCTTTATTGGATGGTTCTTGTAAAATAAAAGAATTAGTAAGTCGTGCAAAAGAATTGGGCATGGAACATCTGGCAATCACCGACCATGGTAATATGTATGGTGTGATTGATTTTTATCGTGCTGCAAAGGATGTAGGAATCAATCCTGTCATCGGATGTGAGGTTTATGTTGCACCGGGCTCTAGATTTGATCGGGAAATTTCAAAGGGAGAAGAGCGGTATAATCATTTGGTTCTTTTAGCAGAAAATAATCAAGGCTATGCCAATCTCATGAAAATAGTATCCAAAGGATTTACAGAAGGATTTTATTATAAACCCCGAGTGGATATAGAAGTGTTAGAAAAGTATCACGAAGGGCTTATTGCATTAAGTGCATGTCTTGCTGGTATAGTAGCTTCTAATCTGCGGCAGGGACAATATGAGCAGGCAAAAAAGGAAGCGCTTCGACTGGCAGGGATTTTTGGGGAAGAAAACTTTTTTCTGGAGCTGCAAGACCACGGGATTCCAGAGCAGAAAACGGTGAATCAAGGTCTCTTGCGAATGAGTCAGGAGACGGGTTTGAAATTAGTGGCAACCAATGATATTCATTACATTAATGCAGAAGATGCGGAGGCTCATGATATTCTGCTTTGTATCCAGACTCAGAAAAAGGTCACAGACACAGACCGTATGCGTTATGATGGTGGTCAGTATTATTTAAAATCAGAAGAAGAAATGCTGCAATTATTTCCATATGCCAAGGAGGCAGTTGCCAATACCACAGAAATTGCAAAGAGATGTCATGTGGATATTGAGTTTGGAAAGTACAAGCTGCCAGAATATGATGTGCCGGAAGGATATACCCCTTGGGAATATTTGAATCATTTATGCCGGGAAGGGCTGAAAAAAAATTATCCAGAATCCTATGAGGAATTACAGGACAGACTACAGTATGAGTTAGATACCATTCAGACTATGGGATTTATTGATTATTTCCTGATTGTATGGGATTTTATCAAGTATGCCAGAGACAATGGAATTATAGTAGGACCAGGAAGAGGCTCTGCAGCTGGCAGCTTGGTGGCATATTGTCTGGGAATTACTAATATTGACCCAATACGTTTTGATTTGCTCTTTGAGCGTTTTTTAAATCCAGAGCGTGTAACCATGCCGGATATTGATATTGATTTTTGTTATGAACGCCGTCAGGAAGTAATCGACTATGTCACTCGGAAATATGGCGAGGATAGAGTAGTTCAGATTGTTACTTTTGGTACTATGAAGGCAAGAGGAGTTATTCGTGATGTAGGAAGAGTATTAGATCTTCCTTATGCATATGTAGATGTGATTGCCAAGGCGGTTCCTATGGATTTAGGTATGACTATAGATCTTGCACTGGACAGAAATCCAGAATTGAAAGAGATTTATCATTCCGATGATCAGGCGAAAAATCTGATTGATATGGCAAGGAGGCTGGAAGGCTTACCAAGACATACATCTGTTCATGCGGCAGGTGTGGTTATTAGTCCAAAGGCTGTGGATGAATTTGTACCATTATCAAAGGGGGCTGACGGAAATATTACCACTCAGTATACCATGGTGACTTTAGAGGAATTAGGTCTTTTAAAAATGGATTTTCTGGGACTGAGAACCTTAACGGTCATTCAAGATGCTGCAAAACAGATCGGTTTATCGGATGAAGAAATGATGCGCATTGATTTTGAAGATCAGGCAGTATTGGGAATGATTAGCAGTGGAAAGACAGAAGGTGTATTCCAGTTGGAGAGTGGGGGAATGAAGCAGTTTATGAAGGAGCTGCAGCCGGAAAGTCTGGAAGATGTCATTGCGGGAATCTCTTTATACCGTCCGGGTCCTATGGATTTTATTCCAAAGTATATTGAAGGGAAAACAAATAGAGAGAGTATTTCTTATGATTGCCCACAGTTGGAGCCTATATTATCAGGAACCTATGGCTGTATCGTATATCAGGAGCAGGTTATGCAGATTGTTCGGAATCTGGCAGGCTATAGCTTTGGACGAAGTGATTTGGTTCGTCGTGCCATGTCAAAAAAGAAAGCCTCGGTAATGGAAGCGGAGCGGAAGAACTTTATTTATGGAAACGAAGAAGAAGGGGTAAAAGGCTGTATTGCCAATGAGATTCCAGAACAGATAGCAAATCAAATCTATAACAATATGACAGATTTTGCAAAATATGCTTTCAATAAATCCCATGCCGCTGCGTATGCAGTAGTTTCTTATCAAACTGCCTGGCTGAAATATTATTATCCTTTGGAGTTTATGGCGGCTTTGCTTACCTCTGTAAAGGACAATATGGGGAAAGTGGTTAGCTATGTTATGAACTGTCGGGATATGGGAATCGAAATATTACCGCCGGATGTAAATGAGGGCTATAGTGCATTTTCCGTTTCCGATGGCAAAATCCGCTATGGAATGTCCGCTATAAAAGGGGTTGGTCATGCTGTGATTCAATCTATTGTGGAAGAAAGAGAGCGGAATGGTAAGTATCAGTCTATGCAGGATTTTATGACAAGATTGACGTCCAAGGAAGTGAATAAGCATACCATTGAAAATTTCATTAAATCCGGTGCATTTGATAGTCTGGGTGGAACCAGAAAGCAGAAAATGACAGTGTATCAGGCTATGTTAGATACGGTAAACCGGGAGAAAAAGGATTCTATGGCTGGTCAGTTGTCTCTTTTTGATCTGGGGGACGAAGAATTAGAACATGCCAATGAAATTACTTATCCGGAAGTGGGTGAGTATGAAAAAGAAGATTTTCTTGCTTTTGAGAAGGAAGTGCTAAGCATTTATATTAGCGGACATCCTTTAGAGGACTATGCTTTATTAATGCAAAAAAATTGTACCAACAATTCTCTGGATTTTGTTGTGGAAACGGAAGGGGAACAGGAAAACGGGAATGCTTCAGGAAATGAAGGGAATGATAAGGAAGTAACCGGTGTTGTAGATGGAGAAATGGTTGTGGTTGGTGGAATGATTGTGGAGAAAACGCAAAAAATCACTAGGAGCAATCAGCAAATGGCATTTCTTACGGTGGAAGATTTGTATGGCAGCGTAGAGGTTATTGTTTTTCCAAAAATATACGAAAAGAAAAAAGAATTAGCACAGCTAGATGATAAGGTCTTTATTAAGGGACGTGTCCAATTAGAGGAAAACCGTAATGGTAAGATTATTTGTCAGGATATTATTCCTTTTGACAGTATTCCTTGTGAGCTTTGGCTGCGTTTTGAAAATAAAGAGGCTTTTTTGGCACAGGAGCAGAAGCTGTATTCCTGTATGCTTCCCTATGATGGAAGAGATTTGGTATGTATTTACTTAAATCAAGAAAAACAAATTAAACGGTTACCACATAGTCGAAGTGTGAATGCGAGACGCATAATCGGGGATAATGTATTTGAGGAGTTGGAAGGAGTAACTTCTGCTATCAAAGAAAAACCATTATCTTGAAATATTTCTATAAATAGCGTACAATAAGAAAAGCTATGTGTGTCAGATGTGGATGACTCCATAGAAGGAAAGAAGAAAGAGATGAATAGTCCGATAGGACAGAATGAGGTGAACTATGAGCAGTGCAGTTAAGACAATTGGCGTATTAACAAGTGGTGGAGATGCACCAGGTATGAACGCAGCGATTCGTGCAGTAGTACGTACCGCTATTGCAAATGGAGTAAAGGTAAAGGGTATCCGGAGAGGATATGCAGGTCTTTTAGAGGAAGATATTATTGATATGGATACATTATCTGTATCAAATATCATTCAGCTGGGAGGTACTATTTTATATACCGCACGTTGTACAGAGTTTAGAGAACTAGAGTATCAGCAGAAGGCAGCAGAGATTTGCCGTAAGCATGGTATCGATGGTATGGTTGTAATCGGTGGTGATGGTTCTTTCCAAGGAGCCAGCAGATTATCTGAACAGGGAATTAATACCATTGGTGTACCAGGAACCATTGATTTGGATATTGCATGTACAGAGTATACTATCGGTTTCGACACAGCCATTAATACTGCTATGGAGGCAATGGACAAGCTTCGCGATACATCAGAATCTCATGAGAGATGTAGTATCGTTGAGGTAATGGGACGTACCGCTGGTCATATTGCACTTTGGACTGGTATTGCTAGTGGAGCAGAGTATATTTTGACCACAGAAGAGTATGATGGTAATATACAGAAAATTATTGAGAAGATTCGTAAACGTCATGATATTGGTAAGAAAAACCATGTTATTGTTAATGCAGAGGGCATTGGAAATTCTAACGAAATGGCAAAGATCATTGAAGCAGCTACCGGTGTAGAAACTCGTGCTACTATTTTAGGTCATATTCAGCGTGGCGGTAACCCAACCTGTAAGGACAGAGTATTTGCATCTGCTATGGGTGCCAGAGCGGTGGAATTATTGTGTGAAGGACAGAGCAACCGCGTAGTAGGTTATCAGGATGGTGATTTCGTAGACTTTGATATTCAGGAAGCATTGGCAATGCAGAAGGGATTGGAACCATATTTGTTCCACATTACCAGAAGCTTGACTACAGAGAAGTAGTTCTGTTATGAGTCTACAAGCAATGAAGGAGGGTGTACTATGAAGAAGTTTTTTAAAACATTATTTGGGGTGGCATCTATTGCAGCAGTAGCTGCGGGTGCATACTATTTCACGAAGAAATGGATGGAAGAAAAAGACGAAGAGTTAGAGGATGATTTTGACGATTTGGATTTTGATGATGAGGATGAATTTCGTGAGTATGTGACTTTGGATATGGAAGGAGAAATGGAGGATATTAGCGAAGTGGCTGAGGAAGACATTGCTCCAGACTATGAAGAAGTAACTACAATGCCTGCGGAAGATGCAGAAGTGTCTGAGGCTGGTGCAGAAGAAGAGTAATATTGTTTTTTTATAGGGCAACGCGTTAGCGTTGCCTTTTTTCTGTTCCATATAAATTGTCCGAAAGAGAAAGAGAAGTGTCCTTTTTCCACTATATTTTTTTGATGTTATAAAGTATAATATGACTAAGTATTAGGGACGGAAAATATAATAGGTGGGAAACGGTTATTAAAAATATACAAATGAAAGGAAAAAGAGCCTATGATGAGAAAAAAATTCACTCGAAAAATGGTTTCCTGCATATTGGCTGGCTGTATGGTTTTTACCATGGCTGTTCCGATGAATGTACAGGCGGCAAAGAAGCAACCAAAACTGAACTTTAAAACTATTACTATGGTTATTGGAGGAACTAAGAAACTAAAAGTAAAAGGTGTTTCTAAAAAGCAAGTAAAAAAGGTGATCTGGAAAACCAACAAGAAGAAAATAGTAAAGGTAAACAAGACAGGAAAGCTTTTTGCGTTGAAAGAAGGAAAGGCAAAAATAACCTGTAAGGTAAAGTTAAAAACGGGAAAGAATTATACTTTAAAATGTAAGGTGAAAGTAACTGCGGAGGTGCCAATGGAACCGCAGGAGCAGATAGTCACACCAGATTATTCCAGTGTTCCATCAGGAACTTCAACACCAGTGATAGAGCAAACGCAAAATCCTGTTTCATCTTCTGATGTAACAGGAGGAAATGAAAGCGACGCAACCCAGACTACTGCACCGGGAGGAAATGAAGGTGACGCAACCCAGACTACTGCACCGGGAGGAAATGAAAGTGACGCAACCCAGACTACTGCACCGGGAGGAAATGAAAGTGACACAACTCAGACTACTGCACCGGGAGGAAATGAAAGTGACACAACTCAGACTACTGCACCGGGAGGGAATGAAAGTGATATAACCCAGACAGATGCCCCATCGGGAAGTGATGCACCTTCTACTCAGACAGAGTCTCCAGAGGCTACCCAAAGGCCATCTACACCAACAGGAACACCAGCAACATCTGTCATGCCGGAAACAACCCCTGTTGGAGCCCATTTGTCTAAAAATGGAATTACTACCATTGATAATGGGGTGATGCGAGAGGAAATGACCGCATTTCAAATGGTACATAATATGGGATTGGGGATTAACTTAGGAAATACTCTGGAATCGGTTGGAGTAACTTGGATTCAGAATCCGGGAATCACTGATTATGAAACAGCATGGGGCGCTCCAGTTACTACACAAGAAATGATTACAGGCATGAAAGAGGCAGGTTTTAATTCTATTCGTATTCCAGTTGCCTGGTCTAATATGATGGATGAGTCGGATGGAGAATATACCATTAGTGAAGATTATTTTAATCGTGTGGAAGAAATAATGAATTATGCTTTCAATGAAAGAATGTATGTTATTATTAATATTCATTATGACAGTGCCTGGTGGGGAAGATTTGGTTCACCGGATGAAAATGTCCGTCAAGAGGCTATGAAGAAATATAAGTCTATGTGGACTCAGATTGCAAATCGTTATATTGAATATTCGGACTATCTCATATTCGAGTCTGCAAATGAGGAGTTGGGAGATCGTTTAAATGAGGCATTAGATTCTGAGACAGGATATGCCTGGGATGAAAATAATGCTGTTGGAGAAAAGGTATCAGGTACACTTTCTGAAGACGAATGCTATGAAGTAACTAATGAGATTAATCAGACCTTTGTTGATATTGTACGTGAAACTGGAGGGAATAATGCAACCCGGCATTTGTTGATTGCAGGTTACAATACAGATATTGCAAGGACCTGTGATTCCCGTTATTTTATGCCGACAGATACGGTTGCCAGCAGATTAACGGTATCGGTGCATTATTATTCACCAGCTACCTATTGTTTGGTGGATGATGTTAATAACGAGTGGGGATATGATGCAACTTGGGGAACGGAGGATGATATCGCTGCTATGAAGAGCGATTTGGAAAAAATGAAAATTTGTTTCTCAAACAAAGGATATCCAGTTATTATTGGAGAATATGGTGTTTGTGATACAAAGGTAGATGCGGATACTTCTGTCAGAAAAGAAGGCAGGGATATTTTTATTGAAACTATTTGTGAGTATGCTGCCAGTAATGGTATGTGTCCTGTTCTTTGGTCTACTCCGGGACATATTTATGACCGTACAACCTGTAAGATAGAAAATGAAACAGAAGCTGCATTGTATCTGGAATTGGCAGAACAGGCAGAAAATAATCCGATTTTCGTACCAGCAACGGCTAAGACAGAACTGTCATGGAATGGAACGGTAGGTAGTGATTCTAATTGGAATCCAATTGTACCGGTATCAGGAGAGAATTGTGATTTTATTATGACAAGCTATGGAGGATGTTATGCAATTTCCGGTGTGGATTGGATGGTATATGATACCCCATCATTGGAATTGTCATTTAGTTCTTCCCAGGGTAGTTTAGGATATAAGCTATCTACAGCCATTACGGGAAATCAGGATTGGGGATATATTGGTGATGGACAAATTAAAATATCTGGTACGTGGAGTACGTCTTCTGCACTACAGATTGATATGTCTGCATTGAATTTAACAGGAAAAGAAACGGTTTATCTGCGATTTGACGGCTGTGATTTTTCTGGTACATTAACTATGAAAGTGGCAGACAAGCAGTAAAAATATAAATATACATAAAAAGAAATAGGCTGTATAATAATATATATTTATACAGCCTAAATTCGTTTATGGGAAAAAGAGATAACGGAATTTGAAGTTTCGGATAAAGGAGAAGAAAGACAATGGAGATTGCAACCAGAAGATTTGTAAGACCAGAATTTATGAATTATCATGAGACCTTGTTTGCAGGGGATATTGCCAAATGGATGACAGAGGCGGGATTTATTGGTGTCGCAAAGACCTTGGGACGAACAGACCATGTAGTATTTGTGGCAATGAAGGAGTTAAATGTAAAGAAGGAAATTGTGGGTGGTAGTGTTTTGGAAATGCAGTATGAGGTAATCAAATATGGGACTACCAGTATTGTGCTTCGGATAGAAGGCATTGATTTAATCAGCCGTCAGGTGCATTGTGAAGGAGAACTGGTATTTGTAACCATTGATGAGGATGGTAAGAAGACTCCACATGGATTAGAAAAAATAAAAAAGATATGAAATAAGCTTTATAAGCATAAACTTCTAATGGAAATATGTTCTAAGGAGAAGTTTATGCTTAATTATTTATGGGGAGCCATGATTTTAATTGGATTATCTGTGGGAGTAGTTTCTGGTCAGGTGGAAGCGGTAAGTAATGCGGCTATTGATAGTGCAGGAGAAGCCGTGACCTTGGCAATTACTATGCTGGGGATTATGTCTTTGTGGACTGGTTTGATGGAAGTAGCAAAACGTTGTGGAATTATGGACAGTATGACGAAAGGTATGGCACCTGTGTTGCGGTATTTATTTCCAAGAATTCCTAAAAATCATAAGGTGAATGAATATATTACTGCCAATATGGTAGCAAATATCTTGGGATTAGGCTGGGCTGCCACACCTATGGGATTAAAAGCTATGAAAGAGTTGGCTGTTTTGGAACGGGAACGTCTGGCAAAGAAGAAAGGAACCTCTGGAAAAAATGCCTTGTCCCGAAATACAGACAGAGGAAAAGAAGAACTACCACTTACCAAGGCTTCGGATGAGATGTGTACCTTTCTGGTCATCAATATTTCTTCATTACAATTAATACCCGTTAGTGTCATTGCATACCGTGCTCAATATGGATCGGTTAATCCGGCAGCGGTGGTGTTTCCAGGCCTGGTTGCAACCTTAGTGAATACGGTGGTGGCAGTAATATTTTGCAGGCTCATGTGCCGGAAGGGAGAGAAGGAAACCAAAAGTGAAAATTGACCATAGTATATCACCGTGATAAAATAAGGAAGTAGTAGTTTATTAATACAAGAGATTGTAGTAAGGAAAATTCCAAATGATGATGGCAAGGAGGAGAGATTTATGATGAAAAAGAAACTGACAGGTGCATTTTTTGGAATACTAATGGCAGCTGTGTTATTTGTGCCAGCACAAATAACGGAGGCAGCAAGTGCAACTCTTAGCCAAAAAGCAATGTCTCTAACAGAGGGAGAGTCAGAGATATTGGAGTTGAAGAATAATAAGAAGAAAGTAAAGTGGACGGTGATTTCCGGTAAGAAGTACATAAAGCTTTCTAATAAAAAAATAAGCAGTGTAAAGATTACTGCCAAAAAGAAAGGCAATGCAAAAGTACAGGCTAAGGTGGGAAAGAAAAAATATATCTGCAAGATTAATGTAAAAAAGGCAACATCAGAGAAAAATACAGAGAAAAAAATTGACGGAAAATCCGCAGCGGATGTAAAGGCTTTGAAGAAGCTAATAGAAGAACAGAAGGCTTTAGGAGCAACTGTTAGTGAAAATCTTGATGATGGAACCCAATATGAATGGGGAGATGGTGGTACATATAATGGAAAGTTATTAGGTATTAATTGGGAAGGAAAACAGCTTAAAGGAAGTATCTCATTGACTGCCTTTGATGCTTTAGGTAATTTGCATGTAAATAATAACCAACTGACTTCTCTGGATGCAAGCAAGAATTCACGTCTTACGTATCTGTATTGTCAGCAGAATCAGTTAACATCCTTATATTTGGATTCCGGTGAAAACTTAGTCTATCTACAGTGCGAACAGAATCAATTAACATCATTGAATTTGGATACATGTAAAAATTTAACAGATTTATTGGCAGCGAATAATCAAATAACAGCATTAAATTTAGATAATGCTACAAAATTGAAACGAGCTATGTTAGGCGGCAATCCATTAGGTAATCTGAACATAACTAAGAATAAAGAGCTTGTTGCTTTGGATTGTAGTCTCTGCGGATTAACGGCATTAGATGTGACACAAAATATTAATTTAGAGGTATTAACTTGTGCTGGAAACCAAATTACAGAATTGAATTTGACTAATAATATAAATCTAAAAGAAGTAGCCTGTACTCCTTTTGTAAATATAATTGGAATGCCAGCAGGGTGTGTTAGAAAATAAATCTTATGATAAAATAATGATGTAAAAAATATATT